>CAIYPG010000068.1 GCA_903928055.1 uncultured beta proteobacterium | reverse complement strand
TGACGCGGCAGTTTTCCAGCATCACCAATTCACCGGGCCTGACTGCGATGCCGTCGACCCAGTCGCGGAGCAGTGGCACCGGCCGGCCGAGAATTTCGGCAAGCCGGGCAGCCATCGGCGCCAGAGACAGCTTTGGATCGAATTCACCTTCCCTGGGCCGGTCCAGGTGGGAAGCCACCATGACGGCCGCACCGGCATTCAGTGCATGTTCGATTGCCGGTGCCGACGCGCGAATCCGGGTGTCGTCGGTAATCCTGCCGGACTCATCCTGGGGAACATTGAAATCGGCTCTTATGAACACACGCTTGCCGGCGAGGTCCAGGTCATACATCCTTAGAACATGCACTACAGGCTTCCTCCTGCGTCAGCGCGTCAGCGCCGCTTGCCGGCAAACTGCCAGGCCAGCGGCAACGCGGCCATGGCCAGCGCGGTCTTCAGGATCGTCGCAGTCCAGAACGGGGTCAGGCCGAACTGGATGCCCTTCTCGATGCCAACCAGGCTGGACAGCCAGGCGGTGCCGAGCCCGAGAATCAGCGCATGCCCAATGAGCATGGCAATTGCAACGCGAACAATGCTGCGATCCCAGCCGCGCTCTGCGAGCCAGCCACACAGTGCGGCTGCCAGCACGAAGCCGACCAGATAGCCACCGGTCGGCCCGACCATGTAGGCGAGACCAATGCCTTTTTCCGGCGTGCCGGCAAATACGGGCAGTCCGCAGGCGCCTTCGACCAGGTAAAGCATCATGGTAGCGGCACCCAGGCGCCAGCCATACGCCATGCCGAGAACCAGGACGACGAAGGTCTGCATGGTGAGCGGAACGGGCCAGAACGGAATCTGTATTTTGGCCGAGAGCGTCATCAACACGCTGCCGGCCAGCGCCAGCACCACGGCACGCAGCAGTTCGCGGTTGCGGGCGGTATCACCTGCGACAGGCCACAGCGTCGTGGCCAGGGTGGGCAAGGAAGCGGTATTCGTGGTCATGTTGACTCCTCTCTTTGCGGTTTATTTGGCACGCACAGCGTCAATCAAATTACGTCTTATTTTGCATTCATCAAGGCTACGGTGGTGTCCAGCATACGATTGCTGAAGCCCTGAGCATTGTGGCTGCGGCCGACGGCTGTCGCCGTCTTAACATCGCTCCGCGATGTTAGCCTGCGCCTCAATGAGCGGGGCTTCATGACCATCTTAATTACTTTGCAATCATCAAGGCTACGGTGGTATCCAGCATACGATTGCTGAAGCCCCACTCATTGTCATACCAGGAAAACACTTTTACCAGGCTGCCTGAGACCTTGGTCAGCGTCGCATCAAAGGTGGAAGATGCGGGATTGTGGTTGAAGTCGACCGAGACCAGCGGCGCGGTGTTGTATTCCAGCACGCCTTTCAGGTCGGTTTCCGAAGCCTGTTTCACCATCTTGTTGATTTCGTCCACCGTGGTTTCGCGCTTGGCCACAAACGACAGGTCGACCAGCGACACATTGATGGTGGGCACGCGAATGGAGAAGCCGTCCAGCTTGCCGTTCAGATGCGGGAGGACGAGACCGACCGCCGCCGCGGCACCGGTCTTGGTCGGGATCATGGACATGGTGGCTGAACGCGCCCGGCGCAGGTCCTCGTGATAGACGTCGGTCAGCACCTGGTCATTCGTGTAGGAATGGATGGTGGTCATCTGCCCGGTGACCACACCGATGCGATCATCCAGCGCCTTGACCAGCGGGGCAAGGCAATTCGTGGTGCAGGAGGCATTGGAGATGACGGTATGCGAGGACTTCAGTACGCCGTGGTTGACGCCGTAGACGACGGTGGCATCCACATCGGCACCACCCGGTGCTGAAATGATCACCTTCCTTGCACCGGCGGTCAGGTGCGCGCCGGCCTTTTCCTTGGAGGTGAAGAAGCCCGTGCATTCCAGAACAACATCAATCTTGAGGTCCTTCCACGGCAGCTCGGCCGGGTTGCGTTTGGCGCAGACCTGGATGCGGTCGCCGTTCACGACCATGAAGTCGCCATCCACCGCCACCGTTCCTGGAAACTTGCCGTGGGCGGTGTCGTAGCGCGTGAGGTGGGCATTCGTCTCGGCATTGCCCAGGTCATTGATCGCAACAATCTGGATATCATGCTTCTTGCCACCCTCATAGTGCGCACGGAGGATATTGCGGCCGATGCGGCCATAGCCATTGATGGCAACTCGAATCGTCATTGCAGAGGCTCCTTTGTCCCTATAACTTCAAACGCCGCGGTCCATTCATAACCGGCCGCGATCAAATCAGTCCCTTCACCGTACCAACAACTTTGTCCACGGTGAAACCGAAGAACTTGAACAACTCGCCGGCCGGTGCCGACTCGCCATACCGGTCGATGCCGATCACCGCACCCTGGCGAGAATCGACGGCGCCGACATACTTGCGCCAGTAGTCGCTGACCCCGGCCTCGATTGCGATGCGCGGCAATCCGGTGCCCAACACCGAAGCGCGATACGCAGCATCCTGCCGGTCAAATACCGAAGTGCCTGGCATGGACACCACGCGCACCGGAATGCCTTCGGCGGCGAGCGCGGTCTGCGCGGCCATGGCCAGTTGCAATTCCGAACCCGTGGCCATGATGACCGCCCGTGCACCGGCCGCATCAGACAGCACATAGCCGCCGCGCCGGACTGCAGCCAGTTTGTCGGCGTCATATTGCTGCGGCGGCAGATTCTGGCGCGAGAGCAGCAGCGATGTCGGGCCGTCCTTGCGCTCCACCGCGGACACCCACGCAACGGCGGTTTCAACCCCGTCAGCCGGACGCCACACGTCCATGTTCGGGATCAGCCGGAGACTGGAGGCGTGTTCAACCGACTGGTGGGTCGGGCCGTCTTCGCCCAATCCGATCGAGTCATGGGTGAACACGTAGATGGTGCGGATCTTCATCAGTGCCGCCATGCGCAGGGCGTTTCGCGCATAGTCGGAGAACGTCAGGAAGGTGGCGCCGTAGGGAATGAGGCCGCCATACAGCGACAGTCCATTCATGATCGCCGCCATGCCGAATTCACGCACGCCGTAGAACACATAGTTGCCACCCGCCGAGGTACCCGCGCTGACAGGCTTGGAGTCCTTAACCATCGTGAGGTTGGACCCGGCAAGGTCGGCTGAACCGCCGACCATTTCCGGCAAAGCCGGCACCAGGACCTCGAGCGCATTCTGCGACGCCTTGCGCGTGGCGATGTTCTCAGCCTTGGCAACAACGCCGGCGACCAGCCCTTCAGCCTTCGCGGGCCAGTCCGTCGGCAGATCACCTGCCATGCGCCGGTTGAACTCGGCAGCCTGCTGCGGAAACTGTTGCGAGTAGGCGGCAAGCAGTTTCTTCCATTCGTTTTCGCGGCGCGCGCCTTTGCGTTTCGCCGTCCACTCTGCGTAGACCTCGTCCGGAATCACAAAAGGCGCGTGCGGCCAGCCCATTGCTTCACGCGCGGCGGCGATTTCCTTGTCGCCCAGCGGCGCGCCATGCGCGCTGCCGGTGTTGGCCTTGGTTGGCGCACCCTTGCCAATGATGGTCTTGCAGCAGATCAGCGTCGGTTTCCCGGTCTCGCGCTTGGCCTTGCCGATGGCACGGCTGACCGCCGCAGCATCATGCCCGTCCACATTGGCGATCACCTGCCAGCCGTAGGCGGCAAAGCGCTTGGGCACATCGTCGGTGTACCAGCTCTTGATCGAGCCCTTTTCCGAATCGATGGAAATGCCATTGTCGTCATAGAGCGCGATCAGCTTGCCCAGACCCAGCGTACCGGCCAGGGAACAGACTTCGTGCGAGATGCCTTCCATCATGCAACCGTCACCGAGAAAGACATAGGTATGGTGGTCGATGAGGTCAAAACCGGGGCGATTGAATTCCGCGGCAAGCAGACGTTCGGCCAGCGCCATGCCCACGGCGTTGCCAATGCCCTGGCCGAGCGGACCGGTGGTGGTTTCAACGCCGGGTGCCATGCCGTATTCGGGATGGCCAGGCGTCTTGGAATGGAGCTGGCGGAAATTGCGCAGCTCCGACATCGGCAATGCATAACCGGTCAGGTGCAGCAATGCGTACAGCAGCATCGAACCATGGCCGTTGGAAAGTACGAAACGATCTCGGTTGGGCCAGTGCGGATTGCCCGGGTTGTGGCGCAGATGCCTGCCCCACAAGGCCACGGCAATGTCGGCCAAGCCCATGGGCATGCCGGGATGACCGGAATTGGCCGCCTGAACGGCGTCCATTGCCAGCGCCCGTATGGCGTTGGCCATCATCTGCTCGGAGCCGCCGGCGGCTCCGATGCGGATGGCGTTGTCGTTGTTTTGGCTCATCGCGCTTGGAAATCCGAACTGGGCGGAACAGGAATGATGGGGGCGGGAAAGTTTATAATTATCGGGCATTCTCGCTCTCTTGGCGAGCCGTCCTGCGATATTCCCGCCTGTTCCGGGCTGATGGAGGGAGCATGGAAAAGCAAAAACTCGCATTCATCGGCCTGGGCGTCATGGGCTTTCCCATGGCCGGCCATCTCGCGACCCGCGGTGGCCATGTCGTGACTGTCTATAACCGCTCACCCGCAAAGGCTGCCGCCTGGGTGGCGAAATTCGGCGGCCGCTCCGCGCCCACGCCGGCAGAAGCGGCCCAAGGCGCGGACATCGTCTTTTGCTGCGTTGGCGATGACCCCGACCTGCGCGCCGTCACGACTGGCGCGGACGGTGCATTTTCAGGCATGGACAGGGGGACGGTCTTCGCAGACCACACCACAGCATCGGCAAACGTTGCCCGTGATTTGGCCATCGAAGCCGAAAAGCGTGGGCTTGATTTTCTCGACGCGCCGGTATCCGGTGGCCAGGCCGGGGCTGAAGGCGGCACGCTCACGGTGATGGTTGGCGGCAAGGCTGCAGCTTTCGAACGGGTCAAACCGGTCATGACACATTTCGCGAAAGCCGTCACGCTGATGGGCCCTTCCGGCAGCGGACAACTGACCAAGATGGTCAATCAGATCTGCATCGCCGGCCTGCTGCAGGGGCTGTCCGAAGGCATCGCGTTCGGGCAGAAAGCCGGTCTGGATTTGAGCCGCGTGCTGGAGGTCATATCCAAGGGCGCAGCGCAATCCTGGCAGATGGAAAATCGCGGCAGGACCATGGCCGAGGACAAATTTGATTTCGGTTTTGCCGTGGACTGGATGCGCAAGGACCTGCGCATCTGTGCCGAAGAAGCGGTGCGCCTCGGCGCAAACCTGCCGGTCACGCGGCTCATTGCCGGCTATTACGATGAACTTTCGCAATCGGGCGGCGGACGCATGGACACTTCCAGCCTGATTCGCCGCCTGAAATAACCGCCCTGACAGGGAAAAGCATGGACATACCGTTTCGCTGGCCCAGCACCTATCAGTCGCTTTATGCCACTCCGGAACCGGCGCCGGAGAAGGCGCTGTGGTTCGTGTTCCGCAACAACAACCTGCTGGTCACCCAGGGGGAACACGGCACGGCCGCCCTGCCGCCGGTGCCGCATCCTGAGGCCATCGGACTCAAGGTCCTGCGCGAACACTATCTCGGCATGCTCGGAAACGTGCATTGCTATTCGGCCGAAGTCGAGGAACAGGAGGAGGATCCTCCCGGCTGGGGCTGGCTGGGGCTGCGCGAACTCTATGGCGCCTTTGACGATGACCTGCTGTCCATCGCCGGTCGGGCCTCGCAGCTTCTGGAGTGGGAGCGTACCCATTCCTTCTGCGGTGTCTGCGGCAGCCCGACGGTGGCCCATCTGAAGGAACGCGCACGCCAGTGCTCGAACTGCGGCCTCATCACCTATCCAAAGGTCACGCCGGCCATCATGGCACTGGTACGCAGGGGCGACCAGATCCTGCTGGCGCGTTCACCCCGCTTCCGCCGCGGCATGGTCAGCGTGCTAGCAGGATTCGTCGAGCCCGGCGAAACGCTGGAACAATGCGTTACGCGCGAGGTCATGGAGGAGGTCGGCCTCACGGTAAAGAACGTGCGTTATGTGGCCAGCCAGTCATGGCCATTTCCGCATCAGATGATGATCGCATTCATCGCCGATTACGAATCCGGCGAAATCAACATCGACCCTGTCGAAATCAGTGAGGCAAACTGGTACGACATCGACAAACTGCCGTCCATTCCGGGTAAAATGTCACTCGCTCGTCGCTTGATCGATGCAGCGGTGGGGGGGATGTAGAAAGTCTCCGCGGGACAACGGCAAAATGGGGATTTATGCAAATTGAAGGGTCTTCATATTGTCGCCAATCTGTACGGCTGCAGAGGTGATGCACGCTACCTGACTGACCGGGACCTCCTCCGGCAGTTCTGCCTCGATGCGGTACAACTGGCCGGGCTCACCAGCCTGGGCGATCTTTTCCATCAGTTCGACGGCCATGGCGTCACTGGCGCCGTGGTGCTGGCCGAGTCGCATCTCGCGATCCATACCTGGCCCGAGCTGAACAGCGTGACGCTGGATGTCTACGTCTGCAACTTCACCCAGGACAATGGCTCCAAGGCCGATCAGGTCATGCGCCAGCTGATGGCGAAATTCGATCCCGCAGACTACGTGCGTCACGATGTGCCGCGGGACGAGCAACATCTCTACGAAAACCTGAATCCCGACTACGGATTTTTCATCCGATCGGAAAAGCGCCTGGAGGATTTTCACACCGGGCTGCAGAGTCTGGAAGTCCACGACACGCCGCAATTCGGCAGGTTGTTCCGGCTGGACGGCTGTTTCATGACCTCGGAACGTGAAGAGTTCGTCTATCACGAGAACCTGATCCATCCTGCCGCGATAGCCCATGCCAAACCACGCACAGCACTGATCATCGGTGGCGGCGACGGGGGTGCCGCCGAGGAACTGCTCAAGCATCCGTCACTGGATCAGGTCACGCTGGTGGAACTGGACGGCAAGGTCGTGGAAATAGCCCGCAAGTATTTTGGCGAAATCCACAAGGGCGCTTTCGACAGCCCGAGGCTGCGCCTGCTGATCCAGGACGGACTCAAGTTCATTGCGGAGACCCGTGAGAAATTCGACCTGATCGTGCTCGACCTGCCCGATCCGGTCGGTCCCGCGACCGCACTCTATGAAGAAGCTTTCTTCAGCGACTGCAAGCGCGCACTTGCACCGGGCGGCGCCCTCACGCTGCATCTGGGCTCGCCGGTCTCCCGGCCGGAGCGGGTCAGGGAACATTACAAACGGCTGGCCAATGTATTTGCCGTAGTGCGCCCGTACACGATGTTCATCCCGCTTTATGGCTGCCTGTGGGGCATGGCCTGTTGTTCCGATACGCTGGACCCCACCGAAATCGCGGCTGCTGAAGTGGACCGGCGCATCGCCCGGCGCGGACTGACGCACCTGCAGTACTACAACGGCGCAACCCACCAGGCGGTATTCGCACTGCCGAATTTCGTCCGGGAACTGACGGTGGGCACGCGCCCCGCGCCCACGCTGGTGACGAAGCACCGCGCTGCGGGGACGAAGTAGTACCAATCCCCGAGTGACGCCCTTGGCCTGAAGACGCACCAATAAGAAACGGCGCCATTGGCGCCGTTTCTTATTGGAAAGACAGAGGCATTCCTAGCCCTTGAAAGCCAGCACACGCTGCCGCTGCTCACCCAGGCCCTTGATGCCGAGCATCATCACATCACCCGGCTTCAGATACACCGAATCGGGCTTCTTGCCCATACCCACGCCGGCCGGAGTACCGGTGCAGATGATATCGCCCGGCAACAGCGTCATGTACTGGCTGACATGCGACACGATTTTCGCCACGGAAAAGATCATGTCGCGGGTATTGCCGTTCTGCATCAGGTCGCCGTTCACATCGAGCCACACGTCCAGCGCCTGCGGGTTCGTGATTTCATCGGTGGTCACCAGCCATGGGCCGATCGGACCGGCCGAATCGAACCCTTTGCCCTTGTCCCACTGCGCTGTCGCACGCTGGAAAGCACGTTCGGAAACATCATTGACGATGGTGTAACCGGCCACGTATTCCAGCGCCTTGTCCTCGGGAACATACTGGGCGCGGGTGCCGATCACGACCCCGAGTTCAGCCTCCCAGTCGAGCTGCGTGGAGCCCCTGGGTTGGATCACATCATCGTTGGGGCCGGTGATCGAGGTCGTGGCCTTCAGGAACACGATGGGCTCGGTTGGCACCGGCAACCCGGCTTCCGCAGCATGGTCGCGGTAGTTGAGCCCGATACCGATGAACTTCGAGATGCCGGTGTAGGGAACTCCGAACCGCGGATTGCCGCGCACCAGCGGCAGAGACTCCGGACGGATTTTCTGCAACTTTGCCAGGCCGCGGGGGGAAATCATCTCCTGGTCGATGTTGGAAACCACGCCGGAGAGGTCACGCAACTGGCCCTGAGCATCGATCATTCCGGATTTTTCGTATCCGTTTCTGCCCCAACGACATAGCTTCATGTTTGCTCCACTGGCTGTTTGATCACCCGCCAGGAGGCGGTGCCTGGGCGCTGCCGGCCATGGGGCACGGACAGCGCAAAACCAACACGCTGCACGCCCTCCCTGAGCCATGCAAACAATTATATCAGGCCGACTTTCCTCCGGCCATAGAAATTAACGGTAACCTCATGACTTTACGGTAAATTTAGACCTTCTTGTGAATGCAAGAACTGGTAAATTAGTCCTTACTAACATCATTTCTTGCGCTTTTTCGGCTTCGGTGAAGGCACCAGCACCGTTCCGCGGCACTTTTTGGTGCCGCACCAGCAGGGCCAGCGCGCCTTGAGCGCCTTGGTAAGCGGCTCCCCGGCCTGGATCGCATAGTCATACGTCAACTCTTCCCCCGGCCGGATGTTGCGAGCGGCGCGGACGAAGATGCGCCGGTCTTCCTCGAAGGTGTCGCAATTGGGCTGGCAGGAATGGTTGAACCAGCGCGCTGCATTGCCGTTCACGCCGCCATCGATGTTGTAGTCGTGCTCCACCCCGAACACGAAGGTGTGGTTGAGCCCCTCCATATCTTCCGGGTAACGCCGGTCGATCTCTGCTTCAGAGATGATCTCGCCCTTGTACTCGATGATGGTGTCGTCTTCGCGCATCGGACGGCGGGCAAATACGCCCCGACCGTGTATGCCGGAGCGCCTCACGACAAAGCGGGGACCGGAATTCAGTTTGGTGGATTTTGCTGGTTGTTTGCGGGTGACCATGAATGAATGGAAAAAAGCGCGCATTGTCCAGCGCCGCGGCAGGGAAGGCAAGCGTTTACGGAACCGCAACCAACGCGGTACATTATTCACATGAACATTCCCCACCTTCCGATGGTGATTTACTGTGTCCTGACCCTGCTTGCCGGGACGACCTACGGCATTGCCGCAGAAAAGAAGTCCAAGCCGGAAAGCGCGAAGAAGGGAAAGGTCACGCATGGCGCCATCGCCTGGCATCGCGAATCGGGCAGTTACGGCTACAGCCACGATTTCGCCAACGCCAGGGACGCGGCCATCACCGCGCTGAACGAATGCGCCAATCAACGCTGCGAAGTGGTGCTCACCCTCAGCAGCGAATGCGGAGCCATTGCCGACGGACCAAAGGGATTCAAGGCACAGAAGGGTTATACGCGGGCCGAGGCCGAAACCAAGGCCCTGAAAGCCTGCGGCGCCGGCTGCAAGCCGGTCGCCTGGGCCTGCACCCGCTGATACGGGTGCAGTCGGCGCTCCCGCCGGCTAGACGGCTGTTTCGCTGTTCGTCGTCCGCGATGCGCGCTTGCGCTCGTGCTCGAGCAGATGGCGCTTGCGGATGCGAATGCTCTTCGGGGTGATTTCCACCAGTTCGTCATCGGCGATGAACTCCACCGCCTTTTCGATCGTCAACTCGATCGGCGGCACCAGGCGCACCGCTTCATCCGTCCCTGAAGAACGCACGTTGGTCAGTTGCTTGCCCTTGACGGGATTGACCACGAGGTCGTTGTCACGGGAATGGATACCGATGACCATGCCTTCGTACAGCGGATCTCCCGGCGACACGAACATGCGGCCACGATCCTGCAGCTTCCACAGGGCATAGGCAACCGCTGCGCCATGCTCGGCGGAAATCAGCACACCGTTGTGGCGCGCGGCCAGATCCGGCTTCATCGGACCATAGTCATCAAACACATGGCTTTGCAGGCCGTTACCGCGCGTCAGGTTCAGGAACTCGCCCTGAAAACCGATCAGCCCGCGCGCAGGGATGCGATAGTCGAGGCGCACACGGCCACGTCCGTCGGACTGCATGTCCACCAGGTCGCCGCGACGCTGCCCCAGAGCATCCATGACGGCGCCCTGATTCGCTTCTTCGACGTCGACCGTCAGGATTTCGAACGGCTCGCACTTCACGCCGTCGACCATCCTCAGCATCACGCGCGGACGGGAAACCGCCAGCTCGTAGCCTTCACGGCGCATGTTTTCAATCAGGATCGTGAGGTGCAACTCGCCGCGCCCCGACACCATGAATACGTCAGTATCGGCGGTATCTTCCACGCGCAGCGCCACATTGGACTGCAGTTCACGCTGCAGCCGTTCGCGCAGCTGCCGGCTGGTGACGAACTTGCCTTCCTTGCCGGCCAGCGGCGAGCTGTTCACCTGGAAATTCATGGTCAGGGTGGGCTCGTCCACCTTCAGCATGGGCAGCGCCTCGGGTTTTTCCGGGTCGACAATGGTCTGGCCAATGCTGATGCCTTCAATGCCGTTCACCAGCACGATGTCACCGGCCACCGCCTCGTCAACCTGCACGCGCTCCAGTCCGCGGAAACCCAGGACCTGGTTGATTTTCGCCTTGCGCTGTTCCTGGTCACCGGTCATGACCAGCACGTCCTGGCCCGGGCGTACCTTGCCGCGCGCCACACGGCCGATGCCGATGCGGCCGACATAGCTCGAATAGTCGATGTTGCTGATCTGCAACTGCAGCGGACCTTCGGGATCGCCGGGCGGCGAAGGCACACGCGAAATGACAGTGTCGAACAGCGGCCGCATGTCCAGCACCTTGTCACCGGCGTCACCGTGCTTGACGTTGTCCTCACCGCGGGGAAGTTCGGCGCTCGACGCATGCGGAGAAGGCGCGTCAGCCAGATCAAGCACGGCATAGCCATTCAGCGCTGACGCGTAGACGACCGCAAAATCCAGTTGTTCTTCCGTCGCGCCAAGTTTGTCGAACAGATCGAAGGTGGCATTGACCACCCAGTCCGGACGCGCGCCCGGCCGATCAACCTTGTTCACCACCACAATCGGCTTCAAACCCTGCGCAAGTGCCTTGCGCGTCACAAAACGCGTTTGCGGCATCGGGCCTTCAACGGCATCGACCAGCAGCAGCACACCGTCGACCATGGACAACACGCGCTCGACCTCGCCGCCGAAGTCGGCATGACCCGGCGTATCGACAATATTGATGTGGAAACCGTTGTATTCGACCGCAGTGTTCTTCGCGAGAATCGTGATGCCCCGTTCGCGCTCGATATCGTTGGAGTCCATGACGCGTTCGGCGATGTGCTGGTGCGCGGCGAAGGTACCCGCCTGATGCAGCAGCTTGTCGACCAGCGTGGTCTTGCCATGGTCAACGTGGGCGATGATGGCGATGTTGCGTACGGGGCGATTGGAGGACACGGGGGGAAACCTGACCGGAAGAGTGTGTGCAGAGGATGCGGCACTGCAACGAAGCGCGGCATCTTAGCAGGAATGGGGCTTAAAAGCGCAGCATTTGAGGCATAAAACCGCGATATATGGCCCAAAACGGCCAACTGTGCGCTGTGGGAGAATCACGGAATCATGGCCAAACCCCCAAAAGCCTCCGGACAGCAGCCACAAACCCCTGTTTCGCCCCCCTGGAATGCCTCCAGCCACCGCGCGCCACGCTTTTTTGTGCCGGAAACACTGGGCCCGGGTGCCGAAATCCGGCTGCCCGAACGTGCCGCACGGCATGTCTCGGTCTTGAGGCTGCGCGAGGGGGAAACGGTCACGCTGTTCAACGGCGAAGGCGGCGAATGCCGCGCCGTGCTGACCGGGACGGCGCGAGATCGGATCACGGCGCGCATCGGCGAGCGGCTCGACATCGAGCGCGAATCATCGCTGGTGATCACGCTGGCACAATGCGTCTCCGCCGGCGACCGGATGGATTTCGTGCTGCAGAAAGCCACCGAACTGGGCGCCGCCACCATCGTTCCCGTCGTCAGCGAACGTTCCATTGTTCGCGTCTCCGGTGAGCGTGCCGATCGCAAGCTGGAACATTGGCGCAACGTGGTTATCGCCGCCTGCGAGCAATGCGGCCGCAACCGCCCGCCGGCGATACCGCCGATGGCCGAACTGCACCCCTGGCTGGCCGGCCTTCCCGGCTCCGGTTCAGCGTCGGGAGCACGTCTGCTGCTTGCGCCGGATGGTGCCAGCGGCCTCAGCGGGCTAAGCCGGGAATCCAGTGTCACCCTGCTGATCGGCCCCGAAGGCGGCCTTGCACAACACGAACGCGATGCCGCGGAACGTGCCGGTTTCACGCCGGTGCGTCTCGGTCCACGCGTGCTGCGCACCGAAACCGCACCGCTCGCCGCGCTGGCGGCCCTGCAGATCCTGTGGGGTGATCTTGGCTGAGAACCGGCGATTGGCTGGATTAATATAATCATTTTCATTAAATTAATTATATTTAAAGCAATTTTTAATGAAAATTATTATCATAAATATTTCAATTTCAGCAACTCGATCAATCACTCCCAAATTGCAAAGTACGCGCGATGTGCGCCAACACAACCCCGCGCCGGAGCAGAATCGGTAGAATCCCTGCTCGCAACGACACACACATGAGCACCAAACCCCAAACCGATACGCGCTTCGTCAGCTGGTTCCGCTCCGTCGCGCCCTACTTCCACGCTTTCCGCGGCAAGACCTTCGTCATCGCCTTTGGCGGTGACGTGGTCGCCGACGGCAAATTCGCGGTGCTGGCGCACGACCTCAACCTGCTGCGTGCAGCCGGAATCAAGCTGGTGCTGGTGCATGGCTCGCGGCCTCAGATCGAACTGCAGCTGAAGCAGCGCCGCGCCAAACCGCGCTACAAGGACAACATCCGCATCACCAATGCCGTGGCGCTGGAGTGCGTCAAGGAAGCGGTCGGCCTGCTGCGCGTGGAAATCGATGCGCTGCTGTCGCAGGGCCTGCCGAATTCGCCGATGGCGGGCGCCGCGATCAACACCGTGTCGGGCAACTTCATCACGGCGCAGCCCTATGGCGTGCGCGACGGGGTGGATTTCCAGCATACCGGACAGGTACGCAAGGTTGATGTGGCCGCAATCCAGGGCTGCCTCGACGCCGACAACATCGTGATCATCTCCAACGTCGGCTACTCGCCCACGGGGGAGGTGTTCAACCTGCTGATTGAAGACACCGCCGTCGCCACCGCCAAGGCGCTGGGCGCGGACAAGCTGGTGTTCCTCACTGACGAACCGGTGCGCGATGCCAAGGGCAAGCTGGTTACCGAACTCGCGGCCGACGAAGCCGAAGCGCTTCTCGCCCAGAACAACACCTTCCTCACTGACGACACGCGGCTGTTCCTCGCCCACGCCGTCGAGGCGGTGCACGGCGGCGTGCCGCGCGCCCACCTGATCTCGCACAAGGTCGATGGCGCGCTGCTGATCGAGCTCTATACGCACGACGGCTCGGGCAGCATGCTCACCGCCAAGACGCTGGAGCGACTGCGTCCCGCCACAATCGACGACGTCGGCGGCATCCTGCAATTGATCGAGCCGCTGGAAGCCGACGGCACGCTGGTCTATCGCGGCCGCGAATTGCTGGAACGCGAGATCCGGCGCTTCTTTGTCATGGAACACGACAAGCTGATCATCGGCTGCGCCGCACTCTATCCCTTCCCCAAGGGCAAGACCGGCGAACTGGCCGCGCTCGCGGTGCGCCCGGAGTTCCGTGATGCCGGTTACGGTGAGCGCCTGCTTGATGCGCTTTCGGCCGAAGCAAAAAAACGCGGGTTGAAGAAACTCGTCGTACTGACCACGCAGACTGCCCACTGGTTCATCGAGCGGGGCTTTGTGCTGGGCGACGTGTCGTCGCTGCCCGAACCCAAACGCTCGCTCTACAACTGGCAGCGCCGGTCCAAGGTGCTGGTCAAATCCCTGTGAGCCGCCGCAGCGCTGCAAACGCGGCGGCCACATTCCTGTTATTGGAACCCGCAACACGAATTTGGAGGCCGCAATGGCGCGGATGGTGAATTGCATCAAGCTCGGTCGCGAAGCCGAGGGACTGGATTTCCCGACCTACCCGGGTGAACTGGGCAAGAAGATTTACGAGAACGTCTCCAAGGAAGCCTGGCAGCAGTGGATCAAGCACCAGACCATGCTGATCAACGAAAACCGCCTGAACCTGGCCGATGCCAAGGCACGCAAGTACCTTGCCGAACAGATGGAGAAGCACTTCTTCGGCCAGGGCGCCGATGCCGCACAGGGCTACGTGCCGCCCTCAGCGTAGCTCTGCAATCGAGGCGCGGGCCGTTGCAGGCGCACCGGCCCGCCTGGTCAGAGTTCCAGCTTGATGTTCGCGCTCTTGACGATCCTGGCGAATTTTTCCAGATCGGATTTGATCAGCGCAGCGAATTGCTCGGGACCGCCCGGCCACGGGTCCACGCCTTGATTGACCAGCTTTTCTTTCACATCCGGCAGGGACTGCACCCGGATCAGCTCCGCTGACAGCTTGTTCACGATGTCCCGGGGGGTCGCAGCAGGCGCCAGCACGCCGAACCAGTTGGTTGCCTCGAAATTCGGCAGGCCTGCTTCTGCAAATGTCGGCACGTCAGGCAGGGCAACGATACGGGTCTTGCCCGAAACGGCCATTGCCCTGAGCTTGCCGGCCTTGATGTTGGGCAGGACCGCACCGGCGCTGCTGAACATCAGCTGGACCTGGCCGGCGACGAGGTCGGTCACGGCGGGCGCCCCGCCTTTATAGGGAACGTGCGTCATCCTGACTCCGGCCACGCTGTTGAACAGCTCGCCGGACAGATGGCTCAGTCCGCCGCCACCCGAGGAGGAGAAATTCAGTTGACCCGGTTTGGTTCTGGCGTAGGCAATGAACTCCCTGAGGTTATTGGCAGGCACCGAAGGGTGTATCGCCATGACAAATTCCTGTGAGCCTATGATCGCCACCGGGGCGAAGTCCTTGACCGGGTCGTAGGGCAGGTTCGCGATCAGCAGCGGATTGATGACATGGGTGTTGACCACCAGCAGGATGGTGTAGCCATCTGGCGGCGCCTTGACCAGTGCCTCCGACCCAATGACGGTATTGCCGCCCGGGCGATTGTCCACGATCACCGCCTGCCCCCAGGCTTCGAGCATTTTCTGGCCGTAAATGCGGGTGACGTTGTCAGTGCTTGCACCCGGCCCGTAGGGAACGATGAACCGGATCGGTTTGCTGGGAAAGGTCTGCTGCGCATGGGCGGCGGTCGCTGCAAGCAAGCCCAGCACCCCAGCGATGGCAATTGCAATTGCTCTGTTCATGCTTCCTCCTTTTTGAAGCCGGCTTCAGCCTTGTTCGACTTTCTTGTTCGATGCTTCCAGCCGTTCTGAAAATGAGTTTACCAGCCCTCCAGCCGAAGGCTATTCATAAAAACAACAGGGGTGTTCAGCAAATGAAGCTGTGCCGAATGGGCCGGGGAGCGGAAAACAGGCGGCGGGACCGATGGTCCCGCCCGGGAAACTAGGCCGCCGCGGGAGAATCGGGGCGAACGTGGCGGACGTCGCGGCCTTCGACCATGTAGACCACGTACTCGGCCATGTTCTTGGAATGATCGCCGATACGCTCCAGCGCTTTGGCCACAAACAGCACCTCGAGGCTGCGCGTGATGGTTCGCGGGTCTTCCATCATGAACGTGATCAACTGGCGCAGGATGGAGCGGAATTCATCGTCAACCAGCGCGTCCTGGCGCACCACCTGGGCCGCGGCCACCGAGTCCAGCCGTGCGAATGCATCCAGCGATTTGCGCAGCATGTCGATCGCCAGATTGGCGACATGTTTCAGTTCCAGACGCGGCATGTGCAGGCGTTCTGCCGAGTGCACGAGCTTGGCCATGCGCGCGATCTTCTCCGCCTCGTCGCCGATGCGTTCAAGGTCGGTGATGGTCTTGATGATGGCGATGATCAGGCGCAAGTCACCTGCGGCCGGCTGGCGCTTGGCAATGATATGGCTGCAGGACTCGTCAAGCTCGACTTCCAGGGCGTTGACACGATGGTCGCCGATGATGACCTGTTCGATCGCCGCCAAGTCGCCCGAGGCCAGGCCATCAATGGCCTTGACGATCTGTTCCTCGACCAGTCCGCCCATGTGCAGCACGCGGGTACGCACCGCTTCCAGTTCGGCGTCGAATTGTTTGGAGATGTGTTCAGCCATGCCCGCCCGTCCAGTTAGACAGTGAAGCTAGCATAGCATTGTGACAACCGTGTTTCACAGGCTGCCGGCAGGTCATTGCCGGCGGGTCAGGGTGCGCACACCACCGGCCGTGCCAAGCAACAGCACATCGGCCCCGCGCCGGGCAAACAGGCCGACCGTGACCACACCGGGTATGTTGTTGATGGCGGCCTCCATTTCGGCCGGGTCGAGGATAGACAGGCCGTGCACATCGATGATGATATTGCCGTTGTCGGTGGTGAAGCCTTCGCGCAGGCGCGGCTCGCCACCCAGTGCCACCATGCGGCGGCCGACATGCGAGCGCGCCATCGGAATCACCTCGACGGGCAATGGAAAGCGGCCCAGCACCGGCACCAGCTTGGACTCATCGGCGATGCAGACAAACTTCTTCGCCACGGCCGCCACGATCTTCTCGCGCGTCAGTGCACCGCCACCGCCCTTGATCATGGCCATGTGTTCGGTGATTTCGTCAGCGCCGTCGATGTAGACCGGCAGCTCGGACACGCTGTTCAGGTCATGCACATGGATGCCATGCGCCTTGAGGCGCGCCGCGGTCTGCTCGGAGCTGGCCACCGCGCCGTCGATGCGGTTCTTGATTTTCGCCAGTTCGTCGATGAAGAAATTCGCCGTGGAACCGGTACCCACACCGACGATGGCATCCTCGACGACATGTTTCATGGCCTCGCGTGCGACGGCCTGCTTCAGTTCATCCTGTGTCATGACAGCCCTGTTGGAGAATTGCGGAATTCCTGGCGCTCAACGCTTGCGCGGCGGCATGAGGTCAGTGCAGACACCTTCATACATTTCCGCCGACTGCCCGACCGGCTCGCTCAGCGTCGGATGCGGATGGATGGTCTTGCCGACGTCGGTCGCATCGGCGCCCATCTCGATCGCCAGCGCAACTTCGCTGATCAGCTCCCCCGCGCCAGTGCCGACGATTCCGCCACCAATGACACGGTGCGTTTCCTCGTCGAACAACAGCTTCGTGAAACCTTCGTCGCGGCCGTTGGCGATGGCGCGCCCCGAGGCGGCCCAGGGGAATTTCCCCACGCCATATTTCAGGCCCTGCTTTTTCGCATCGTCTTCGGTCACACCCACCCAGGCAATCTCCGGATCGGTATAGGCCACGGCCGGAATGACCCGGGCGTCGAAGTGCGACTTCAGGCCCGCCGCCGCTTCCGCCGCCACATGCGCCTCGTGGATCGCCTTGTGCGCCAGCATGGGCTGCCCGGCAATGTCGCCAATCGCGAAAATATGCGGAACGTTCGTGCGCATCTGCGAATCGACCGGAATGAAACCGCGCTCGCCCACAGCCACACCGGCTTTGTCGGCGCCGATCTTGTTGCCGTTGGGCATGCGCCCCACCGACACCAGGATCATGTCGTACAACTGCGGCTCCTTCGGCGCGCTTTTACCATCAGGCGCACCCTCGAAGGAAACCAGCAGGCCCGCGGGTGTCACTTCGACCTTGGTCGTGCGCGTCTTCAGCAGGATATTGTCGAAGCGTTTGGCATTGAACTTCTGCCAGACATTGACCAGGTCGCGGTCCGCGCCAGCCATCAGGCCGTCGAGCATTTCCACCACGTCCAGGCGCGCACCCAGCGTCGAATACACCGTGCCCATTTCAAGGCCGATGATGCCGCCACCGATCACCAGCATGCGCTTGGGCTGGGAAGCGAGTTCCAGCGCCCCGGTGGAGTCGACGATGCGTGGATCCGCCGGCAGAAACGGCAACTTTGCGGCCTGTGAACCGGCGGCAATGATGGCGTTCCTGAACGCCACGACTTTGCGGCCGTCACTTGTTTCAACCGCCAGATGGTTCGGGCCTGCGAACGTGCCAACGCCCTGCAACACCGTCACCTTGCGCGCCTTGGCCATGCCGGCCAGGCCGCCGGTGAGCTTGCCCACCACCTTGTTCTTCCAGCCGCGCAGTTTTTCCAGGTCAACCTGCGGCGCACCGAAGGACACGCCGTGTTCGGCAAGGCGTTCTGCCTCGTCCATTACCGCTGCAACATGCAGCAGTGCCTTGGAGGGGATGCAACCGACGTTGAGGCATACGCCGCCCAGTGAGGCGTAACGCTCCACCAGGACAACGCTCAGGCCAAGATCCGCTGCGCGAAACGCTGCCGAGTAACCGCCTGGCCCTGCGCCCAGCACGACCACGTCGCACTGCAGGTCGGTCGTGCCCGCATAGCCCGCTGCGGCAACCGGCGCCGGGCTTTGCGGAACAGCCGCCGGCGCAGGCGCGGCCTTCTTTTCCGCGGCGGGCGCTGCCGCACCTGATTCGTCCAGCATCAGGATCAGCGTGCCCTGGGACACCTTGTCACCGACCTTGATGCGCACATCCTTCACCACGCCGGCCGCGGGGGAAGGAATCTCCATGGTCGCCTTGTCCGACTCGACCGAGATCAGCGACTGCTCGGGCGTGATGCTGTCTCCGGGCTTGACCAGCACTTCGGCCACGGCAACATCCTTGAAGTCGCCGATGTCCGGAACCTTGATTTCGATCGTGCTCATAACAGGGTGCGCCTGATGTCGGATAGCACTGAAGCCAGCGTGCTGGTGAAACGCGCACCATCCGCGCCGTCGATGACACGATGGTCATAGGAAAGTGACAACGGCAGGACCAGCCGCGGCACGAACTGCCCGTCCTTGTACACCGGCCGCATGACCGCCTTGGATACACCAAGGATGGCCACTTCGGGCGCATTGATGATGGGCGTGAACACCGTTCCGCCAATGCCACCCAGACTGGAAATCGAGAAGGTACCGCCCTGCATGTCGCCGGGCTTGAGCTTCTTGTCGCGTGCCAGCTTCGACACCTCGGCCAGTTCGCGCGCCAGGTCGAACACGCCCTTGCGATCGGCATCGCGGATCACCGGCACGACCAGTCCTTCCGGCGTATCGACCGCCACACCGATGTGGTAATACTTCTTCAACACGAGGTTGTCGCCGGTTTTGTCGAGCGAGGCATTGAACTGCGGGTACTGGCGCAGCACGGTGACGCAGGCCTTGACCATGAAAGCCAGCATGGTGAGCTTGAAGCCCTGCTTTTCCGATTCCACAGAATTGCTCTTGCGGAAGGCTTCCAGTTCGGTAATGTCGGCTTCATCGAACTGCGTGACATGCGGGATCGCCACCCAGTTGCGATGCAGGTTGGCCCCGACCAGCTTCTTGATGCGCGACAGCGGTTTGGTCTCGACCGGACCGAACTTCGCAAAATCCACCTGCGGCCAGTCGATGATGTGGAAGGGAAGACCATGTCCGCCCTGCGCCCCCGCAGCGGCCGATGTCGCTGCGCCCTGCATCACACCCTTCACGAAGGCCTGCACATCCTCGCGACTGATGCGTCCCTTGGGCGCGCTGCCCTTGACCTTCGTGAGGTCAACGCCCAATTCACGCGCAAAGGCGCGCACAGAGGGGCTGGCGTGCGGCTTGAACGTCGCGGACTCAATGACCGGTTCGAAGGGAACGGGCGCCGGCACAGGTGCGGAGACGACTGCCGGTGCAGGCGTCGCACTTGCTGCTGCCGATAGCGATTGCGCCTGGACAGCAGGCACTGGTGCTGTGGCTGGCACTGCGGCTGGCGGCGCAGCCTGCGTGCTCCCGCCCTCCGTCACGTCCAGCAGCAACATGAGACTGCCCTTGGAAACCTTGTCGCCGACCTTGACCTTCAGGTCACGCACGATGCCGGTATCGCTGGAGGGAATCTCCATCGTCGCCTTGTCCGACTCGATGGAAATCAGCGACTGCTCCGGCTTGATGCTGTCGCCGGGCTTGACCAGCACTTCCGCCACGGCGACATCCTTGAAATCGCCGATGTCGGGAACGAACACCTCTTTGGTAGCCATGTCGATTCCTATACCATCAGCGGATTCGGTTTGTCCGGATCGAGGCCATACTTCCTGATGGCCTCGGCCACGACTGCCGGTTTGACCAGACCGTCTTCAGCCAGCGCCTTGAGTGCAGCCACGGCCACCCAGTAGCGGTTGACCTCGAAGTGGTGGCGCAGCTTGCCGCGCGTGTCCGAACGGCCGAAGCCATCGGTGCCCAGCGTCTTGTAAGTCTTGCCCCTGGGCATGAAAGGCCGGATCTGGCCTGGAAAGGCCTTCACATAATCGGTCGATGCGATCACCGGGCCTTCCTGCTTCTCGAGGCAATGCTCGACATGGCTCTTCCTTGGCGCATCGGTCGGATGCAGCAGGTTCCAGCGCTCCACCGCCATGCCGTCACGGCATAGTTCGGTAAAACTCGGGCAGCTCCAGACATCGGCACCGACATCCCAGTCCTGTTCCAGCAACTCACCGCCGGCGATGACTTCGCGCAAAATCGTCCCCGACCCGAGCAGTTGGGTGCGCAGCTTTTTCTTTGCCCCGGCCTTGAGCAGATACATGCCCTTGAGGATGCCTTCCTGCGCGGCCGGATTGAGTTTCGCAATATCGTCCAGTCCCGGATGCGGGTAGTTCTCGTTCATCACGGTGATGTAATAGAACACGTCCTGCTGCTCGCCCACCATGCGGCGCAGACCGTCATGGATGATCACCGCCAGTTCGTAACCGAACGTCGGGTCGTACGACACGCAGTTCGGAATCACCGACGAGAACACATGGCTGTGGCCATCTTCATGCTGCAGGCCCTCGCCATTCAGCGTAGTACGCCCGGCCGTGGCCCCCAGCAGGAAGCCCCGCGCGCGCAAATCGCCCGCCGCCCAGGCCAGGTCGCCGACGCGCTGCATGCCGAACATCGAATAGAAGATGAAGAACGGCACCATGACCTGATTGCTGTTGCTGTATGAGGTCGCCGCCGCCAGCCAGGACGAAAATCCGCCGGCCTCGTTGATGCCTTCCTCGAGGATTTGCCCGGCCGCGTCTTCGCGGTAATACATCACCTGGTCCTTGTCGACCGGTGTGTACTTCTGGCCCTCCGAAGAATAAATACCGAGCTGGCGGAACATGCCCTCCATGCCGAAGGTGCGCGCTTCATCGGGCACGATGGGCACGATGTGCTTGCCCAAGGACTTGTCGCGCAGCAGTGCCGTGAGGATGCGCACAAACGCCATCGTGGTGGAGATTTCGCGGCCCTCAGGCGTCGCCTTCAACGCCTGATCAAGGCTTTCCAGCGGCGGCACTGCCGGTGGGGCCTCGGCCTTGCGGCGTCTCTGGGGCAGGTAGCCACCAAGCGCCCGTCTGCGCTCATGGAGGTACACCATCACCGGATCGTCTTCCTTCGGCTTGTAGAACGGCAGCTTTTCCAGTTGGTCATCCGGAATCGGCACGTTGAAGCGATCGCGGAATTCGCGGATGGTTTCGATGTCCAGCTTCTTCAACTGGTGGGTCGGGTTCTGCGCCTGGCCCTGTTTGCCCAGGCCATAACCCTTGATGGTCTTGGCGAGGATCACGGTCGGCTGGTTCTTGTGCTGCGTGGCCGCGGCATAGGCTGCGTAGATCTTGTGCGGATCATGGCCGCCGCGATTCAGCCGCCAGATGTCCTCGTCACTCATGCGTGACACCATCTCCAGCGTGGCCGGGTCCTTGCCGAAGAAATGCTTGCGCACAAAGGCACCGTCATTGGCCTTGAAGTTCTGGTACTCGCCGTCGACGGTCTCCTCCATGATTCTCTGCAGGATGCCGTCCTTGTCGCGCGCCAGCAGCGGATCCCAGTAGGAACCCCAGATCAGCTTGATGACGTTCCAGCCCGAGCCGCGGAACTCGCCCTCGAGTTCCTGGATGATCTTGCCATTGCCGCGCACCGGACCATCGAGACGCTGCAGGTTGCAGTTGACGACAAAGATCAGGTTGTCCAGATGTTCGCGCGCTGCAAGGCCGATCGCGCCCAGCGACTCCGGCTCGTCCATTTCGCCGTCGCCGCAGAACACCCACACCTTGCGATTCGAGGTGTCGGCCAGACCGCGAGCATGCAGGTACTTGAGGAATCGCGCCTGATAGATCGCCTGTATCGGGCCCAGTCCCATCGAAACCGTCGGGAACTGCCAGAAATCGGGCATCAGCCAGGGATGCGGATAGGAGGAGATGCCCTTGCCATCGACTTCGCGACGGAAGTTCAGCAATTGCTCTTCGCTCAAGCGTCCTTCGAGGAAAGCGCGCGCATAGATGCCGGGCGCCGAATGTCCCTGGAAGTAGACGAGGTCACCACCATGGCCCTCATGTGGCGCATGCCAGAAATGATTGAAGCCGACGCCGAACAACGTGCCCACCGAGGCAAAGCTCGCGATGTGGCCGCCGAGATCACCCTCGCCCTTGTTGGCGCGCGCCACCATGGCCAGCGCATTCCAGCGTGCGTAGGAGCGAATCCGCTCTTCAAGCGCATGGTCGCCGGGCGAGCGTTGCTCACGGTGCGGCGGAATCGTGTTGATGTAGGCGGTCTGCGCCCGGTAGGGAAGATAGGCGCCGGAGCGTCGCGCCTTGTCGATCAGCTTCTCGAGCAGGAAATGGGCGCGCTCAGGCCCCTCCCGTTCCAGCACGGCCTCCAGTGAATCCAGCCATTCCTGGGTTTCCAGCGAATCAGGGTCGTTGGCAGCGGGAAAATCCGGCACAGCAGCCATGACTATCTCCTCCTCAGTCTCCAAATCCATTGTAGCGGACTCGGTATTGCGGTCGATGAAAGGCCTTCGTGGGGCCTCGCGACAGGCGTGTTGCGTATTCACACCTGTTGCCGGATTGTAAAACACCATCCCGTATCGCGCAATATGACATCTTTACAAATTTGCGCGCCATTGCCTTGCCTGCCCGCCCACAAGCGCCCTCCGCCGGGCTGCCGGCCGCATCGTTCATAATTGACGCTCTTTGCCACTGTTAATCAGGATCATCCCGTGGAAACCCGCATCATCGACGGCAATGCGCTGGCCAGAAAACTGCGCGAATCACTCAAAACACGCACTACGCAACTGACCGCCGGCGGCAATACGCCCGGACTCGCTGTCATCATCGTGGGCGAGAACCCTGCTTCGAAGATCTATGTGCGGAACAAGGTGAAAGCCTGCGCCGAAGTCGGCATCCATTCGGAGCACATCGAGCTGCCGGAAGCCACCTCCGAGGCGGACCTGCTGGCGCACATCGCAAGGCTGAATGCCGATCCGCGCATCCACGGCATCCTGGTGCAGTTGCCGCTGCCGAAACACATCTCCACAGACGCAGTGCTCAATGCCATCGATCCGAAAAAGGATGCCGACGGCTTCCATCCCATGAACGTGGGCCTGCTGGCTACCGGCAATCCGCGCTTTGCGCCCTGCACCCCGGCCGGTGTCATGGCCATGCTCGAGGATGAAGGCATCAATCCCTGGGGCATGAATGCCGTCGTGGTGGGCGCCTCGAACATCGTCGGCAAGCCGGCCGCACTGCTGCTCTTGCAAAAGGGCGCCACCGTGACCATCTGTAATTCCAAGACGCGTGATCTCGCCAGCCATACCCGGGCTGCGGACATCGTGGTCGTGGCCACCGGCAAGGTCAATCTGGTCACTGCCGACATGGTCAAGGAAGGCGCGGTCGTCATCGACGTGGGCATGAACCGCAACGCCGAAGGCAAGCTCTGCGGTGACGCCGATTACCAGGGAATGCTCGGCAAGGTGTCGCACATCACGCCGGTGCCGGGTGGCGTGGGTCCGATGACGATCACCATGCTACTGGCCAATACGGTGTTGTCAGCGGAGCGGGTGGCGAAAACGCAGTCACGCTGAATCTTCACGGCAGTAACCATCGAAACACAGGCAAGGAAAGCAATGAACGCTGTCGCCACAAACAATCCGCTGCTTGATTTTTCAGGGCTGCCGCGTTTTGCGGCCATCCGGCCCGAACACATCACCCCGGCGGTGAATGCATTGCTTGCCGAAAATCGCGCACTGGTCGCAACGCTCACCACGCCGCAGACGCCGGCCACCTGGGATGCATTCGTCGCGCCGCTGGATGATGCCGGGGAGCGGCTGTCGCGCGCCTGGGGCGCAGTCGGGCATCTGCACGGCGTGCTCGACTCTCCGGAACTGCGTGACGCCTATAACGCGAACCAGCCGAAAATTGTTCAGTACTACACCGAGCTGGGACAGAACCTCGCCCTGTTCGACAAGTACAAGGCGCTACGGGCATCAACCGGATTTGCTGATTTGTCGTCTGCGCAGCAGAAGATCATCGACAATGAAATCCGCGATTTCCGGCTGTCCGGTGCTGAACTGCCGACGGAGCAGAAGGCGCGTTTTGCCGCACTGATGGAAGAACTGGCTGCGCTCTCCACGAAATTTTCGGAAAACGTGCTCGACGCGACGAATGCCTTCGTGCATTACGTCGAGGACGAGGCCGACCTGGCCGGCGTGCCGGAAGATGTGAAGCAGGCGGCGCGCGAGGCAGCCGAACGCGATGGCAAGGCCGGCTGGAAGCTCACGCTGCAGGCACCCTGCGTATTTCCCATCCTGCAATATGCCGACAACCGTGCCCTGCGCGAAAAGCTCTATCGCGCACACCAGACCCGGGCCAGCGAATTCGGCCCGGCCGAAACCGACAACACGCCGCTGATCGCGAAAATCCTCGAGCGCCGCCGGGAAGCGGCCCAACTGTTGGGATACGCGAATCATGCGGAAGTATCGCTGGTCTCGAAGATGGCGCACTCGCCACAGCAGGTGATCGCTTTCCTCGAAGATCTCGCCGCCAAGGCACAACCATTTGCAAAAAAGGATTACGCCGGACTGAAAGCCTTCGCCGCGAAGGAACTCGGGCTGCCCGACCCCCAGGCCTGGGACCTGGGCTATGCCTCGGAAAAACTCCGTGCGCAGCGCTATGCCTTCTCCGACCAGGAAGTAAAGCAGTACTTCCCGGAACCCAAGGTGCTGGAGGGCATGTTCAAGGTCGTGCAAACGCTTTACGGGCTATCACTCACCGAAGACAAGGCCGAGACCTGGGACCCGGCCGTGCGTTTCTTCCGCATCAGCGATGCCGCCGGAAACCTGGTGGGACAGTTCTATCTTGACCTGTATGCGCGCGAAACCAAGCGTGGCGGCGCATGGATGGACGAGGCGATGACGCGCCGCCGGAAGGCATCGGGCGTGCAACCGCCGGTGGCCTACCTGGTCTGCAACTTCCCTGCACCCGTGGGGGAAACGAATGGACAAAAGCGGCCGGCATTGTTCACCCACGACGATGTGATCACGCTGTTCCATGAATTCGGTCATGGTCTGCATCACCTGCTCACGCGTGTTGACTATCTCGGCGTCTCCGGCATCCGCGGCGTGGAGTGGGACGCGGTCGAGCTGCCGAGCCAGTTCATGGAGAATTTCTGCTGGGAATGGGAAGTGCTGTCGCACATGACGTCTCATGTCGATACCGGCGCGCCGCTGCCCCGCGCGCTGTTCGACAAGATGATCGCAGCCAAGAACTTCCAGTCCGGCATGCAGGCCGTGCGGCAGATCGAATTTTCGCTGTTCGACATGCACCTGCATCACGACTTCCAGCCGGATGGCCGGAAAACACCGCTCCAGCTGCTGGAAGAAATCCGCAGGCAGGTCGCGGTCGTGATGCCCCCGGCATGGAGCCGTTTCCCGAACAACTTCTCGCACATCTTCGGTGGCGGCTACAGCGCCGGGTACTACAGCTACAAGTGGGCCGAAGTGCTTTCGGCCGACGCCTACAGCGCCTTCGAGGAAGGCCGCTCGGCCGCCAGCGGCGTGCTGAACCCGGAGATTGGCGCGCGCTTCCGCAATGAGATCCTCGCCGTCGGCGGCAGCCGGCCGGCGCTGGAATCGTTCAAGGCCTTCCGCGGCCGCGAGCCCAGCGTCGATGCCCTGCTGAGGCACAGTGGTATGATCGCCGCGTAGAAAAGCTCAGTCGCGCTTGAGAGGAAAATCAACATGCGCCGCATGCTGACCTGCCGCATTGTCAACGGCACCGCCGTCACCGCGCTTGCCCTGCTTCTGGCCGGATCAGCGATTGCAGTCCATGCCCAGCAACTCTATCGCTGGGTGGACAAGAATGGCCGCGTCACCTACTCGCAGGATCCGCCGCCCCCCGGCGCCGCCAAGAGCGTGCAGCAAAAGTCCCTGGGTAGCAGCGTGGTGGAAGGCTCGAACCTGCCGTATGCCGCACAGGTCGCGGCAAATAATTTCCCGGTCACGCTCTACACCGCCCCGGATTGCGCCTCGCCTTGCAAGGAGGGCCGCGACTACCTCGCGAAGCGTGGCATCCCCTACAAGGAAGTGCTGGTTGGCGATGAGCCCAGCATGGCCGCGCTGAAAGACCTTACCGGAAAAACGCAAGTCCCCGTGCTGAAGGTCGGGCGTGACGCCATGTCGGGGTTCAATTCAGCCGATTGGAAATCAATGCTGGACCTTGCCGGTTACCCGGCCAGCATTCCGGTGTCATCGCGCCCAACGGCGACGGTTCAGCGCAATCTCCCTGCAGTAAAACTGTATGTCACGCCGCTGTGCGGGCCGCCCTGCCAGGGTGCGTATGACCTGCTCACCGCGCGCGGGGTCAACTTCCAGACGGTGCTGGTGCAGGACGACGACGGGCTTGCGGAAATGAAAAAATCCACCGGCAGCGAAACCGTCCCGGTGTTGATGATTGGCGGCTCGCCCATTCGGGGCTTCGCCGCGGAGCTCTACCAATCCTCCCTCGACAACGCCGGCTTTCCCCGTACCAGCGCCCCCGGCACACCCGCAGCAGACGGCACGGCAGCACGCTGAAGCCCTGTCGCTGTCTGGCCGGGTTTAACGTAGAGACAGTCCTGCCCATGATCATCGCCACCTGGAACGTCAACTCCCTCAAAGTGCGCCTGCCGCATCTGCTCGACTGGCTGCAGCAGCGTCAGCCGGACGTGGTCTGCCTGCAGGAAACCAAGACCGAGGATGCGAAGTTCCCGGCAGACGACATCCGAGCAGCAGGTTACGAGGTCGCCTTCTCGGGGCAGAAGACCTATAACGGCGTGGCAATCCTGTCGAAGAAACCTGTCACCGATGTGCAGGCCGGCATTCCCGGCTTCGCCGATGAACAGAAGCGTGTCATCGCCGCGACCGTGGAGGACGTGCGCATCGTCTGTGCCTACATCCCGAATGGCCAGGCAGTCGATTCGGAGAAGTATCACTACAAGCTGGGCTGGCTGGAAGCCTTCGAGCGCTGGCTGGCAGATGAGTTGAAGCGGCATGCGCAGCTCGCAGTCCTTGGCGACTACAACATTGCGCCTGCCGATGAAGACGTGCACGACCCCAAGGCCTGGGCCGGCCAGGTGCTGGTCAGCGAACGCGAGCGCGCCGCCTTCCAGCGCCTCATCGCGCTTGAGCTGAGGGATGGCTTCCGCCTGTTCGAACAGGCCGAGAAATCCTATACATGGTGGGATTACCGCATGAATGCATTCAAACGCAAGATGGGGATGCGCATCGACCACATCCTGATTTCGCCTGAACTGGCCGCGCGCTGCACACGCTGCCAGATCGACCTCGAGCCGCGCGGCTGGGAACGGCCGTCAGACCACACGCCGATCTGGGCCGAATTCCCCTGACGGAATGGATGTCAGATAACAATTATCGAAAAAATTCGCTTGAAATAGCGATTTAAAAATAAAATTGATCATAATTAACAAAAAAGCCGGGCATGCCCGGCCTTTTTGTTGCAGTCGCCCTGATTATTCAAACAACTCGTATGCCGGCAGCGTGAGGAAGTCGACGTAATCGCCGGTAGTGATCTGATCGAACAATCTCGCGCCGTCTTCGTACCTGCCGGCTTTCCAGCCTTCTTCACCAAGGTACGTCCTGACCTTTGGCAGTTCCTCCGCCAATAGCGTACGGAACAGCTCGGAGGTGATCTTGCGGCCATCGTCGAGTTTCGCCTTGTCGCTGCGTATCCACTGCCAGATCTGCGAGCGCGAGATTTCCGCGGTGGCGGCATCTTCCATCAGGTTGAACACCGGCACGCAGCCATTGCCGGCCAGCCATGCACCCAGATACTGGATGCCGACCGAGATGTTGTTGCGCAAACCGGCTTCGGTGATCGGGCCCTCGGGCTGGAAGTTGAGCAGATCCTTGGCAGTGTAGTTCACGTCGGGGCGCTGCTTGGTGTACTGGTTCGGCGTGGGCATGTGCTGGTCGAAAATCTCCTTGGCGATCGGCACCAGCGCCGGATGCGCGACCCAGGTGCCATCGCAGCCGTCGGTCACTTCACGCAGCTTGTCCGCCCTCACCTTCACCATCGCCGCTTCATTCGCTGCCGGGTCGTTCTTGATCGGAATCTGCGCCGCCATGCCACCCATGGCAGGCGCGCCGCGATGATGGCAGGTCTTCACCAGCGTCAGCGCATAAGCGCGCATGAAGGGCGCAAGCATCGTGACCTGACCGCGCTCGGCCAGGACGAAATCCTTGTTGGAGCGGAACTTCTTGATGCAGGAAAACAGGTAATCCCAGCGGCCGATGTTGAGGCCGGCAGAATGGTCCTTCAGTTCCCACAGGATTTCGTGCATCTCGAACGCCGCCAGCACGGTCTCGATCAGCACCGTGCCCTTGATCGTGCCCTGCGGAATCTTCAATTCGTCCTGCGCGAGCTTGAACACGTCGTTCCACAGCCGCGCCTCGAGATGCGATTCCATTTTCGGCAGGTAGAAATACGGTCCCGACCCGCGCGCCAGAAGCTCTTTGGTGTTATGGAAGAAGAACAGGCCGAAGTCGAACAGGCTGCCCGACATGCGCTTGCCATCCACCAGCACATGCTTCTCATCAAGGTGCCAGCCACGCGGGCGCGGCAGCAGCACCGCGGTTTTCTCGTTCAGTGCGTAACGCTTGCCGTTCTGCTCCAGCGTGATCGTGCGCCGCACTGCGTCGCGCAGGTTGATCTGGCCATCGATCATGTTGAACCAGGTCGGGCAGTTTGCGTCCTCGAAGTCGGCCATGAACGTCAGCGCGCCACAGTTCAGCGCATTGATCACCATCTTGCGGTCGGTGGGCCCGGTGATTTCAACGCGGCGGTCCAGCATGTCTTTCGGCTGGGGCGCGATCTTCCAGTCGCCCTCGCGAATGGATTCGGTTTCCGGGAGGAAGTCCGGCAGCTTGCCCGCATCGAATTCCTTCTGGCGCGCAACGCGCGCTGCGAGCAGGTCGAGGCGACGCTGGCCGAAGGTGCGCTGCAGCTTGGCGACGAAAGCAATGGCCTCGTCGGTCAGGATTTCGCGGAACTCAGCGCTGATGGGGGCATTGATTTCAACGCCGCCGGCAAATTTCTGGGTCATGATTTTTCCTTGATGGGGAGCATTGCGAACCAAGCGCGTGACGCGCGCAACAGCGCAGCGTCATTGCTGCGGGACGTCATTCTAGATGGCACCGCCTCACTCAACAAACAGCATCCCGGATAGCGGAATCAGCGCCGGCGCACTGCAGGCAATGCGCTCAGAGTTCGTCCTGGCCGGAGTCCTTTTCCAGTCCGAGTTCCTGAATCTTCCGGGTGATGGTGTTGCGCCCGATGCCAAGCAGCTTGGCCGCCTCGATGCGCCGCCCACCGGTGGCGGAAAGGGCCTTGGTGATCAGCGTTTTCTCGAAGTCCCGGGTCAGCGCATCCATGATGCCCGATTCGTTGCGTGCCAGGACCCGGTCAACCTCACGACCCAGCGCACCCAGCCAGTCTGCATCGACCGCAGCCGCCGCGTGCTGCCGCAATTCCTGCGGCAGGTCGCCAATTTCGATCGCCTGCATCGGCGCCATGACGGTCAACCAGTGACAGAGGTTTTCCAATTGGCGGACATTGCCAGGGAAGTCCTGTGCCGCCAGATAGGTCATCGCATTGTCCGAGAGGCGCTTCGGATCGACACCCAGATCGCGCGCCGACTTCGCGAGGAAGTGCCGGGCCAGCAGTGGAATGTCCTCACGGCGCTCGCGCAGGCTGGGCAGACGCAGGCGGATGACGTTGAGGCGGTGATACAAATCTTCGCGGAACAGGCCTTCGCGCACGCGCGCATCCAGGTCCTGGTGGGTGGCTGCGATCACGCGCACGTTGGTGCGCATGGGCTGGTGGCCGCCGACGCGGTAGAACGTTCCGTCCGACAGCACCCGCAGCAAACGGGTCTGCAGTTCCGCGGGCATGTCGCCGATTTCATCGAGGAACAGCGTGCCGCCTTCGGCCTGTTCGAAACGGCCGCGGCGCATGGCCTGCGCGCCGGTGAACGCGCCGCGCTCATGGCCGAACAGCTCGGACTCGAGCAGGTCCTTGGGCATGGCGGCCGTGTTGATCGCAACAAAGGGCTTGGCGGCGCGCGGGCTGTGGCGATGCAGGGCACGCGCCACCAGTTCCTTGCCGCTGCCCGACTCGCCGGTGATCATCACCGTGGCCGAGGATTGCGCCAGCCGGCCGATTGCGCGAAACACCTCCTGCATGGAAGGCGCCTGACCGAGGATTTCCGGTGAAGTCAGCGTGACGTCTTCGGTTTCGGTTTCACGCAGGGATTCATCCACCGCGCGGCGGATCAGGTCAACGGCCTGGTCGACGTCAAAGGGTTTGGGGAGGTATTCGAACGCGCCGCCCTGGAAGGCGGCGACTGCGGACTCGAGGTCTGAATAAGCGGTCATGATGATGACCGGCAACGCCGGAAAGCGCTGCTTCACGTTCTGCAGCAGCTCAAGCCCCGAGGTGCCGTTCATGCGGATGTCGGACACCAGCACCTGCGGCGAGCCGGTGGCCAGCGCCTCCAGCGCATCCTGTGCCAGTGCGAACGTCCGGAATGGAATGCCTTCGCGCGTCAGCGCCTTCTCGAACACCCAGCGGATGGAGCGATCGTCATCGACCACCCATACCGGTTTGATCTGTGCAACAAACGGCCTGGCGGCATTGGGCAACACCCCTGCGATTCCCGCAGCTCCCGCCGTTCCCAGCGTTCCGTTTGTTTCTTCAGCCGTCTGGCCCATCAGGAATGACCTATCTTCGCTTCGTTGACCGCCTTGAGCGGCAAAATGATGCTGAACGTTGTCCGTCCCGGCCGGCTGGAACACTCGATCACGCCATGGTGATGCTGGACAAATGTCTGCGCCAGCGTCAAACCCAGTCCGCTGCCGCCATCACGGCCGGAGACCAGGGGAAAGAAAATCGTGTCGCGTATTGCCGCCGGAATTCCGGGACCGTTGTCCACTACTTGCAATTCTAATGCCAGGTGATAGCGCCGCTTGGCCAGGGTGATCTGGCGGACAACACGCGTGCACAGGCGGATTTCGCCACCGTCCTTTGCGCCCGGGTCGGTACCAGCACGCGCGGCCTGCAGGGCCTGTGCGGCATTGCGGACGATATTGAGCACCGCCTGGATCAGTTGCTCGCGATCGCCCTGGAATTCCGGAATGCTGGTGTCGTAGTCGCGCAGCACACGCAGACCGCGCGGAAACTCCGCAAGAATCAGACTGCGCACCCGTTCGCAGACCTCGTGGATGTTCATGGTGACCGCATGCGGCAACCGGTGCGGCGTCAGCATCCGGTCCATCAGGGCCTGTAGGCGGTCGGCCTCCTTGATGATCACCTGGGTATATTCACGCAGATCGGGACGGTCGAGTTCACGCTCGAGCAATTGCGCCGACCCGCGCAGACCCCCCAGCGGGTTCTTGATCTCATGGGCCAGATTGCGGATGAGTTCGCGATTGGCGAGGTGCTGGGTCATCTGTTGCTCTTCACGTTCCACACGCAGGCGCTGTTCAATGTGGCGCAGTTCGATCAGCAGGCGATCTCCACCCGGGTCGATCGGCGTGACGATGCAGTTCAGGTCCAGTGTCTCGTGGGATGCCCGCGACAGACTCAGACTCTGATCCCAGAATCCGCGCTCTTCGACCAGCGCATTGGCAAGCTTTTCCTCGAAGGTGTCCGCGTTGGAGAACAATTCACTGAAGCGCTGCCCACGCAGCGCGCGGCCACTCAGCGCCAGCAGGCTTTCGGCCGCCGGGTTGACGTAACTCACGCGCAGATCACGATCCACCACCACGACGGCGGTGGCAAGCAGTTCTAGGCCGACAAAGGAAGCATTGGACATGGGATCGCGGTTCATTCAGAAAAAGGGGGCGCAGTATCGGCGGGGACAACTGACCGAAAGGGCCACCAAGCCGGCACCCGCAGAAAAATCTCAGCGCAGGTTGGACAACTCGCGCTTCAGGGCCACCACGTTTTCCTCGGCAACCCTGACTTCGTCCTGGAAGGGCTTGAGCCGCTCGAGCACGCGCTCATAGTTGCGCTCATTGCCGTTCCGGACGGCTTCCTGCTCGGCCAGTTTCTGGCGGGCAGTAGTCAGCTGCTTGTCTGCGCTCTGCAATTCCTCCTCTAGAATCCGCCGGCGATCCGTATCCCGGGCGCGCTGCGCCTGGGCATCCTGGCGCGAAGCGGACCTGGAGGATTCGGTCGCTGGTGCAGCGGGCTTCGCAGAAGGAGCGCCAGGGTTGACGATCGATATCTCCCGGCTGACGACCGTGCACTTCTTGCCCCCCATTTCCTCCTTGACGTTGGTGTATGTGCTGCGTCCGGCGGTATCCACGCATTTAAACGTTGCCCCCCCCGAAGACACCTGAGCAGATGCGATCGACGCGCCCGCCACCAGTGTTGCCGCCACCAAGTGCTGTACCAGCCTCATAAGGGAATCCGCGAGTCCGCATTTCCAGAGTGAACCTAAGCTTAGGCTAACATAACCCTGATTTCAAATGAAAAAGGACGGATTTTCACCCGCCCTTTTCCTTGCCCTGCAGCCCGCCGGGGCAAGCCCCGGCAAAACGGCAATTACAGGCTGTAGTACATGTCGAACTCCACCGGATGGGTGGTCATGCGGAAGCGCGTCACTTCCTCCATCTTCAGCGCGATGTAGGCATCGATCATTTCGTCCGAGAACACGCCGCCCTTGGTCAGGAATGCGCGATCCTTGTCCAGAGCTTCCAGCGCCTGGTCCAGCGACGAGCAGACATTCGGCACCTTCTTCGCCTGTGACGGAGGCAGGTCATAGAGGTTCTTGTCGATTGGATCGCCAGGGTGGATCTTGTTCTGGATGCCATCAAGACCGGCCATCAGCAGCGCCGAGAAGGCCAGGTACGGATTGGCCGTCGGATCCGGGAAGCGCACTTCGATACGGCGCCCCTTCGGGTTGTTGACGAACGGGATGCGGATCGATGCAGAACGATTGCGCGCAGAGTAGGCCAGGTTGATCGGGGCCTCGAAGCCCGGAACCAGACGCTTGTAGCTGTTCGTACCCGGATTGGTGATGGCGTTCAGTGCCTTGGCATGCTTGATCACGCCACCGATGTAATACAGCGCGATATCGGACAGGCCGGAGTAGCCATTGCCGGCAAACAGGTTCTTGCCGTCTTTCCACACGGACTGGTGCACATGCATGCCGGAGCCGTTGTCCCCCACGACCGGTTTCGGCATGAAGGTCGCCGTCTTGCCATAGGCAGCCGCAACATTCCATACCGTGTATTTCAGGATCTGCGTCCAGTCAGCGCGCTTCACCAGCGAGTTGAACAGCGTGCCGATTTCGCACTGGCCGGGGGCCGCCACTTCGTGGTGGAACACCTCGACTTCCACGCCTTGGGATTCCAGTGCGATGGACATCGCATTGCGGATGTCCTGCAACTGATCCACCGGAGCAACCGGGAAGTATCCACCCTTGACCATCGGACGATGGCCCATGTTGCCGCCTTCGTAGTCGATGCCGCTGGACCACGGGGCTTCTTCGGACTTGATCTTCACGAAGCAGCCGGACATGTCCACGTTCCAGGTCACGCCGTCGAAAATGAAGAATTCGGGTTCCGGACCGAAGTAGGCCACATCGCCAATGCCGGATGATTTCAGGTAAGCCTCGGCGCGCTTGGCCAGGGAACGCGGGTCGCGGTCGTAGCCCTTCATGTCCGACGGCTCGAGCACGTCGCAGCTGATGTTCAGCACGATTTCGTCGGTGAACGGGTCAAGACGGGCGGAATCGGGATCCGGCATGAGCAGCATGTCGGAGGCTTCGATGCCCTTCCAGCCGGCAATCGAGGAGCCGTCGAAAGCGTGGCCGGACTCGAACTTGTCCATGGTGAACTGCTTGGCAGGCACCTGGACGTGCTGTTCCTTGCCGCGAGTATCGGTGAAACGGAAGTCGACGAACTTGACTTCCTTTTCCTTGACCATTTTCAGTACGTCATTGGCTGTCAGTGCCATCAAAAACTCCCTCAGAACGATTGCAATTGGTGGATAAGAAAGAAAACAGCGGATATTTGAGGCTGAAATCTCTTTGAACGATTGGATTGAGCAGAAAATATGCCATCAATGCCAATCTGGGCACTTAAGCCGGTGCCCCCTTGCTGGCACAGGCAGATCCTCTCAATGTCCCGACCGGCGTTGGGCAGGATTGTGCCACAGGCTCCGAAAAACCTCCCCTTACGCACCAAATTAGGTCATTTTTAATCTGAAAATCCCCATGTTGGTGCGGCACTCATAATTCATTATCCGCGCCCAGCCATTTATACTGGTGGCTCCCCTTCCTGCACATCGGGCTGAATCATGGATGCCGTCAACGATATCTTCAAAAAAGCACGCGAGCGCGCCAGCGCCCAGAACCTCCCCTATGCCGGAAGCCTGCTGCCGGCAGAGGCACATGCCCTGATCACGCAGAACCCTGCTGTAAAGCTGGTCGACGTACGCACCCGCGCGGAATGGGAATGGGTCGGCAAGGTCCCCGGCGCCGCGCTGGTCGAATGGAACACCTGGCCCGGCGGCCAGCCAAATGCAAATTTCGTGGAAGACTTGCGAGCACAAGTCCCCGATCCGGCAACACCGGTGTTGTTCCTGTGCCGCTCCGGCGGGCGCTCGCACAATGCTGCTGCCGCAGCGGCCGCAGCGGGATATGCACAAAGCTTCAATGTCCTGCAGGGATTCGAGGGCGACAAGAACGACAAGGGCCAGCGCAACACTGTCGGCGGTTGGCGGGCAGCCGGATTGCCCTGGATGCAGGGATAGCGCCAAACGCTTCGTTCTAAAACCGCCTTTAGATGCTCCTCTGAGGCGATACCGGTATCGCCATCAGCAGCGAGACTCACCGCCTGCCGCTTCGTTGCAATGGCACGCTTGATGCGTTTGTCCCGTTCATTCCAATCGTGAACAGGGAGCGCGCATGACCCGCAATGATGTCACCGAGATGATCGTTTTCAACCGGATCAAGAAAAGCATCAAGTGGTCCGAGATCGCGAAGAAACTCGGCCAGAGCAAGGAATGGACGACGGCCGCCTGCCTGGGCCAGATGACACTCACCAAAAAGCAGGCCGACATTGTTGGCAAGCTGCTGGACCTGCCCAAGGATGCCGTGCAGTTACTGCAGGTCGTGCCGTACAAGGGTTCGCTGCCCGGCGCAGTCCCCACCGATCCGCTGATCTACCGCTGGTATGAAATCGTCAACGTCTACGGCACGACCATCAAGGAGCTCATCCATGAGGAGTTCGGCGACGGCATCATGAGCGCCATTGATTTCTCCATGGACATCAGGCGCGAGCCGGACCCCAAGGGAGACCGGGTCAGAGTGGTGTTGAGCGGAAAATTCCTTCCTTACAAGACCTACTGATTTTGGCGATGACAGAATGATCGTCATTGCTCCTGATATAGGGGAGAACGAGGGGAGCATCCCCTCGTATCGTTACCGGAAGCCGGACGCGGCAGCGCCGCGCCGGTTTAATTCGGCCGGATTGAACGGCTGAAGCCATTCATCCGGCGTTGGGAAACAGCCACGCCGTAGAATGGCGCCTCACTCTTCGACGCGACAGAACCCATGATTCACTCAATTCGAGGCACCCGCGGCATGGCGGTTACGCCGCATGCGCTCGCCTCTCAATCTGCCCTCGCTGTATTGCGCGAGGGTGGCAACGCCATTGAAGGGGCCATTGCCGCAGCAGCCACTATTGCGGTGGTCTATCCGCACATGAACTCGATCGGCGGAGACAGCTTCTGGCTGCTGAATGTTCCGGGCAAGGCACCCGGCGTAATCGAAGCCTGCGGTGCTGCGGCGGCGGCAGCCAATCTCGGCTGGTACCACGAACGCGGGATCACTGACGGCATTCCATTTGCGGGCGGCCCCGCAGCAAATACGGTGGCCGGTACAATTGCAGGCTGGGGTACGGCCTTCAAGCTGTCGCGCAGCATCGGCGGGCGCCTGCCGTTGAAACGCCTGCTGGAAGACGCCATCCATTACGCCGAGCGCGGCTTCCCGGTCACCCGCGGACAATCGCTGGCCACTGCCGACAAGCGCATGGCACTGCGGGACCAACCCGGATTCGCCAATACCTTTCTCACCGGCGGTGCAGCGCCGGAAACCGGCAGCCTGTTCGTGCACAAGCGCCTTGCCGCCACGTTGCGGCGCATCGCACGCACCGGCACCGAGGATTTCTATCGGGGCGAGCTGGCGCGCGTCATTGCCCGCGAACTGCAGCGCGCCGGCAGCCCGCTGACACTGGCCGACCTTGAGCGCCATCGCAGCGTGCTGCGTGATCCCCTGTCGCTGGCCCATTCCGCCGGCACCGTGTTCAACACCCCCCCGCCGACACAAGGCCTCATGTCCCTCGTCATGCTCGGCATACTGGACCAGTTGCGTGTGCAGCAATATGCACCGACCTCCGCGGAATACGTGCACTTTGCAGCCGAGGCAATCAAGCAGGCCTTCCGCATCCGCGACCTGCAGATCACCGATCCCGCATGGATGAAAGTCGATCCGCGCGAGTTTCTGCGGCCACAGAAGCTGCGCGAACTCGCCGCGAGCATCGATCCGCGCCGCGCCGCGCCCTGGGGCGCGGGGCGCGGCGGCGGCGACACGGTATGGATGGGCGTGGTCGATGGCGCCGGCCGCGCGGTATCCATCATCCAGAGCACCTATCATGAATTCGGTTGCGGCATCGTGCTGGGCAACACCGGCATCAACTGGCAGAACCGCGGCTGTGCATTCTCGCTGGACCCGGCACGCATCAATGTCATCGCACCGGGGAAGAAGCCCTTCCACACCCTCAACCCGGCCATGGCGAGGCTCAAGGATGGTCGTGTCATCGTGTACGGCTCGATGGGCGGCGATGGCCAGCCGCAGGCACAGAACGCTGTGTTCACGCGCATTGTCGGCCACGGCATGACTGCGCAGGAAGCGGTCAGCGCGCCGCGCTGGTTGCTCGGCCGCACCTGGGGTCAGACCAGCGATACGTTGAAACTGGAGTCGCGCTTTCCGTTGTCCGTCGCGGAAAAACTGGGAAGCATGGGGCATGAGGTGGAAATACTGCAGGCCTGGGATAACACCGTCGGTCACGCCGGAGCGATCCTGCGCCACCCCAATGGCGTGTTGGAAGGCGGCGCCGATCCACGATCGGATGGCGTGGCAGCGGCTTTCTAATCGAAAATTAATATTATCTTTTTCAATAAATATCCGTTTATCAAAGCAAATTTACAGATCAAATATGATCAGCTGCTCAGGCCGCAGACCAGTTCACCAGACCGCTCCACGCGGTCAATAGCACCACCGCACCGAACACAATCCGGTACCAGGCAAACAGCTTGAAATCATGCGTGGTGATGTAGCGCAGCAGCCAGCGCACGCACAGGAACGCAGACACGAAGGCCGCCACGGATCCAACACCGAACAAGGGAAGATCGCTGACGGAGAGCAGCGCCCGATTCTTGTAGAGGTCGTACAAACCGGCGGCAATCAGGGTCGGCACCGCCAGGAAGAATGAAAACTCCGTCGCCGCGCGCCGCGACAACCCGAACAGCATGCCGCCGATGATCGTGGCTCCGGAGCGTGAGGTACCCGGGATCAGCGCCAGCGCCTGCGCGCATCCGACCTTCAGCGCGTCGCGCCAATCCATGTCATCAACACGCTCGACGCGGGGCGGCCGCCCTGAACGGCCCGGCCGCTCGACCCAGAGAATGATCACGCCGCCAACGATGAAAGCCAGCGCAACCGGCACCGGGGAGAACAGATGCGACTTGATGATCTTGCCAAACAACAGCCCCAGTACCGCGGCTGGCATGAAAGCAACGATCAGGTTCAAGGCAAAACGCCGCGCTACGGGCCTTGAACCCAGACCGGCCAGAACATCCCGGAAACGCACGCGGTATTCCCAGACAATGGCCAGCATGGCGCCTGTCTGGATCACCAATTCGAAAACCTTGCCCTTGTCATCGTTGAAATCGAGCAGGGAGCCGGCCAGGATGAGATGGCCGGTGGAGGAGACGGGGAGGAACTCGGTCAGGCCCTCGACGACACCCAGAACCAGAGCCTTGAGCAATAGTGCGTAATCCATTTGGCCGGCATTCTACCCGCCCCGTTGGTCAGCCGGCCCATTGTGCGTTGATTGTGCGTTGAATCAGGCGCTGACGTGGATCATTTCCCTCACCATGGGATAGACGCCGCTGTTCCACTTGCGGCCGCTGAACACACCGTAATGGCCGACGCCCATCTGCACATAGTGGCTTTTCAGGTAGGGCCGGATACCGCTGCACATTTCCTGCGCGGCGACGGTCTGCCCGATGGCGCAGATGTCGTCGCGCTCGCCCTCGACCGTCAGGAGTGCAGTGCGCCGGATCTTGCCCGGATCAACGATGCGGTCGCCAAACTTGAGCCGCCCCAGCGGCAGGTCATGGTCCTGGAACACGCCGCGTACCGTCTCAAGATAGAACTCTGCCGGCAGATCGAGAACCGCGAAGTACTCGTCGTAGAAGGCCTTGGCCATGCGCGCCTTCTCGGTCTCGCCGGTCGCGAGGTGCTCATACATGTCGGCAAAGGATTTGACGTGCCGCTCAAGATTCATGCTCACGAAAGCCGTAAGCTGCAGGAAACCCGGGTAGACCCTGCGCTGCGCGCCCGGATAACGCGAAGGCACGCTGCAGATCAGGTTCTGTTCGAACCACTCGATGGGTTTGCTGGTGGCGAGACGGTTGACCTCGGTGGGGTTGACGCGCGTGTCGATCGGCCCGGCCATCAGGGTCAGGCTGCGCGGGCAGGCCGGATGATCGTCCTCGGCCATGATGGCCGTTGCCGCCAATGCGGCCACACAGGGCTGGCAGATGGCAACCATGTGGGCACCCGGCCCCATGGCACCGAGGAAACCGATCAGATGCTCGACATAGCCATCCATGCCAAATGCCCCGGCATCCAGCGGAATGTCACGCGCGTTGTGCCAGTCCGTGATGAACACATCGTGGTCGGCCAGCATGGTGCGCACGGTTTCGCGCAGCAGGGTTGCGAAATGCCCCGACATCGGCGCGACGATCAGCACCGGCGGCTGTTCTGCCGCCATGTCCTTCTTGAAATGCAGCAGGGTGCCAAACGGCATGGTGCAGGCGACTTCCTCGCTTACCGGCACATCGCGCACACCAACCCGCACGCTGCCGATGCGAAACGGCGGGCGGGTATGCGTCACCTTGGTCGCGGAAAAGACCTCATAGGCCGCGGCCATCTTGCGAATGAACGGGTTGCCCAGCGGACTGCTGGCGGCCGGCCCGAGCAGGGTTGCGGCAGCTTGTGCAAACATGTGCAACGGCGCCATGGCGTCGGTTTGCGCGTCGTAGGCCTGATACCACATCGGAAAATAGGTCTGCATGCTCCGCGCCACTGAATCTCGGGAAAACCATCCGTAATAATTCTCACGCAACTTGCGGGCCAGTTCGGGCCCGCAGGAAAAAACAGGGATGGCACAGCCCTTGCACACAGATGCCCCAACAGGAGGCGCAAACCATGGGCAAGGCAACACTGACCATCAGCAGCAGGAATTATTCGTCGTGGTCGTTACGCGGATATCTGCTGGCAAAACTGGCCAAGCTGGATTTCGAGGAAAAGGTCGTCCCGCCGGATGACGCATCAGCACGGGCGGAATTGCTTTTGCTGTCCTCCTCCATCCTGGTGCCCTGCCTGACACACGACAACGTCAAAGTCTGGGATACCCTGGCCATCGCCGAATATCTCAATGAAATCAAACCAAAGGCGGGTCTGTGGCCGGCCGACCGGGCGGCGCGGGCACATTGCCGCGCGATCTGCGGGGAAATGCATTCGGGCTTCAGCGCCATGCGCTCGTCGCTGCCCATGAACCTCAAGAACCGCTTTCCCGGACACAAGATCTGGGCGCGCGCCCAAGGCGACATCGATCGCATTACTGAGATCTGGCGCGAGTGCCTGACGACCTATGGCGGCCCCTATCTGTTCGGGGAGAAGCCCTGCGCTGCCGATGCGATGTATGCACCAGTCACCACCCGCTTCACGACCTATGACGTCAAGCTGGATCGGGTATGCACGGAATACTGCCAGCGCATCGCAGCCTGGCCAGACCTGATGGCGTGGGTGGCGGCAGCGAAACTTGAGCCGGAAGAAATCGACGAATTCGATTTCGAATTCTGATTCGCCTCCGACCCTTCTGCATCGCCTCCGACTCAGAAGCGTTCGCTTACTTCCACGGAGTTGGCCCGGGAATCTCGCAGGGCCCGGGCATTTCAACTGTTCCGAAGTCGGCCGGGCTGGTGATTTCCAGATACTCCATGTCCGGGGAGTAATCGAACAGATAGTGCGTAATACCCGGACGCTGGTGGACAACATCGCCGGCGGAAACCAGGGTCTCCTTGTCCTCGTACATGAAGCGCGCCCAGCCCTTGGTCATGATGACAATATGGAAATCTGCCACATGACGGTGCCAGCCCGTGCCCTTTTCAGGTGCGTGATTGGCCTTCACCAGTTGGGCGATGACCTTGCCGTTTGTGGCATCGGCAACGCCGAGATCGCGATAAAGAAAGAAATCGCGCAGCCCGTCTGAGCGCCAATGCGTGTCGCCTGGCTTGACGTGGGAGAACTTGGTCGCAGTTTGGGTAACAGCGGACTTGGTTGCGGTCGGGGTGTCCAACATGGCTTGCTCCTAAGGAAAACCTGCAGGAGACAAAGCATTAAATATTCCAAGCCCACCACGACCTTGGATACAAGGTCATCTTCCGCAACCCGGAAACGCGCTCAAGCCTTGCGATATATCTCCGCGCCCTGTTTCACGAACTCGATGGACTTCTGCTGCATGCCCTTTTTCAGCGCATCCTGGGTGGAAACACCCTGCTGGGCGGCATAGTCGCGCACGTCCTGGGTGATCTTCATGGAACAGAAATGCGGTCCGCACATGGAACAGAAATGCGCGATCTTGGCGCCATGCTGCGGCAGCGTTTCATCGTGGAAGTCCTTGGCGGTATCCGGATCAAGTCCAAGGTTGAACTGGTCTTCCCAGCGGAATTCGAAGCGTGCCTTGGACAGTGCGTTGTCGCGGATCTGAGCTCCCGGATGTCCCTTGGCAAGATCGGCGGCATGGGCGGCAATCTTGTAGGCAATGATGCCGTCCTTCACGTCCTTCTTGTCGGGCAGTCCGAGGTGCTCTTTCGGGGTGACATAGCACAGCATCGCCGTGCCATACCAGCCGATCTGGGCCGCGCCGATGGCGCTGGTGATGTGGTCGTATCCCGGCGCGATGTCGGTGGTCAGCGGCCCCAGCGTGTAGAACGGCGCCTCATAGCACTGCTCCAGTTGCAGGTCCATGTTCTCCTTGATGAGCTGCATCGGCACGTGGCCCGGGCCTTCGATCATGACCTGCACATCGTGCTTCCAGGCCACCTGGGTCAGCTCGCCCAGCGTCTTCAGTTCGCCAAGCTGCGCCTCATCATTGGCATCCCAGATCGAGCCCGGCCGCAGGCCATCGCCCAGCGAGAATGAAACGTCATAGGCCTTCATGATCTCGCAAATGTCCTCGAAACGCGTGTACAGGAAATTCTCTTCGTGGTGAGCCAGGCACCACTTGGCCATGATGGAACCACCGCGCGAGACGATGCCGGTCATGCGACCGGCCGTCATCGGCACATAGCGCAGCAGCACCCCGGCATGGATCGTGAAGTAGTCAACCCCCTGTTCGGCCTGCTCGATCAGCGTATCGCGGAATATCTCCCAGGTCAGGTCCTCGGCCTTGCCATCGACCTTTTCCAACGCCTGATAGATCGGCACCGTCCCGATGGGCACCGGTGAATTGCGCACGATCCATTCGCGCGTCTCGTGGATGTTCTTGCCCGTGGACAGATCCATGACGGTGTCGCCGCCCCAGCGGATCGACCAGGTCATTTTCTCCACTTCCTCGGAAATGCCGGAACCCAGCGCCGAATTGCCGATGTTGGCGTTGATCTTGACCAGGAAATTGCGGCCGAGGATCATCGGCTCCGATTCCGGATGGTTGATGTTCGCCGGAATAATGGCGCGGCCACGTGCGACTTCGCTGCGCACGAATTCCGGCGTGATTTCGGCAGGAATGGCCGCACCAAAGGACTCGCCGCGGTGCTGGCGCATCATCAATGTCGCGAGCTTTTCGCCCTGCGGACCCGATGCCTTGAGCGATGCGAGGTACTCATTGCGGCGCTGGTTCTCGCGGATTGCGATGTATTCCATCTCCGGCGTGATGATGCCTTTGCGAGCGTAGTGCATCTGCGAAACGTTGCGACCGGGCAACGCACGCCGGGGCTGGCGTTTCAGCCCGAACCGCATCGCTGCAAGGCGCGCATCGGCCAGGCGCTCAACGCCATAGGCGGACGAAGGTCCGGCCAGAGCCTCACTGTCACCACGCTCGGCAATCCAGCCGGCGCGCAATGCCGGCAATCCCTGGCGAATGTCGATTTTCGCGTCGGGATCGGTATAGGGGCCCGAACAGTCATACACGAAAATCGGCGGATTCTTCTCTGCGCCAAAGGATGCCGGCGTATCGGACTGCGTCACTTCGCGCATTGGCACGCGGATATCCGGGCGCGATCCCTCGACATAAATCTTCCGGGAATTCGGCAGTGGCTGGACGGCAGCCTGGTCAACGTGTGCCGTTGCTGCGCTAAATTGGGGATTGGCTGCCATGATTCTCTCCTTCGTGGCCAAATGACCGAATGACAATGGCACAAAGGAAATGCGGCGGCAGAGCCTGCAACGCTTCCCTTCGGCGGCATTATCCGCATCAGGTTCCAAGGGTTTTTCTCACCCGGCGTGCATCAATCATGCCCCCGCCAGGACCCCTGCGTTGCTACAAGCTACCCCAAGCGACAGGTGCATGCAAGCATCCTTGCGGAAGTCGCCGCGCGGATGGAGAATCATCGCGCCGCCTTGCCCGCGGCCGATGCTAAAATGCTGACCTCAATAACCTTTACCGGCAGCCACCGCAATGAACCTGGAACAAGCGCGTTTCAACATGGTCGAGCAGCAGATTCGTACCTGGGAAGTGCTGGACCAGGATGTCCTCGATCTTCTTTACGTCATCCGCCGCGAGGAGTTTGTCCCGGCCGCGTGCCGTGACCTGGCATTTTCCGATCTGGAGATTCCGATCGGCGAGGGCCAGCGGATGTGGCAACCCAAAATGGAAGCCAGGGTCGTCCAGGAATTGTCGGTGAGGAAATCTGATCGCATCTTGGAAATCGGCACTGGCACCGGTTACCTCACTGCATTGCTCGCCCAGCGTGCGCAGCAGGTTTTTTCCGTCGAGATCAGTCCGGCATTGAAAGCGCTGGCCGAGCAATCGCTGAAAGACCACGGCGTCGACAATGCCACGCTCGAGCTGGGTGATGGCGCACAGGGCTGGGAAAAACACGGGCCCTATGATGTCATCGTCCTCACCGGATCAACGCCGGTACTGCCGCAGGCGTTCATGAACCAGCTCAAGCCGGGCGGACGGTTGTTCGCCATCGTCGGAGATGCACCGGTCATGACCGCGCGACTGATCACCTGCTCTGCAGCCGGATCCTATGCGTCGATCGACTTGTTTGAAACCTGTTTCCCGCCGCTGCTGAACGCCCTGCAGCCAAAACGTTTCGAATTCTGACCCGTTTAGTTTTGTCCGGGCACCATGAATCAGCTCAGTCCTCTTGAACTGTCCGAATGGCTGTCAGACCCCGGCCGCGCCCGGCCGCTGCTGCTGGACGTGCGGGAACCCTGGGAATTCGAACTCTGTCATATCGACGGATCAGTGCCGGCGCCCATGAACTCGATACCTGCGCGCCTGTCGGAACTGGATCCGGATGCACAGACGGTTGTGATCTGCCATCATGGCGCGCGCAGTTTTCAGGTTGCACATTTTCTGGAGCACAACGGATTTCAGCAATTGCACAATCTCGCCGGCGGTGTTGACGCCTGGGCAAGAACCATCAACCCCAAGATGCCCCTTTACTAGGTATCAGGAATCCATGCACGCATTGACGACTCGATTTTCCATGACTGGATGTGCAGCCGCACTTGCCGCCTGCGCGATGTTCACCGCCCCCCCGGCTGTCGCGGCTGACCTGCTGCAGATATACCGTGATGCAAAGGCAAATGATGCCGTCTATGCAGGAGCGCGCGCGACGGTGGAAGCGGGGCGGGAACGCCTGCCGCAGGGCCGCGCGCTGATCCTGCCCACGGTGAATCTTGCCGGAAACTCGACCTACACGGACGGGGATGTTCGCGCCGGGGTGCCCAATGCAGTGTTGCTGCCACGTCAGTTCACCAGCAACACATGGACCGTCACGCTGAACCAGCCGCTGTTCCGGATGCAAAACTGGGCCCAGTATCAGCAGGCGGAATTCCAGGTCGCCCAGGCCGAGGCCCAGTTCGGCCAGGCCGGCCAGGACCTGATCGTCCGGACGGCCCAGGCCTACTTTGATGTGCTTGCATCCCAGGATAGCCTGGCCTTCATCGTCGCTCAAAAGGCAGCCATCGCCGAGCAACTGGCGCAGGCCAAGCGAAACTTCGAAGTGGGCACGGCCACGATCACCGATACCCACGATGCGCAAGCCCGCTTTGACTTGTCCACTTCCCAGGAGATTGCTGCGCAGAACGACCTGGAAATCAAACAGCGGGTACTCCAGCAGTTGATCGGCAGTGTCCCCGACGGGCTTGCCAAGCTGCGCACTAACCTGCAACTGGTGCCGCCCCAGCCGGCAGTAATGGAAACCTGGGTGGAAACCGCCCAGAAGGAAAACTTCACCGTCAAGGTGCAGGAGTCGGCACTGGAGATTGCCAGCCGCGAAGTTGAGCGCAGCCGTGCCGGTCACTACCCGACGCTGGACCTGGTGGGAACAATGGGCACCGCTTCGGTGACGGGAACCACCAATGCCAACACGGCAACAGGCAGTGACATCCGCTCGGCCACGATCGGACTGCAACTGAGCCTGCCCATCTTCGCGGGCGGGGCTACCAGTTCGCGGGTCCGGGAAACGCTGGCACTGCAGGAAAAGGCGCGCTCGGACCTGGAGAACAGCCGCCGGCAGTCAGCACTGGCGGCACGCCAGTCCTTCCTTGGCGTTACGAATGGCATGGCCCAGGTCCGAGCCCTGGAGCAGGCAGTACTCTCCTCGGAGACGGCTCTGGCCTCCAACAAGCTTGGCTACGAAGTCGGTGTGCGAATCAACATTGATGTGCTGAATGCCCAGCAGCAGGTGTTCTCCACACGGCGTGACATGTCGCGGGCGCGCTACGACACCATCATGAACGGCCTCAAGCTCAAGGCCGCAGCCGGCAACCTCACTGAAGCGGACCTTGAACAGGTCAACAGCCTCTTGGGCGGGGGCTAACCTTCAGTCCGGCAGCAAGCGCTCGCACAAAGCGAGCGTTTTCGCCACGGCACCACGCTGGCGACGGCAAAATGCGAGTCCTGCAGCACCCATCCTGCGGCACGCTTCGTTGTTCCGTAGCAGGTAACCGGCTTCATTCACCAAAGTTGCAGCATCCGGTACCCTGAGTGCTGCACCCGCAGCAATGGCATCGTCGGCGGCCTGCGCAAAATTCCAGGTGTGCGGCCCAAGCAGAACCGGCACCCCGGCAGCACAAGCCTCGATCAGATTCTGACCTCCATATGGCAGCAGGCTTCCTCCGACAAAAGCACAGTCGCAGGCGGCATAGTAAGCCGCCAGTTCACCAAGACTGTCGCCCAATACGAACCTGCAGTCGTCCGGTATCGCTGCTTCGCTACTGCGCCGGATAAAAGCCAGGCCGCGCTGTTCGAACAAACCGGCAACCTCATCGAAGCGCTGGGGATGCCGCGGCACAATCACTGTCAGCGAATTGTCCGGCAGTCCGCCAGCGGATTGCAGGGCGTCAAGCAGCAGTTCCTCCTCGCCTTCGCGCAGGCTCGCCGCCAGCAGAACACGGCGACACCCGAAGCGCTCGCGCAATTTCTGCCCCAGTATTTGCGCGCTTTCTGGCGCTTCGACATCGAATTTCAAACTGCCGGTAAGTTCGATGCGATCAGCAGGCGCCCCCAGCGCCTCAAGCCGCCCGGCATCTTCCGCGGTCTGCGCACCAATGGCTGAAAAGCAGGAAAGCGACTCCCTTAGCAGCGGCGCAAACCTCTGATAGCGGCGGGAAGACCGGTCCGACAATCTGGCGTTGGCCAGCAATACCGGCACACCTTGCCGCCGGCATTCATGCAACAGATGGGGCCAGATCTCGGTCTCCAGAATGATGCCGAGGCGCGGCTTGAAGTGCCGCAGGAAGCGGTGCATTGCGGAAGGATAGTCGTATGGAAGCCAGGCCAACACTATGCCGGGCTCGTCCCCATATAACTGTACGGCCGCTTCACGTCCCGTTGCCGTCATCTGGGTCAGCAGAAGATCGTGCCCGGGATAACGTTTCTGAAGCACGCGCACCAGCGGCTCTGCAGCGCGAGTCTCACCCAGCGAGACACCGTGCAGCCAAATGATCGGTTTTTTAGCGACCGCACTGCGATACCACCCAAATCGGCCAGGAATATCCTGCCGGTAACCGGGTTCGCGACGTCCGCGCCAACACAGCCTGGCCACAATCACGGGGAATGCAAGCCACAGCAGCAGCTGGTACCCCGCGCGCCACATCAAATCACCTGCAATTCAGAAAGCGCATCCATAACCTCGGCATTGGAAGGTGCCGATCCGGCATCACCCAGATTACGGCTCCGGGGCGCACCAAACACACCGGTGAGCGCCGGCGTGGTCGCAGCATAAATCGCAACCACGGGCACACCGAGTGCCGCGGCAAGATGAGTCAGCCCGGTATCCACTCCCACAACGGCAGCGCTGCTTGACAGCAATGCTGCCATGGCATCCAGCGTCAGACGCTCGGGTACCCGAGGGGATTTCAATTGCGCTGCAATACGTTCGCTGCGTGCACGCTCGCTGTCGTCGCCCCAGGGAAGCACGCAGTCAAATCCCCGTGCCTCCAGTGCCTGGGCAAGCTCAATCCAGGCGTCCTCGGGCCACAATTTGTCGGCACGACTGGTGCCATGCAAAACCACGCAATACCTTCTGCCTGATTGACTCCGTACAGCATGGGCCAAGCCATAGTCCGTTTCACCGTCAAGGCGATAGCCCAATACGGCAGAGACGAGTTGCCGGTTGCGCAGCACTGCATGCAGGTTCTTTGGCACGTGATGCGTTACGTCATAGAAACGCGCAGCAATCGGTTCGCGCGCCGATGCGGCGTCAAATCCATGTCGGCGCCCATGTGCTGCATGGGCAATCAAGGCACTCTTGACCAGGCCCTGCGTATCAATGATCAGGTCGTACTGTTCGGCCCTGGACAAGCGCCTGAACCCGGCAACATCCTTCCAGGTGTTCACAGCCAGCAGATGCCTTCGCCAGCGCCGCATGGCTACTGGAATGACGTGCCGTACCGCAGGATGCAACCTGACCAGTGCCACATAGGCTTCTTCGACCACCCAGTCGATGGCGGCATCCGGAAAATGGCGGCGTATGTCGCTGACCACCGGAAAATTGTGCACCACGTCACCCAGAGAGGAAGTCTTCACGAGCAGGATTCGCAACATGATGAGCAGTGGGCAGAAGGGTTTGGAAATAGGCGGCGCGAGACGGGATTCGAGTTAAAATGTGCTCGCAACATATTGATTATACGATTTTTCACTCCCTATCTTGCCGCTTTCCGCCGTCATCATCACCCACAATGCCGCCCGACAGCTTGCGGGTTGCCTGGAGAGCATCGCTTTTTGCGATGAAGTACTGGTCGTCGATTCCGGGTCCGCTGACGGCACCATCGCGCTGGCGCAATCACATGGCGCGCGAATCATCGAGCAGACTTGGCTGGGCTATGGCCCGCAGAAACACTTTGCGGTACAACAGGCACGCCACGACTGGGTGCTGTGTCTGGATGCAGATGAGCGAGTCAGCCCGGAACTGCGCGCCAGTATCAAGGGGGAGATGCGCGATCCCCGGGCACGAATCTATGAAATGGCCCGATGCAACCGGTTTCTGGGTCGCTGGCTGAAGCATGGCGAGGGCTACCCTGACTGGAGCAGGCGCCTGTTCGACCGCCGGTCAGCGCGCTGGAGCGATGATCTGGTTCATGAAAAAGTACTGACCTCGGAAAATCCGGCAAGGCTCGCCGGCGACCTGTTGCACGACTCTGCCGAGACACTGGAACTATATCTCGACAAGCAAAACCGCTATACGAGCCTTCAGGCGGAACAACTGTTTGCATTGGGCCGACGGGCCAATGCATGGCACCTGCTGATCTCGCCGCTGGCCAGGTTTTTGAAGTTCTTTGTATTCAGGCTGGGTTTTCTGGACGGTCTGCCAGGCTTCATGCATGTCTGCATCGGCTGCATGAACAGCTTCAACAAGCATGCAAAACTGATATCTCTCCAAAGAAATTCCAAATCATGACGATACTTGTCACCGGCGGCGCCGGATTCATCGGTTCGAACTTCGTGCTTGACTGGCTGGCAGGCTCGCGTGAGCCGGTGGTCAATCTCGACAAGCTGACCTATGCCGGCAATCCGGGCAACTTTGCGACACTTAAGGATGATGGTCGGCACATCTTTGTCCATGGCGACATCGGAGATACAACTCTTGTAAAAAATCTGCTTGCACGCCACCGACCGCGCGCGATCGTACATTTTGCCGCCGAGAGCCACGTCGATCGTTCAATACATGGTCCTGCCGAGTTCATACAGACCAATGTCGTCGGCACGTTCAACCTGCTGGAGGAAACGCGGGCCTGGTGGCAGACTCTTCCCGACAATGAAAAATCCGGCTTTCGTTTCCTGCACGTCTCCACTGATGAGGTGTACGGATCGCTCGGCATGACCGATGCACCGTTCAGCGAGACCACGGCATATGCTCCGAACAGCCCGTATTCGGCGTCGAAAGCCGCGTCAGATCATCTGGTACGTGCCTATCACCATACCTATGGCTTGCCTACGCTGACCACGAACTGCTCCAATAACTACGGGCCCTATCAATTCCCGGAAAAACTCATCCCGCTGATCATCCTGAACGCAACCCGCAACAAGCCGCTACCAGTCTATGGTGACGGCAGAAATGTGCGTGACTGGCTGTATGTTGGCGACCATTGCTCGGCCATTCGCGAGGTGCTGTTGCGTGGCCGCCTTGGTGAGGTCTACAACATCGGCGGTGCCAGCGAGCGCGCCAACATCGACGTGGTCAATACGCTGTGCGCCATCCTCGACTGGCTGCAACCGCGCCCATCCGGCAGGCATGCAGACCTCATCACCTACGTGAAAGACAGGCCCGGCCACGACCGGCGCTACGCGATCGACGCCGCGAAGGTTTCATCCGAACTCGGCTGGAAGCCATCCGAGACCTTCGAGAGCGGCATGGAACGGACGGTAAAATGGTACTTGGACAACCCGGCGTGGATCGCAGGCATCGAATCCGGCAGCTACCAGCAATGGGTGGCACTCAACTACGGCTCACGCGACCAATGAGGAAACTTCGGAAGGAATCCCCTTGAAGGGCATCATTCTCGCCGGCGGTTCGGGCACGCGGCTGTATCCGGTTACACAAGTCGTGTCCAAGCAGCTGCTGCCTATCTACGACAAACCGATGGTGTATTACCCTCTGTCAACACTCATGCTGGCGGGCGTCCGGGACATCCTGATCATCTCCACTCCACAGGACACTCCGCGTTTCGAGCAATTGCTTGGAGACGGAAAGCGCTGGGGCCTTTCACTCAACTATGCGGTGCAACCCTCACCCGATGGACTGGCTCAAGCCTTCATCATCGGCCAGTCCTTTATCGGCAGGGATCCTTGCGCTCTCGTGCTGGGCGACAATATTTTCTATGGTCAGGATTTTGCCCGCGACCTCAAAAAAGCGGCGGCAAAAACCAGCGGTGCCACGGTGTTCGCCTATCCGGTCAATGATCCGCAGCGTTATGGGGTGGTCGAATTTGATCGAAGCGGCCGTGCCGTGAGCCTGGAGGAAAAGCCGTCCAGGCCCAAATCGCGTTTTGCCGTCACCGGTTTGTATTTCTACGACAACGATGTGATCGCCATCGCCAAGTCGTTGCGACCTTCCGCACGGGGGGAATTAGAAATCACTGACGTCAATCGCGCCTATCTTGAGCGTGGAACGCTGGAAGTTGTGACCATGGGCCGGGGACTCGCCTGGCTGGACACCGGCACGCACGAAACCCTGCTTGAGGCCGGGCAATTTATTGAAACCATCGAACGGCGGCAGGGACTCAAAATCTGCTGCCCCGAGGAAATCGCATGGCGCGAGGGCTGGATCAGTTCAGCAGATCTCGAAGCCCTGGCGATGCCGCTCAAGAACAGTGGCTATGGCAGCTACCTGCTCGGCATCCTGAATGAACCGGGGCCTAATCTGTGAAGGTTACTCCCACTGTACTTCCGGAGGTATTGCTGGTTGAGCCGAAAGTGTTCGGCGATACCCGTGGTTTCTTTTTTGAAAGCTGGAATGAGCAGTCTTTTGCAGCCGCCGGCATCACGGCGCGTTTTGTGCAAGACAACCACTCGCGCTCAGCGCGGAATGTCCTGCGCGGCCTGCACTATCAGATTCAGCAGCCACAGGGAAAGCTGGTACGCGTCCTCGCTGGCGAGATATTCGATGTCGTTGTCGACATCCGTCGCAGCTCGCCGCAATTTGGCCGATGGACCGGCGTAAACCTGTCGGCGGAATCAAATGCTTCGTTGTGGGTTCCCACAGGCTTCGCCCACGGTTTCTGCGTAATCTCCGAGTTCGCGGAGGTTCTATACAAGACCACTGACTTTTATGCGCCGGAATACGAGCGCTCCATCTTCTGGAACGATCCCGACATCGGAATCGTTTGGCCGCTCTCCGGTCCTCCTGTTTTGTCGGCCAAGGATGTTGGGGCTGTGCGCCTATGTGACGCGGAACTATTCACTTGAAATTCCTTGTGACCGGAAGCAATGGCCAGCTCGGCTTCGAGCTGGTGCGTACGCTGACCCCTCTGGGGGAGATTGCGGCGACCGACCGTCGTACGCTTGACCTCTCCAGACCGGAAACCATTGCGCCAGCCATCCGTGAACTCAAACCGGATGTCATTCTCAATGCCGCGGCATACACCGCCGTGGATCTTGCCGAATCCGAACCTGTAGCAGCCACCATGGTCAACGCAACTGCGCCCGGAATTCTCGCCGATGAGGCAAAGCGGTCCGGCGCTCTGCTGGTCCATTACTCGACCGACTACGTGTTCGACGGCACCAAGACCGGGCCTTACACGGAAGACGACACACCCAACCCGCTGAGCGTGTATGGACGCACAAAATGGGAAGGAGAGCAGGCGATCCAGGCATCCGGCTGCGATCACCTGATTCTGCGAACCAGTTGGGTCTACGGTCCGCGCGGAAAGAACTTTCTGCTCACCATACTGCGTCTTGCGCGCGAAAAACCCCTTCTGAAGATCGTCAACGACCAGATTGGTGCGCCAACTTCGACCCAAACGCTGGCAGAAGCGACAACGCACATCCTGCGGCAATGGCAGCCAAGACAATCCGGCCTGTTTCACCTCACCGCTTCGGGTCACACATCCTGGCATGGCTTCGCCAAGTTAATTGTGGACCTTGCTGGCCCCCCCTACCCGGGAGTCGAGCCAATTCCCACCAGCGAATATCGCACGGCGGCAAGGCGGCCACTGAATTCGCGGTTGGATTGCAACAAGGTCTCGGCGCAATTCGGATTGCAACTGCCGGATTGGGAACAGGCTGCACGTGGCGTCATCGCACAGCTACTTGCCTCAACACCCCGACCCACATAGTTTCACAAGTATAATCAGAGCACTATGGCCAAACTCAAAAAACCTCTCAAGAAAGCCCTGGTTACCGGCATTACCGGCCAGGATGGTTCCTACCTTGCTGAGTTCCTTCTGGACAAGGGTTATGAGGTGCACGGCATCAAGCGACGCACCTCCCTGTTCAACACTGACCGAATTGATCATTTGTATCAGGATCCTCACGAAAAAGGTCGCCGCCTCATTCTTCACTATGGAGACATGACCGATTCCTCCGCGCTAATGAGGGTGATACAACTGGTACAGCCAGATGAAATCTACAATCTGGCGGCACAAAGCCATGTCGCCGTATCCTTTGAAGAGCCCGAGTACACTGCGAATTCCGATGCGCTGGGCGCACTGCGTGTGCTCGAAGCCATTCGAATTCTCGGCCTGGGGCAAAAGACCCGCTTTTACCAAGCCTCTACCTCCGAACTCTACGGGCTGGTGCAGGAAACTCCGCAGAAGGAAACCACCCCCTTCTATCCGCGCTCGCCATATGCGGTGGCCAAGCTCTACGCCTATTGGATCACCGTTAACTACCGGGAGGCCTATGGCATGTATGCCTGCAACGGCATACTGTTCAACCACGAGTCACCGGTGCGCGGTGAAACCTTCGTTACCCGCAAGATCACTCGCGCGCTAGCGCGCATCAAACTGGGGTTGCAGAGTTGCCTCTATCTCGGCAATCTCGACTCAAAGCGCGACTGGGGACATGCTCGGGATTTTGTCGAAGCGCAGTGGCTGATGTTGCAGCAATCCAAGCCTGAAGATTTCGTCATCGCCACTGGCCAGCAATACAGCGTGAGGGAGTTCGTCAATGCAGCCGCGGTGGAATTGGGCGTCAAACTGCGCTGGACAGGCAAAGGACTGGGCGAAACAGCAACAGTCATTTCCTCCCAAAGTTCCTCCCTCAAAAAAGGCCAGGTTATCGTCAGAGTCGACCCGCGCTATTTTCGGCCCGCAGAAGTTGAAACCCTGTTGGGCGATGCCGCCAAAGCAAGGCGCAAACTGGGCTGGAAGCCGCGAATCAGCTTCCGGGAATTGGTGACGGAAATGGTCGCTGAAGACCTCAAGAGCGCCGAGCGCGACGAGTTGGTGAAGCGCCACGGTTATTCCGCATACGACCACAACGAGTAGGGTGATGCAGCACGAATCCCGTATCTTTGTCGCTGGGCACAAGGGTCTGGTCGGATCCGCCATCGTACGCCGTCTCCAAGCGGAAAATTACAACAACCTCCTGCTCAAGACCCATGCCGAGCTTGACCTCACCAATCAGGCGGCAGTCACGACATTTTTCCAGCAGGCACGACCTGAGTATGTCTTCTTGTCTGCAGCGCGTGTAGGGGGAATTCACGCAAATTCCACGTATCCAGCGCATTTCATCCATGACAACTTGGCCATGGAAATCAACATCATCGAAGCCTGCCGACAACATGGCGTCAAGAAACTACTGTTTCCCGGATCAAGCTGCATCTATCCAAAGTTCGCGCCACAACCCATCAAGGAAGAGCATCTTCTGACGGGATTGCTAGAGCCCAGCAACGAACCGTATGCGATTGCCAAGATAGCTGGCATAAAGATGTGCGCTGCCTACAACCGGCAGTACGGAACGGACTATCTATGCGTCATGCCGACCAATCTTTACGGGCCCGGAGATAACTACGACCTGCAAAACTCCCACGTGCTGCCCGCCCTCATTCGCAAGATGCATGAAGCAAGAGTAGCCAGACAATCCGAGGTCGTTGTGTGGGGCACAGGTACTCCGCGTCGGGAATTTCTGCACAGTGATGATCTAGCAGATGCCTGTGTATTTCTGATGGAACAGCGCGGCGCGTCGGACATTGGGGAACTGGTGAACATCGGCACTGGAGCAGACATTCCGATCGCCGATCTGGCGCGAATGGTCGCAGATGTGGTTGGCTACCAGGGCAGGCTTGTATTCGACACCAGCAAACCGGACGGCACGCCACAGAAACTGCTGGACGTTTCGCGCATGGCTGCGCTCGGATGGCGTGCCAGGATCGGGCTGCGGGAAGGAATTGCATCCGTATATGCCGCATATGCAAACACTGCCGGGCAAGGTAATGGTACGCGATCCGATGCCGCGGAGAACGCAGAATGAAGGCCGTCATTTTAGCCGGTGGTCTTGGGACACGAATCAGCGAGGAATCGCATCTGCGGCCCAAACCCATGATCGAAATTGGTGGGAAGCCGATTCTCTGGCACATCATGAAGATCTACTCCGCGCACGGCATCAACGATTTCATTGTCTGCTGCGGATACAAGGGCTACATGATCAAGGAATACTTCGCCAATTATTACCTGCATGTCTCTGACGTGACTTTCGACATGGGCACCAACCGTACTGAAATCCATCAGAACAACGCGGAACCATGGCGCGTCACACTCGTCGACACAGGCGAGGACACCATGACGGGTGGAAGGCTTAAGCGCATACAGAAGCACCTGCTTCCGAACGAGGATTTCTGCTTTACCTATGGCGACGGTTTGTCCGACGTGAACATCGGCAAGCTGGTCGACTTTCACCGCGCGCAGGGGAAACTGGCCACATTGACGGCAGTACAGCCTCCCGGACGCTATGGTGCCATTCAAATTGCCGGCAACCAGGTTACTCAATTCGAAGAAAAGCCTCACGGCGACAATGCCTGGATCAACGGTGGATTTTTCGTGCTGTCACCCAAGGTAATTGAACGCATCGCGGGAGACGATACTCCATGGGAACGAGCACCGCTCGAATCCCTGGCAGGCGAAAGGCAGCTCAGTGCCTATACGCATCACGGCTTCTGGCATCCCATGGATACACTGCGTGACAAGAATTTCCTCGAGGAACTTTGGCGCAAAGGCGCGCCCTGGAAGAACTGGGAATGACTCCCGGGTTTTGGAAAGGAAAACGCGTCCTCGTTACCGGACACACGGGTTTCAAAGGGGCGTGGATATCGCTCTGGTTGCAGCGAATGGGAGCTCAAGTTTCCGGGCTGGCACTTCCGCCTGAAACACGCCCCAATCTGTTCGAACTTGCAGATGTTGCCAGATCAATGGACAGCAGCTTCGTTGACATTAAGGATGCTGCGACGGTTAACGCCAAGCTCAACGCCAAGCAACCGGAGATCGTACTTCATCTGGCCGCGCAATCACTGGTGCGACGCTCCTACCAGCAGCCGCTGAACACATTCGCCACCAACATCATGGGAACTGCGCACGTGCTGGAGGCAGTGCGCAGCACGAAGAGTATTCGTGCTGCGCTCGTGGTCACCACCGACAAATGCTACGAGGATCAAAATCCAGGACGCGGTTACACTGAAGCCGATCCGCTGGGGGGCTTCGATCCCTATTCGAGCAGTAAGGCTTGCGCAGAAATTGTCACCGCCGCCTTCCGGCGATCTTATTTCTCCGCCCCGGATGACCAGACCACAGCCGTAGCGTCAGCCCGGGCCGGCAATGTCATCGGCGGCGGCGACTGGTCCGAGGACAGATTGTTACCGGATCTAGTCCACGCATTTTCAAAAAGTCGCCCGGCACAACTGCGCAATCCAGGGGCGGTCCGCCCTTGGCAGCATGTACTTGATCCGCTAGCCGGTTACCTGAATTTGGCGGAAAAACTCTTCGTCCAGGGACCCATGTTTGCGGAAGCGTGGAATTTCGGTCCTGATGCAGAGAGCCAGGTTAGTGTGGGAGTCGTTGCAGATCGTGCGGCACAACTCTGGGGGAATGGCGCCCGATTTGAACATGTGGGCGGTGATCACCCGCACGAAACCAAGCTGCTATTCCTTGATGCCAGCAAAGCCAGAACACGCCTGGGTTGGCGCCCCCGCCTCGACTTCGATGCCGCCGTTGCCTGGACAATCGAATGGTATCGAGCTCATGCTGAAGGCACAAACATGAGGGCACTGACCGAGCGACAAATCGACCAATATATGAGCCTCCAATGACGCCCCCCGCCTGCCGTTTCTGCCGGGCCCCGCTCACGCTGTCCTTTTGCGACCTGGGCATGTCACCATTGTCCAATGCCTATGTAGAAGCGTCTGCATCCCAGCGTATGGAGCCGTTCTTTCCGCTGCACGCGTTCGTCTGCGAACAATGCTGGCTGGTACAGCTCGAAGAATTCGAGAGCCCGGAAAGGATTTTCGGAGATTACGCTTATTTCTCCTCTTACTCCGACTCCTGGCTTGAGCATGCCAGGCAATATGTGGATGGGGCAATCGGGCGGCAAAAACTGGATGCCAAAAGCCTGGTCGTCGAAATCGCCAGCAATGACGGATATCTACTGCAATATTTCCAAGCGGCCAATATCCCGGTCCTTGGAATCGAGCCAGCACGCAATGTCGCTGCGGCTGCAATCGCCAAAGGTGTTCCCACAATCAGCCGCTTTTTTGGGGTCGCACTCGCCGAGGAGTTGGCAGAACAGGGACAATCCGCTGACCTCATCGTTGCAAACAACGTTCTGGCCCACGTTCCGAATCTGAATGATTTTGTTGCCGGGCTGGCCCGGTTACTTCGTCCCTCAGGAACGCTCACTCTGGAATTCCCCCATTTATTGCGCCTGATACAAGAAAACCAGTTCGACACCATTTATCACGAGCATTTTTCGTATTTCTCCTTTGCCACGGTGCACAGGGTGCTCGCCGCCCATGGACTGAGAATTTTCGACGTCGAGCAGCTCCCTACCCACGGCGGATCACTCCGTGTTTACGCCTGCCCCGTAGCATCCAGCCATGCCGAGTCATTCAGGGTGCGTATTCTGCTGGATGATGAATTGAGCCAGGGAATTGAGTCGGCACTGACCTATCGGAAATTTTCCGAACAGGTGCAACGCACCAAACGAGCTTTGCTGGAATTCCTGATCACCTCCAAGAAAGCCGGAAAACGCATCGTGGGCTATGGCGCCCCGGCCAAAGGAAATACCTTGCTGAACTACTGCGGCATTCGTACCGACTTCCTCGATTTCACGGTGGACCGCAGCGAACACAAGCAGGGGCGGCTCCTGCCGGGCACGCATATTCCGATCCACCATCCAGACCGGATCACCGAGGAGCGCCCAGACTACATTCTCATACTTCCCTGGAATCTCAGGGATGAAATCATGTCGCAGATGAGCATCGTGCGCACATGGGGCGGCCAATTCGTGGTGCCTATTCCTGAACTCGCGGTTCTCTAGTGCAGGCGTCAAACAGCGGATGATATTTTCCGAATCTGAACTGGAGGGCGTCTACCTCGTAAAACCCGAGCGCCTTGAGGATGAGCGCGGTTTTTTCGCGCGGACCCTTTGCCAGGAAGAATTCAGCAGGGCCGGACTGGTTTCATCATTTGTCCAATCCAGCATCTCCTACAATCGCTCCAAGGGGACGCTGAGAGGCATGCACTTTCAGGCAGCCCCAAACGAAGAAACCAAGCTGGTCCGATGCACCACGGGTGCGATTCATGACGTCATCGTCGATCTCAGGAAGGAATCGCCCACCTTCCTGAAATGGATCTCGGCAGAACTATCGGCTGATAACCGGCTTGCCCTGTACGTTCCGGCCGGATGTGCGCACGGCTTCCTGACCCTACAGGATGACAGCGAAGTCCTGTACGAGATCACCCCTGCCTACCAGCCGCACGGAACACGCGGCTTTCGCTGGAATGATCCGGCATTCGGCATTCGCTGGCCGGCTGAAATTAGCATGATCAGTGAGCGCGACAGCACCTACCCGGATTTCATTTCATGAAACGCGTTATGCTGACTGGAGCAAGCGGGTTCATCGGCCGGCACACCTTGCCCAGCCTGAAAGCACGTGGATTTGAGATCCATGCCGTTTCTTCCCGGGATCAAATCGGCAACGTGCCCGATGTGACTTGGCATCGCGCTGACCTGTTTGATGCCTCGGCATATCGCAGTCTCATGGCTTTGGTGAAGCCAACCCATTTGCTGCATTTTGCGTGGTACACCGAACACGGTCGTTATTGGGAATCCCCCGCCAATGTCGCCTGGGTCGAGACCAGCCTGGGCCTGTTGCGGGCATTTACGGAACACGGAGGGCGGCGCGCGGTTTTCGCGGGTACCTGTGCCGAGTACGACTGGTCCAGTGGCATATGTGATGAAGACTGCACACCATTGAGACCAGCCAGTGTCTATGGCACTTGCAAGCATGCACTCAGTGAATTGCTTGCAGCGCATTCGGCCGCTACCGGATTGAACAGCGCCTGGGGCCGCATCTTCTATCTGTTCGGTCCAGGAGAAAAGCCCGGGCGCCTGGTTCCTCACGTCATAACGAATCTTTTGCACAACAAACCAGCACGGTGCTCCAGCGGCGAGCAGCGGCGCGATTTCCTGTATGTGGAGGACGCTGCGGATGCGTTCGCCGCCCTGCTGGACAGCAAACTATCCGGCGCACTCAACATTGCCCGCGGTGAACCAGTCAGAATCGGTGAACTGGTCAGTGCCATCGCCAATCAGCTGGGTAAGCCCGATTTGATCCGGCTGGAGCCGACCCTTACCGACGGATCTCCTCAAACACTGGCGGCAAACATCCGCCGACTTAAAACTGAACTGGGCTGGTTTCCGCGAATTGGTCTCGATGAGGGAATGCTGCGCACCATAAATTGGTGGAAGAGTCATGAGCAGGCCTGACCCCATCGCCATGGAATCGGCGGCCCCATGCCCCGTGTGCGGGGCATCAAGGTGCGAAACGTTTGTTCGCCGTACCGGAGTCCCGGTGCACCAGAATCTTCTGTTCGAGTCAATGGAAGCCGCCCGGTGCATTGCGCGTGGCGACCTGGATATGCGCGCATGCCTGGACTGCGGTTTTGTATTCAACCACAGCTTTGATGCATCCCGGCTGTCCTATGGCGCTGGCTACGACAACACCCAGGACTGCTCGGGCATTTTCGACGACTATCTTAACGAATTGGCCCGGTATCTGGTCATGGAACGTGGAGTCCACCACAATCGCATCATCGAAGTCGGCTGCGGAAAAGGTGGATTCCTGCGCAAGCTTGTCGCCTATCCCGGCTCGAATAACACCGGCATCGGCTACGACCCAAGTTATCTCGGGCCGGAATCCGACCTCGATGGGCGCGTCCAATTCGTCGCCCAGACCTACGATAAGCGCTGGGCCGACGAACCGGGCGATATCATCGTCTGCCGCCATGTCATCGAGCACCTTGCGCGTCCACTGGAACTACTCGGAGCAGTGCGCGAGGCTGTCGGAAACAAGCATCATGCCAAGGTGTTTTTTGAAACACCGTGCGTGGAATGGATACTTGCCGGCAGGGTTTTCTGGGACTTCTTCTACGAGCATTGTTCTCTGTTCACTGAACGATCCCTGGCGACCGCGTTTGAGTTGTCTGGATTTCACGTCGCATCAACCCGGCATCTGTTTGACGGACAGTATCAACTCATCGAGGCCACGCCTGCTGAAACGCCAGTTCATGCCGTCCCACGCAAGGACAATCTGCTGGAGCAGGCACGCGAGTACGCCACCGCAGAATCCTCACTGCTGCAGAAGTGGAAAACTAAAATACGCCACTACGCGGAGAAGGGGAAAATCTGCCTTTGGGGCGCCGGTGCGAAAGGCGCAACTTTTGCCAACCTTATTGACCCTGACTGCAAACTGCTCGATTGTGTCGTTGATCTCAATCCGCGCAAGCAGGGACGTTTCATTCCAGGATCGGGGCACCCCATCGTGGACTATCGCGATCTTCCAAGACGCGGCATTACAGACATCGTGCTGATGAACCCGAATTACCGGCAGGAAAATACCGCCCTGCTCAAGAGCAATGGCATCCAAGCGAACTTCGTGGACGTGAAATGAAGATAATTATAGACACCGACAAGAACACCCTGACAGAAGAGGATGCTGGCATGACCCGCGTGCTCGGCCTGTACAGCAGGGAAGCATTTGCCAGCATCTCCCGACAATGGGTAAGGGTCGGATGGAATCAGAAATACCAGTACACCTTCAGTTGGATGGGACGACCGGTCATCCAGTTGCCCGAGGACATGATCCGCATTCAGGAAGTAATTTCCCGATTGCAACCAGACGTCATTATCGAAACTGGAGTGGCTCACGGCGGCTCGCTCATTTTCTACGCCAGCTTATGCAAAGCATTAGACAAGGGACGAATTGTCGGCATTGATATTGAAATCAGGCCGCACAACCGGGCGGCCATTGAAGCGCACCCCCTTGCTGGGTACATTACCCTGATCGAGCGTTCATCAACCGCACTGGAAACCGTGCGTGAGGTCGCGGGACTAGTCAAGCCGGGGGAACGCGTGCTGGTGATCCTTGACTCGGATCACAGCAAAAATCATGTTCTTGGAGAACTGGATGCCTATGCCGGCCTGGTGACACCGGGTTCCTACATCGTGGCGACCGACGGCATCATGTACGACCTTGCCGATGTGCCACGCGGCAAACCCGACTGGAAGACTGACAATCCATCGGAGGCTGCGCGTATTTTCGCGGCCAGCCATCCGGAGTTTGTATTGGAACAACCACCATGGCTCTTCAATGAAAGCCGTCTTGAATCCAACATCACCCATTGGCCAGGCGCATGGCTGCGACGAACCTGAGTGAAAGCGATCACAGCCGAACGCCTCTATCTCGGCCATATCTTCTGTCTCTGCAGCAACTCCCGACAATGATCGGCCTCCCTCCACAAAAAATCTGCCGAAGCGAAAGATCGTGTCGGCAATGAGGCAGTTGCCTTCGCTAAAGCTGAACATCGCCGCCAACTTTGCAGGCAAGAGCTGGTCGGTGCTGATGTCGATCGCATTTGTTCCCCTATATATACGTGCCATGGGCGCGGAGAACTACGGCCTGGTCGGAATCTTCCTGATGCTAAGTTCACTCGCCAACATCCTTGATCTCGGATTCAGCACGACCCTGAACAGGGAACTGGCCCAATCGCGCGTCAATGAATTCGAAACAAGCGGTCTGAGAAACCTTCTTCGCACTTTCGAACTTCCTTATTGGTGCCTGGGTATTGGCGCAGCGTCGTCACTAGCGCTGGCCTCTGAAGTAATTGCCGGCCGCTGGCTTCGTCCAGTCGGTCTGACTCCGTCCGCGGTCAGTACGGCCCTGCAACTCATGGCCGTGGCGCTGGCGGCACAATGGCCGTCGGGGCTGTATGCCGGCGGCCTGATGGGGTTGGAGCGCCAGGTATTTCTCAATATTGTGCTTGCGAGTTTCGCCACCGCGCGTGGCATTGGAAGCCTCGTCGTATTGTGGTGGCTGTCACCAACCGCAGAGGCATTCTTTATCTGGCAGGCGCTTGTCAACGGTCTGCAAACGCTCGTCCTCGCCATCGTTCTGTGGCGGGCACTTCCTCACTGCAACGGCAGGCCCGAATTCGATCTCGTCCTGCTGCATGCACGATGGCGCTATACAGCAGGTCTGGCCACGATTGCCATCCTCGGCGCGATCATGACTCAGTTTGACAAGTTGATCCTGAGTCAGTTGCTGACGCTGGACCAATTCGGCTACTACAGCCTCGCCTGGCTGATCGCGAATACGCTTCTCTATCTCGTCGGACCTATTGGCAGCGCCATGTTTCCGCGCCTCGCCAGAGCATCTTCAAGTTCTGATCACAAATTATCCGTAAGTCTCTATCACCTTGCATGCCAAGCCGTTTCATTGATAATTATTCCAGTGGCCTCTATCTTCTTTTTCTTTGATCATGAGTTGTTGTTCATATGGACTTCGAACGCCACCCTGTCGGCACTTACTGCACCGGTACTGAGTATCATGCTGATTGGAACCCTGCTCAATGCCATTGTCCAGATTCCCTTCCAGATGCAGTTTGCCGCCGGGGAAACACGACTAGCTGTGACTATAAATATAGTTGCGCTAATTCTGGTTGTGCCGATCACCTACTTCCTTACGTTTCGATTCGGCGTAATCGGCGCGGCAACAGGGTGGGTGGTGCTGAACCTAGGCTATGTAATTGCGGCCATGCCACTGGTTCACCGGGACGCCCTCGACGGCGAAGCTGGAAATTGGTTCATTTTCGACGTGATGCGGCCGCTCTTAGCCTGTACGGCGGTTACCTGGGCTGGCGTCGCTCTGATGCCAGAATTGCAGATGGCAGGACAACTGCTGTACATCGCGTTCGTAGGAGTTGTAGGCCTGTGTGCAACAACTCTGACCTTACCGGAAATAAGGAATCGCATTTTCTATGCCTTCGGTGAAGCCAGGAGAAGCCATGGGAGCTAACCTGCCACGCATCAGCATCGGCATGCCAACCTTCAACGGAGGCAGCTACATCGGGGAAGCCATCGAATCCATTCTGGGCCAATCCCTATCGGACATTGAGCTAATCATTTCCGACAATGCATCAAATGATGATACGGAACAAATTTGCAGGAAGTACGAGGCGCGCGACAGCCGCGTGCGCTATTTCCGTCAGGAAAAGAACCGTGGCGCCTATTTAAACTATGACTTCGTGCTGAAGGAGGCCAGAGCGGAACTGTTCATGTGGGCAGCCGACGATGATGTCCGCGATTCGAACTGGCTTGAGATTCTCAGCCCGCACGTGAAAGGTGATACGTTGCTGGCCTTTGGCAGAATCGTCAGCATGGATGGCGGCGGCAAGATCTGCAGGGAGTATCCTTTCAAACCCATGGCCAGCCTGCGCACTCTTCGCCTGATTCAATACTTCCTGAGGGAAGAAAGCGGAGGCAAGGCAAATCTCATTTACGGCCTGTTCCGCCGCCAGGTTTTGTTGTCGCGTCCATTCAATGTTTATTTCGGTTGCGCACATGGCGTGGACATGCATTACCTTTTTGACCTCATGCAGGACGGCACCGTGGCAATCGACATCCGCACAACCCACTATCCACGCATCTATCCGAGGATCGAGAACAGGGTTACACCCGACACCGCTACTGCTAATGTAGATCAGAGTGTCACGACCTTCATAAGCGCCAAATTGTGCCAATTACTGCTGCTGGATTCGCTAAAGTATTTTTCAGCCTACCGACGCATTGCCCGGCACCCTCTGGAAAAAATGGCTTTGGCTGCGCTTTTACCGGTGAAATACATCAAGTCCGTGCTTCACCAAATTTATCAGGTAATAACCCGGAAATGGCACAGCCAAGGAGTTCCCGATTGAACACGCTAGAGACAAAATTTGCCAACGCGTGCGCGCTGATGCACCGCCCGCGACTCGCAAAACTTGCAACGCCGGGCATCTGGACATTTGTGCGACGACATGCGGCCCGCAATGGCTTGGGTAGCGGCCCGGTATCGACACGGCTGTTCTTTGGCAAACAAATGACCGTCGTACTTCCGGAAGTGACTTCGGAGGCCCTTTACACCTACGGCATGTTCGATGAGGCTGTAACCTGGATGATCATGAAATCGGTTAGCACCGGACAATCCGTGCTTGATGTCGGCGCGCATTTCGGCTACTGCACCTTGCTGATGTCGCACCTGGTCGGGGAAAAGGGCAGGGTGCTTGCGCTGGAGCCCACGCCTTCCACGTTCGAAATACTTTCCTCCAATGTGGCGGAGTTGAGCAACGTCGAGGCCGTCAATTTCGCCGCCGGAGACCAGGAAGGTACTGTCGCGATATCTGACTACGGTGTGCGCTACAGCGCCTGGAACACTCTTACTCCCTCCTCAAGGTTGCCGGAGATACTCGGGACATCCGCCAAATCAGTGCCGGTGAAGCTTGCGCGTCTGGATAAGCTATGTGAAGAAAGACAGCTTCGCCCCCAGTTCATCAAAGTCGATGCCGAGAACTTCGAGGACCATGTTGTTTCGGGACTGGGCGACATGCTGGCAACCATAAAGCCGACCATCCTCCTTGAAACCGGGTCTCCGCAAGGACTTGCAGCGGCGCGAAACCTGCTCGAGTTCGGCTATCGGCCACGCGTTTCAGAGGGTGCTGGTTCACTAAATGAATGGAATGACAGCATCGAAAGCGCGAATGCGCGTTTTAAAGACATCCTTTTTTCAGCGCCGGAAGCCAAACTTAATAATGGGCATTGATAATTATTTGTTGCTTTAAATGTGCAGACCCTTTCATTAAAGAGTCCAATTGATAATATTTATAAACCGCCCATAACGTGATCATTTCCCACCTCATCGGCGGCCTTGGCAACCAGATGTTCCAACATGCCCTGGGACGTTCCATTTCTCTTTCGAGAAACGTTCCGCTCAGACTGGATCTGCGCGATTTTGCTGATTACACGCTGCACAATGGCTATGAACTGAACCGGGTTTTCGGCATCGACACCGAGCAGGCGGACAAGGCGGAACTCACCCGCGTACTCGGACTGCGTGCGGGGACGCGGATCCGGCGCCTGTTGATGCGAAAGCAGTTGGCCGCCTTCAGGGGACGGCATTTCATCATGGAGCAGAACCTCACTTACTGGCCCGGAATCTCCGCCGTTCCTGACGATTGCTACCTGCTGGGGAACTGGCAATCCGAGAAATATTTTCAGCAGTTCAGAAATGAAATACTGGCCGATTTCTCCTTCAATCAGCCCCTGACCGGATTGAACCTGACGTTCGCAGTAACCATCAAATCATGCAATGCGGTCAGCCTGCATGTGCGCAGAGGGGATTTCGCCAGCAATCCAGGCACGCTGGCCGTGCATGGATTGTGTTCCCTCGAATATTATCGGCGCGCTATCGATTACGTTTCCTCCCGCGTCGAAAATCCCCAGTTCTTCATCTTCTCCAACGACATTCCCTGGGCGAAGGACAACCTCCAGATCAGCAGCCCCTGCCATTACGTCACGCACAACTCTGCCAAGGACGGACACCAGGACATGCGGCTGATGAGCCTGTGCCGGCACCATATCATCGCAAATAGTTCTTTCAGCTGGTGGGGTGCCTGGCTCAATTCGAGTACGGAAAAGCTGGTCATCGCCCCGGACAAGTGGTTCGCCATCGACCTGGATTCATCGGACATCGTTCCATCATCCTGGATCAGGATGCGCGGCTAAGCGCCCCTTAATGCTTCCCAAAAAACATCTGTCATGAGTCCGGATACCGAAACCGTAAAGCGTTTTTTTGACGGGCCGTTTTACCTGGAACGCGGACGCCACATCATCAGAATACGGGCGATGGTCGTCCAGGAATTTCTTGGCGATGTCCATGGCACGCGCATGCTTGATATCGGTTGCGGCGACGGCAGTCTCTCGATCCCGTTCCTCGAGAAAGTGAGTGCGTTGACACTGGTCGATTTGTCGCCGCGGATGCTCGAGCTGGCAGAGGCCCGGATTCCCGACCATCTGCGGGGAAGGGTTGAACTTGTCAACACGCCATTGGAAGGATTTGAGCCTGGCGCAGCATACGACATCATTATTTGCGTCGGTGTTCTGGCCCACGTGCCGTCCATTGATGCCACACTGGCAAAGGTAGCCAGCTGCCTGAAACCCGGTGGATTGGCTGTGCTGGAATTTGCACCGAATCCCAATCCACTGGGCGGGATTCTGTCGCCCTATTACGCGCTGCGCAGGGTGTTTTCCGGCGTCAAGCCCGCATACTCGACAAACAAGATGCCGCTTGCGCAGTTGCTGCTGGCCGCAGAAAAGCACGGGCTGCATCTCCAGAAGCTGCGGCGTCACTCCTTCCCGCTCCCCGGAATGGGCCGCTGGTCCAAGGAGCTTCTCTACAAATACGCACTATGCACACTGAACAACCCGTTACTGTCGAAGATCGGGGTTGAACACCTCATGCTGTTCAAGAAAGCCTGCTAGACGCGACTTCCATGTCAACATTGATTTCCGTCTGCATTCCCGCCTACAACCGCGCTGCGCTTTTGCCGCCGCTGCTGGAATCCATCCTGTCGCAGGATTACGACCTTTTCGAGATCGTCATCTGCGAGGACGATTCGCCGGAGCGGATGGCCATCGCAGAGGTGGTCTCGCGCTATTTCGTGACCCACCCTGGCCGCATCCGCCTGTTCGAGAACGAACAGAACCTGGGCTATGACCGCAATCTGCGCCGGCTGGTTGAAATGGCGCAGGGCGACTACTGCATGTTCATGGGCAATGATGACCTGCTCGCCCCGGGGGCGCTGCGTTGCGTGGCTTCCGCGATCGCCCGCCATCCGGACGTCGGGGTGGTGGTGCGCAGTTACGCATCCTTCGACGATGACCCGGCCCATATCAACCAGGAATTCCGCTATTTTGATACCGAGCGCTTCTTCCCGGCCGGTGCAGAAAGCATCGTCACCGTGTTCCGGCGCTGTGTGGTCATCTCCGGCGTTACCCTGCACCGCCGGCTGGCACAAAGCTTTGCGACCGCCGACCTGAATGGCACGCTGCTCTACCAGATCTACCTCGCAGCGCGTATTACCGGGCGCATGAATGCGGTGTTCGTCCCCCAGATCATCGCCCTGTACCGCAACGGTGGCATTCCCGATTTCGGCAATGCCGAAAGCGAGCGCGGCAAGTTCGTCCCCAAAACCCGAACGATCGAGTCCTCCCTGCATTTCATGCGCGGCATGCTGCAGGTGGCACAGTATGTTGAGGACACAGACAAGGTGCCCATTCGCGACGCGATCCTGCACGACATATCCCGTTATTCCTATCCCGTGCTGTCAATTCAGGCAAGCAGGCCATTGCGTGAATTCCTCAGCTACGCCAACGACCTGCGCCGGCTCGGATTTGCGCGCAGCGGCATGTTCTACGCCTACGTGCTGGCACTGCTCCTGCTCGGAACAAACGGCACCGAGAAGGTCATCCAGTTCATCAAGCGCCGGCTCGGCCATACGCCCACACTAGGGAAACTCTACAAGGGACGCTCGGTTTGAGAATCCTGGTCGCCGGCGACGGGCATTCGGAGCTTCACGAAAGACCGGTCATCCATGCCTTGCGCGAGCTCGGGCACGAGGCACAGGGCTTTCTCTGGCATGACTATTTCAAGCCGACATCGAGAGCCTTGGACCGGCTGCAACGACCTCTCCTCAGGGCCCAGGACAAGTTCGTGCGTGGCCCTGCTGTTAACCGTCTCAACGCAGACCTCGTTCGCAAGTGCACCGAGATGCAACCGAACCTGCTGTTCATCTACCGCGGCACGCATGTCAAGGCATCGGCGCTGCGCAGGATTCGGGAACAGGTTCCGGGCATTGTCATCGCCGGCTACAACAATGACGATCCCTTCGGCCCCGGACAGCCGCACTACCGCTGGCGGCATTTCCTGGATTGCCTGGCCGAATACGACGTGGCACTCGCCTACCGTCACCACAACCTGGAGGAATTCTCACGGCATGGCGCAAGGCAGGTGCGACTGCTGCGGTCCTGGTTCATTCCCGAGCGCAACCATCCGGTGACTTTGACGCCTGAGGACGAGGCGTGCTACGCCACGGATGTTGTTTTCGTCGGGCACTATGAAAACGACGGCCGACTCGAGTTGCTGGAGAACGTGGTCAGGCAAGGCTTCCGGTTGCGGCTGTTCGGGCCGGGCTATGACTGGGACCCGGTATTGTCCGGGTCGGACACCTTGCGACACCTGCGACCAGTGAAACTCGTGTGGGGCGAGGACTACAATAAGGCCTTGTGTGGCGCCAAAGTGGCGCTGTGTTTCTTTTCCAGGCTGAACCGCGATACCTATACGCGCCGCTGCTTTGAAATCCCTGCCACCGGAACGATGATGCTGAGTGAATATTCCGATGACCTCGCCTCGCTGTTTGCCGAGGGACGCGAAGCAGACTTCTTCCGTTCAAAGGACGAATTGCTGGACAAACTGTCCTTGTACCTCGGCGATGACGATCGACGTCATTCCGTGGCACAGGCCGGCCTGCAACGCGTCAATTCCGACGGCCACGATTTGAAATCGCGGCTGCGCGACCTGCTGGCGTGGATGGAGCAGTCCGGAATGATGGGCAGACAGAATCATGCTTGAAACCCAGTCATCCGCCATGCGCTGGGCACGCCGGATGGGCTTCGAGCGCATCGCCTGGTCGTTGCGCCGCCTGCACTGCCCCATTGACGACAACGCGCTGGTGCTGGAGGTCGGCTCCGGCGGCAACCCTTACCCGCGCGCCAACGTGCTGCTGGACGCCTACGAAACCACCCGTGAACGCCATTGGGTTCCGTTGACAGTGGACCGGCCGACGGTACTCGGGTTTGTCGAGTCGCTGCCCTTTCGCGACAAGGCCTTCGACTTCGTCATCGCCTCGCATGTGCTTGAGCACTCCGCCGATCCGGAACGCTTTCTCGGGGAATTGCAGCGCGTGGCGAAAGCCGGGTACATCGAGGTGCCGGATGCTTTCATGGAGCGGATCAATCCGTATCACGACCACCGGCTGGAAATCACCACGCGCGAGGGCAGTCTGGTGATCCGCAAGAAGCCTGGCTGGCGTGCCGATCCGGAAATCGTCGAACTGTATGAAGACCGTGCCAAACCGCTGGTGGCCGGACATCTGATTCCGACGCATCCTTTCGAGTTCCATGTGCGCCACTATTGGGAATCACACATCGCATTCACGGTGCTGAATCCGGAAGTCCGCGCTGACTGGCAGCCTCCCGAGGGAACATCAGCCGGCCACGGAACACCGTTGCGCACCGGATGGCGCGGCATGGCGCTGAATGCACTGCGCGCCACCCTGTCGCAGTCGCGTCGCAACAAGGGCATCCAGCTCAAGGAACTGATGCGCTGCCCAGGTTGCGGCAGCAATGCGCTCACAGAACTGGCCTCCAGCCTGGTTTGCGACGCCTGCCACGCGGAATATCCGGTCAAGCGAGGCGTGCCGGCGATGTATCCATCAGAAACGGTCTGACATGTCATTGCTTCGCACCATCATCGAAACGGCTAACACGCTGCTCTGCCGCCTCAAACGCGGCCGGCGCGTCGTACCCGCGCCGCACCCCGGCGATGGACTTGTCAAACTCAATCTCGGTTGCGGGCTTGCAGTCTGTGAGGGCTGGCTGAACGTCGATGCCAGCCTGAATGCGCTGATTGCCGGCTGGCCGCATTCGCTGCTGAAAATCATGTACCGGGCCTCCGGCGCGAACCGGTATTACACCCTCGAACAATACACCGGGCTGCTCGGTTCGCACCGCTTCCTGCATCACGACCTCGCCTTCAACCTGCCTTTCCCCGACAACAGCGCCGATTTCGTCTATTCATCGCACTTCCTCGAGCACCTGTTCCGGGAAGATGCGCGCCGCCTGCTTGCCGAGAGCCTGCGCGTGCTCAAACCCGGCGGCATCTGCCGCATCTGCGTGCCCGACCTGGCCTATGCCGTTGCGCAGTACCAGGCCGGGAAAAAGAAGGCGATGCTGGAGAACTACTTCTTCGTGGAAGATCGCGCCAGCTACCTTGCACGCCACAAATACATGTATGACTTCGAGCTGCTGCGCGACGTGCTGCAGGAGCTTGGTTTTGTCGATGTGCGGCGCTGCAGTTATCAGGAAGGCAGGACACCGGACATCGCCGTGCTCGACAACCGGCCGGAGGAAACGGTCTACGTCGAGGCTGCAAAGCCTGCTCAATCGTCTGGTCATTGACCCGAACCACGCTCGGGCGATATGAAAATCCTGTTCGTCAACGCGTCGCTCGAAGCCGTTCGTGGCGGCGGCACAGCCGAACGCACTTATTGCCTCGCACGCCACATGGCATTGCTGGGCGATGAAGTCAGCGTGTTGACCACAGACATCGGAGAAGGCAATCGCCGCCTTGAAGGCATTGCCGGGCTGACGCCCGTCGTATTGCGCAACCTGCTCGACCGCTTCTACCTCCCGGAACCGGCGCTGCATCGCATCTATCGTGCAGTGTCTGATGCCGACGTCGTGCATATCATGAACCACTGGACGGCGATCAACGCCCTCGCCTACTGGGCTGCGCGTCAGGCGGGCCGGCCCTATGTTTTCTCCCCGGCCGGTGCCCTGCCGCCGTTTGGCCGGTCCCGACTCATCAAGGCGGGCTACAACACGCTGGTTGGTCATGCCATTGCGCGCAACGCCGCGCGCGGCATCGCCATCACCGAATCGGAAATCAGCCAGTTTGCCGACTATGGCGTACCCGCCAGCCGCGTGACCGTCATTCCCAATGGGGTGGACATGGATGACTCAGCCGATGCGGCGGGAGATGCCAGTCCGCTGCCCGCACTGGGCGGCAGGACCTATATCCTGTTCATCGGCCGCCTGAATCCGATCAAGGGCCCCGACCTGTTGTTGGGGGCCTACCTTGCCGCGACCATGGCCTTCCCTGACGTGCACCTTGTCTTTGCCGGTCCTGACGAGGGACTGGGCGCCGGGTTGAAGGCAGCCGCCGCACGAGGCAATGCTGCGGATCGCGTGCACTTTACCGGTCCGGTCACCGGCGGCACCAAACGCTGGCTGATGCGGCATGCACAACTGATCGCGATCCCGTCCCGCTCGGAGGCCATGTCCATTGTCGTGCTGGAAGCCGGCGCACATGGAAGACCAGTACTGCTGACCGACCAGTGCGGCTTTCCCGAACTGGCCGAATGCGGCGGCGGCCTCATCGTTGCAGCGACCGCCGCGGCACTGGAGCAAGGCCTGCGTACACTGCTGCAGCCCAACGCACCGCTTGTCGAAATGGGTGCGCGGCTGCAGGCGCTGGTCCGGCAGCGCTACACCTGGCGCGCCGCAGCCCTGGCGCTGCAGGATTGCCTGCGCATCGTCATTGCCGAAGCCACTCGGACATGAGCCCGGCATGAATGTCCTCATCGTTTCGCAGTATTTCTGGCCGGAGAATTTCCGAATCAACGACCTCGCGCTGGCATTGAAGGAACGCGGTCACGCAGTGACCGTGCTGACCGGCACCCCGAATTACCCGGCCGGTCGCTTTTTCGAGGGGCATGGCTGGTTTTCACGCACCCGTGAAACCTGGAATGGCGTGGACATCCGCCGCTGCCCGCTGATCCCGCGCGGCAGGGGCGGCGGCCTGCGCCTCGCGCTCAACTACATCTCGTTTGCCTTGTCCGCGAGCATCCTCGGGCCATGGAAATGCCGGGGAAAGTTCGATGCGATATTCGTGCATGAGCCCTCGCCGATCACCGTCGCATTGCCGGCGCTTTTGCTGCGCCGCCTGCGTGGAACCCCGGTGCTGCTCTGGGTGCTCGACCTGTGGCCAGAGAGCGTGACCGCCGCCGGCTCGGTACGTTCGCCCTTTGTGCTCGGCCTGATCAGCCAACTGGTCCGCTTCATCTACCGGCGCTGCGACCGGGTGCTGGTGCAGTCCCGCGGATTCATCGAGCGAGTCATGGCCCAGGGCGCAACTACAGGGCAGGTACGCTACTTTCCGAGCTGGGCCGAAGCGCAATTCACCGAAGCAGCGAAAATACCGCTTACGATCACGATGCCGCAGGGCTTTCGTGTCGTATTTGCCGGCAATATCGGCGCCGCTCAGAATTTCGAAGCCATTCTGGACGCTGCCGAACTGCTGAGAGAAGAAAAGAACATCCGCTGGGTGATTGTCGGCGACGGCCGCATGGCCGCCGGTGTGAAGCAGCAGGTGCTGGCACGCAAGCTCACCGACACCGTGCACCTGAAGGGCAGCCATCCGCTTGAGATGATGCCACCACTGTTTGCCGAAGCCGACGCGCTGCTGGTCACTCTGAAGCGGGACCCGATCTTCGCGCTGACCATTCCCGGTAAGATACAATCCTATCTGGCTTGTGGACGACCCATTGTCGGCATGCTGGACGGCGAAGGCGCAAGCGTGCTGCGGGAATCCGGTGCTGCGCTCGTCGGACCCGCAGGCGACGCGAAAGCCCTGGCGGAGAACGTTCTGGCTCTCTATCGGAAGTCCAATGAGGAACGCATGCGCATGGGACAGTCCGGCCGGGAATATTATCGCCAGCATTTCGAACGCGACCATCTCATGACCCAGCTGGAGCAGTGGTTCGAAGAAGCCCGAGGCGACAAGTCACCTTCGCCCTGATCGATCAACCGAATTGACGACCCCACCTCTGACGACAACCTTGGCCAATCCCTTCAAGAACAAGATTGCACTGATCACCGGCGGCACCGGCTCGTTCGGCAAAGAGGCCATTGCGCCATTGCTGAAGCGCGGTGTGCGTGAAATCCGCATTTTCAGCCGTGACGAGCTGAAGCAGGAGATGATGCGCATCGAATACGCCGAACCGCGCCTGAAGTTCTTCATTGGCGATGTGCGCAGCCGCGAAAGCGTGGACCAGGCCATGGCCGGCGTGGATTTCGTGTTTCACGCCGCAGCACTGAAACAGGTGCCCTCCTGTGACTTCTTCCCCATGCAGGCCGTGTTGACGAATGTCATCGGCAGCAACAACGTCATCGAATCGGCGATTGCCAATGGCGTCGGCCGGGTGATCTGCCTCAGTACGGACAAGGCCGTCTATCCCATCAACGCAATGGGCATGACCAAGGGCATGATGGAAAAGCTGGCCCAGGCCAGCGCCCGCAGCCATGCCGGCAAGACAGTGGTCGCCTGCGTGCGCTACGGCAATGTCATGCATTCGCGCGGCTCGGTAATTCCGCTGTTCATTGACCAGATCCGTGCGAAAAAACCCATTACGGTCACCGAACCGGGCATGACGCGCTTCCTGCTGGCGCTGCCGGAGGCGATCGAGCTCGTCATCCATGCCTTTGAACACGCCGACCAGGGCGACATCTTCATCAAGAAGGCGCCCGCATGCACTGTCGGAGACCTGGTGAGCGCGCTGAAACGCCTGTTCAAATCGCGTGTGCCGGTCAGCGTCATCGGCATTCGTCACGGCGAAAAAATCTTTGAAACCCTGGCAACCCGCGAAGAAATGCGCAGCGCCGAGGACATGGGCAATTACCTCCGGTTGCGCATGGATTCCCGCGACCTGAACTACGCCAAGTACTTCACCGAGGGCGACCGCAAGGAAGCGGCAGAGGACGATTACACCTCGCACAACACGCAGCGCCTGTCCGTCGCGCAGACCGAAAAACTGCTGCGCACACTGCCCGAAATCCGCGCCGCCCTGCGCGATCAGGCCTGACCCGCCTTTCCCTGGCCACCGTGCTCCGCATCGGCATTACCGGCGCAAACGGCTTTCTCGGCTGGCATCTGCGCGCCCAGCTCCACTCGCGCAAGGATATTCAGGTCACAACGGCCGATCGCGCAACCTTCGCCGATCCTGAAAAACTGCGCGCCTTTGTTTCGGGCGTTGATGCCATCGCCCACATCGCCGGCGTCAACCGCGCCCCGGAAGCCGAGCTCATGGATGGCAACATGCGGCCGGCGAAGCAACTCACTGCGGCCTGTGATGCGGCCGGCGTCCAACCTCACATCCTGTATACGAACTCCACGCAGCACAAGGGCGCCACACCCTACGCCGTCGCCAAGCGCGCCGCCGCCGAGCACCTCGGTACCTGGGCCGGCACGCACGGTGCACGCTTCACAAACCTGGTGCTGCCTCACCTGTTCGGCGAATGCGGCAAGCCGTTCTACAACTCGGCGGTCGCCACGTTCTGCCATCAGACGGCAAATGGCGAGCCCTCGAAAATCATCGTCGACAGCGAACTGGAACTGGTGCACGCGCAGCGCGTGGCTGCACGAATACTCGCGGCTTTCGAAACACCCGTCACCGGCGAACTGCGCGTTGAAGGCACGCGCATCATGGTCTCCGAGGTTCTGGCCCGAATCCGGCGGATTGCGCAGCAGTACGCGGAACTCATCATCCCGCCGCTGGCTTCGACCTTTGATCTCGACCTGTTCAACGCGTACCGCTCCTACCTGTATCCAAAACACTACCCGGTGCAGCTTGCCTTGAGGGCGGACAATCGCGGCGAGCTGTTCGAAGCGGTGAAATCGCTGCACGGCGGGCAATGCTTCCTGTCCACAACGCGCCCCGGCGTCACGCGCGGCAACCACTACCACCACCACAAACTGGAGCGTTTCCTGGTGGTGGGCGGCGAGGCAACGATCCGCGTGCGCAAGCTGCTGACCGGCGAAACCGTGGAGTTCCCTGTCACGGGCAGGAAACCGGCCTATGTGGACATGCCTGCCCTGCACACCCACAACATCACGAATACCGGCAGCGGCGACCTGCTCACGCTGTTCTGGTCCCACGAGATTTTTGATCCCGCTGCACCGGATACGTTTCCAGAGGTGGTCTGAATGTCCAAGCTCAAGGTTGTCACCGTTGTCGGCACCCGCCCCGAGATCATCCGCCTCGCCTGCGTGCTGAAGGAACTCGATGCCCATACCGATCACGTCCTGGTGCATACCGGGCAGAACTATGACTATGAGCTGAACGAGATTTTTTTCAGTGACCTGGGATTGCGCAAACCCGATCACTTCCTCGGGGCCGCCGGCGCGACTGCGGCCGAAACGATCGGCCAGACGCTGATACGCATCGATCCGCTGCTGGAAAAGATCAGGCCGGATGCCTTCCTGGTGCTGGGCGACACGAATAGCTGCACCACGGTCATCGCGGCCAAGCGCCGGCGCATCCCGGTGTTCCACATGGAAGCCGGCAACCGCTGTTTCGATGACCGCGTCCCGGAAGAGATCAACCGGCGCCTGGTCGACCATCTTGCCGACATCAACCTGCCCTACAGCGACCATGCCCGCCAGCTCCTGCTGCGCGAAGGCCTGCCGCCTGACCGCGTGATCAAGACCGGCAGCCCGATGTTCGAAGTGCTGAATCGCTTCCGGCCTAAGATCAATGCGTCGAAGGTGCGAACCCGGCTGAAGCTGAAGCGCGGCGAGTATTTTGTGGTCAGCGCCCATCGCGAAGAAAACGTTGATGATCCGCTCCGGCTGCGCGCGCTGCACGAAACGCTGGACACCATTGCAAAGAAATACAAGCAGCGCATCATCGTCTCCACGCATCCGCGCACACGGAAGCGCGTCGAGGCGCTGGGCCTCAAGTTCGACAAACGGGTCGAACTGCACAAGCCGTTGTCTTTCACCGACTACGTGGCGTTGCAGATGGGCGCACGTGCGGTGCTGTCCGACAGCGGAACAATCACGGAGGAATCCTCCATCCTCGGCTTCCCGGCACTGAACATTCGCGACACCCACGAGCGCCATGAGGGCATGGAAGAAGCCGCAGTCATGCTGACCGGCATCGAGCCCGGCCATGTGCTGCGCGCGCTCGACGCACTGCTGGCGCAGCGCAAGGCGGGCGGCGGTGCGGTGCGCACGCCGGCGGACTACACCATGCCCAACGTTTCGCAGAAGGTCGTGCGTATCCTGTTGAGCTATACCGACTACGTCAATCGCACGGTCTGGCGGCAGCAAATTTGACCCCGGATGAATTGAACCTGCCATCGCGGGTGCTGGTCACCGGGGCCACCGGCGTCGTGGGCAATGCCCTGATTCCCCTGCTCCTCGACGCCGGGTGCAAAGTGCGTGCGACAGCCCGGCATGCGCCCACAGCCCCCTGGGCCTGTCACCCGGACTGCGAATTCGTCTGCCGTGACCTTGAAGCAGACCCCACGCCGCTGACTGCCAACATTGACGCAGTCGTCCATCTTGCCGCGCGCGTCCATGTGATGCGCGACACCTCCGCCGATCCCTGGACGGCAAACCGCCGCATCAACACCGAAGCCACGCTGGCACTGGCTCGCGCCGCGGCGGCCGCGGGTGTCCGGCAATTCGTGTTCATGAGCACGATCAAGGTCAATGGCGAGGCGACGATGGATCGTCCTTACACGGAAGCGGATGCTCCGCAACCGCAGGATGCCTACGCAACGTCCAAACATGAAGCGGAACTGCAACTGGCCGACTTGGCAACCCATTCCACGCTGGGCGTCACCATCCTGCGCTCGCCGCTGGTCTACGGCATCGGCGTCAAGGGCAACCTGGCCATCCTTTCCCGGGCGATCCACAAGGGACTGCCGCTGCCGCTGGGCGCGATCCACAACCGGCGCAGCTTCATTTACGCCGGCAGTCTCGCCGGCGCCGTGCTGGCAGCACTGGCCAAACCCGCATCCGGCACGCGCACCTATCTCGTCAGCGATGGCGAGGATGTTTCCACGACCGAACTGGTGCGGGCCATGGGCGAGGCCATGCAATGTCCGGCGCGACTGATTCCGGTGCCGCCGGCACTGCTGCGCCTGGTCGGAATACTCACCGGGCGCTCCACAGCAGTGGAACGCATGCTGGGGTCCCTCGTCATCGACTGCGCCAGAATTCGCCGGGAACTGGGCTGGACACCGCGCCATACCCTGCGCGAAGGGCTGGCGGCCTCCCTGTGCAATCCGTCCGATACTCCGGGCGGCATGTAAAATCGCCCCGCCCATGGATGAATTCCGCTTTCAGCTGATTGCCGTACCGATTGCCGCGGGCACCGCCAGCCTTGTACTGCTCCCCGCGCTGATCCGCAGCCGCCTGCTGCCCCAGGACCGGCCCAATGAGCGATCGCTGCATGCAACCCCGGTGCCACGCTCCGGCGGCATTGCGCTGATGGTGCCGGCGCTCATCGCCGGCTGGCTGGTGGCACCGGCACTGCACCTGGTGCTGGCCTGCGCGGCCTTCCTCGCCTTCATTTCATTCCTCGACGACCTGCGCCCCATGCCGCCGCTGCTGCGCTTTCTGGCGCACATTTGCGCAGCCGCCGTGCTGATGTTTGCGGCGCTGCCCCAGTGGCCGGTGGCAATCGCGCTGGGCGTGATGCTGGGCGTGGTCTGGATGACGAACCTGTACAACTTCATGGACGGCTCCGACGGCCTGGCCGGCGGCATGACCGTCGCAGGTTTTGCCTGTTATGCCATCGTCTCGGCTGCCGCCGACCAGAGCGGCCTGACCATCCTTGCCGCCAGCATCGCCGCCTGCGCGCTGGCGTTTCTGCTGTTCAATTTTCATCCGGCGCGGATATTCATGGGTGACATCGGCTCCATACCGCTGGGCTTCCTTGCGGCAGCGCTGGGCGCAGTCGGCTGGAACGAGGGGCTGTGGTCCCCGCTGGTGCCGCTGCTGGCATTCTCGCCGTTCATTGCCGACGCGACCATCACGCTGGCCAAACGCCTGCTGGCCGGCGAAAAGGTGTGGCTCGCCCACCGTAATCATTATTACCAGCGCGTGATCCGCATGGGCTTCGGGCACCGGCAAACCGCCCTGGCGGCGTACGCGTTGATGGCCGGTGCGGCCGGCAGTGCCATTGCCATTGCCGGGCGACCTGCCGCAATACAGTTCTCGGTCACCGCTGCCTGGGCTGTCGCGTATCTCGCACTGGCGGTGGCCATTGACCGCCGCTGGCAACGGCATGGAGAGCAGACATGATTCCGCGCGCACCACGCTCGGCAGCCGCGCTGATTCACGACCTTGTGGCAGCTGCTGCTGCCTGGTGTGTCGCTTACTGGCTGCGCTTCAACCTCGACATTCCCGCGTTGTTCATCACGAGCATGCTGCACAACATGCTCTGGATCGTGCCGATGCAGGGCGCACTCTTCCTCGGCTTCGGCCTGTATCGGGGCATCTGGCGTTATGCCAGCGTCTCCGACATCAAGCGCATCGTGCTGGCTGCGGCAGTGGCGACGATGGCGCTGTCGATGATCCTGCTGATCCTGACCATCCCCAATGTGCCACGCTCGGTGCTGCTGCTTGATCCCCTGCTGCTGGTAATGATCATGGGCGGCAGCCGCCTTGCCTATCGCGGATGGAAGGAACATTCGCTGGAATTGTCGGCCACCGAGGCCCGGCCGGTGCTGGTGCTGGGCGCGGGCGATGCCGCGGCCGACCTGCTCAAGAACCTGTCGCGCAGCCGCGAATGGCGGGTCGTGGGATTGCTGGACGACAACGTCGCCAAGCTTGGCCGCCAGATCAATGGCGTCACCGTGCTTGGCAAACTGGACCGTCTAGACATCGAGGCGAAACGCCTCGGCGTCGGACAGGCCATCATCGCCATGCCCGGCGCCAACCACACCGCGCGGCGCCGCGCGCTGCAGTTGTGCGCCGACGCCGGCGTGCGTGCGATGACCGTGCCTTCCTTCGACGACATCGTCAGCGGCAAGGTCACCGTCTCGCAGATCCGCAACATCGAGCTCGACGACCTGCTCGGCCGCGATCCGGTACGTCTGGATGCCTCCGGCCTGACCGGCTGGCTGTCGGGACAGACCGTCGCGGTGACGGGCGCAGGCGGCTCCATCGGCTCGGAACTGGCGCGCCAGCTGGAACGCTTCGCTCCGGCGCGCCTGGTTCTCATCGAAGCCAACGAATTCGCCCTGTACCGCATGGTCGAGGATTTCGCGACCCGCAGCGGTCATGCGAAGACCGAAATCATTCCGGTCATTGCGGACACCCGCAATGAGGCGCGCCTCGACCAGGTGTTCGCGCAATTCCGGCCCAGTGTGCTGTTCCACGCCGCCGCCTACAAGCACGTGCCGCTGATGGAAACGCTCAATGCCTGGGAGGCGGTACAGAACAATGTCGGCGGCACGCTGCAGACGGCGCGCGCCGCGATCCGCGCCGGCATTGCCAAGTTCGTGCTGATCTCCACCGACAAGGCAGTCAATCCGACGAATGTCATGGGCGCGACCAAGCGCGTTGCCGAACTGGTATGCCGCAGCCTGACAGGCAACGAACCTGCATACGAGACAGTGCATGGAACAACGACACGCTTCATCACCGTGCGCTTTGGCAATGTGCTCGGCTCCACGGGCAGTGTCATTCCGAAGTTCCGCGAACAGATCGCGCGCGGCGGCCCGGTCACCGTCACCCATCCGGAGATCACCCGCTACTTCATGTCCATTCCGGAGGCGGCGCAACTGGTGCTGCAGGCCGGGCTGATGGGCACGGGCGGCGAAATATTCGTGCTCGACATGGGCGAACCGGTGAAGATTGCGGACCTCGCCCGCGACATGATCCGGTTGTCCGGGTTCAGCGAGCAGGACATCCGCATCGAGTTCAGCGGCCTGCGTCCCGGTGAGAAACTGTATGAAGAATTGCTCGCCGATGACGAGCTCACGATGCCCACGCCCCATCCGAAGCTGCGCATTGCCAAGGCCACCGACGGCCTCTCAACCGAAGGGCTTGCGCAGTTGCTCGCCTGGGTGGGCGGCCCGCTGCCGCCGGACGACGCGACCGTGCGCGCCGAACTCATGCGCTATCTGCCGGAGTACAAGCCCGCCTGAACAGGCCGGCCACACAGAAATTCATTGCTTGATAATAAATTACCTGTAAATTTCTGTGAATAGATGAACAATTATCAATATTGATAATAATTAAACTCTGCCTCTGCCGACAGAGGGCCCGCGGGAGAGACGCCTAGAGCATTGTTTCCAGCGCCGCCACCACCTCGGCAACACCAACATCACCCACATTCCGGCTTTCCGGCTGCAGGACCACATGAGGCACACCCCACGGCCGCCAGCGTGACGGCTGCGAATCCCCGAACAGGCAGATGATCGGCCTGCCCAGTCCCGCTGCAAGATGCATCGCCCCGCCATCCGCGCACAGTACCGCATCGGAAAGCGACAATGCAGCCACCAGGTCGGCAAGCTTCGCGGTCGGCCAGGGCAGCACCGACAGGCCTTCGGACAGTTTCATCACCGCGGCGGCCTTCTCGTCGTCGCCCGGATGTTGCGGATTGCGCTCCGAGCCCGGCGCCCATAGCAGCACAAAGCGCGCTGCATGCCGTGCATGCAGGTCACGCATGGCTGCGGCAAAGCGTTCCGCCGGCCAGCGCTGGCTGGGCTTGCGGGCGCTGATGTGCACCGCGATCAGCCGGCCGCCCTTCATTGCTGCGCTCCCCAGCGCCTGACTTACACGTTCCAGCGCGCCGGCATCGGCAAATACCTCGAGGGAGGGCGTGACTCCTGAAATGCCCAATGGCGCGCCCAGCCGGAACACGTCTTCGGCCTCATGCAGCGTCCCGCCATCACCATAGGGCACGGGAATGTCGATGCCATGCTGCCCTTCGCTGTCGGTAAATCCGATGACCTTTGCCACTCCGGCCGCACGCGCGAAACGCAGGGCATGCGGCTGATAGTGCGGCGTGGCAAGGATGGCGTAATCGAAATGCAGTCGTCGCAACGCAAAGAACACCCGGATTCGGTTGAAATAGGCACCGAGCAGCGATTCGCCCGCCTCGCGATGCTTGGCCTTGGTGTATGCAAACACCGCATCCAGACGGGGATTGCCGGAGAGCGCGTCGCGGTTGTAGCTGTTGACCAGCGCGGCCAGGAAGGCCTCCGGAAATTTCGCGCGCAATGCCGCAATCAGCGGCGTGGTGCAGACCAGGTCGCCGATGTTGTCGCGGCGAATGACCAGGATGCGCGGCGAACCTTCGGTCACGATTTTTCCATGCGTTTGAGCACTGCCTTGAGCCGGGAACCGCGCGCCGCCCAGGTGTACTCCACCGACTTCGCGCGCACGCGCTCACCCAGCAGTCGGGCCCGCTCCGGATTCGCCGCCAGGGAACGAATGCCCTCGGCCAGCGCCGCAGCATCGCCTGCCCTGACCCATACCGCATCGTCTTCGGCGAGGATTTCACGCAGGGACGGCAGGTCGCTGGCAACAATCGCGCAGCCCGAGGCCATGTACTCGAACAGCTTGATCGGCGAAGTGAAGGCACTGTCGGCATCGTCGCGATTCGGCAATACCGCGATGCAGGCCGCGGCCAGTTGCTGCATCACCTGCGCATGCGGCATCCGCCCGGTCAGAACGACTTCGGCACCGCCCGGAGAAAGCATTGCCTGATATTCGCCGATGCGTTGCGGCTCGCCGCCGATCATCTCGATGCGGCAGCCCGGCAGTAGCGCCGCTGCCGCCACCAGTTCGGCCGTGCCCTTCCAGGGAAAGAAGCTGCCCGCATACATGATGTGCCGCGCACCCTCCGCCCAGGGTTTGGCGGGAATCGCTTCGGGGCGCGTTACGCCATTCGGAATCACTTCGAGAATGCCGTCTCCGGCATACAACTCCCGCAGGCGCTTCGCCGTCGCCGAAGAGTTCGTCACGACCGCGACGGCACGCGCCATGACCAACGCCTCCATCCGCCGGTGTTGTTCGCGCCGCGAAACCGATGCAGTATCGCCAAAAACCTCGTGGGCCTCATACAGGAAGCGTGTCTGTGGCAGATGCTGCGCAATCAGTGCGGCAAGCTTGAGGTGCCGCACCATCAGCGGCTGTCGCATCAGCTCAACGGAGAAGCGCCGCTGCAAACGCGCGAAGAACAGGCGGTTGGAGTGCACCCGTGAAAGTGGCCAGGACAGCGAACGCTCAATCGGCACCGGCACCAGGTTGCGCGGTTGCCGGACGTCATAGTAATGGAAGGGATCGGCGCCTGCGACCGGAACATACGCAAAACTGACATCGACGCCGGCTTCCGCCAGGGCCCCCGCGGTATGCACTGCCTGCAGTCCCCGTGCACGCTCCAGCGGCAGGGGTTCGGGAAAGGCGTAGATCAGGTTCACGCCCGCGTCCTTCGCTCAGACCTGCTTGTGTCCGGCAACGATCAGACAGTCGCCGAACAGCACGTCCTCGGAAGTAATACCCGGATCGGGAAAGCGGCGCTTGCGCATGTTGTTGCGGATGATGCGCGCCACGGCTTCTTCCACCACGCGCTTCAGCCATTGCGGCTTGTACATCCGCGCATCGGTCGCCAACCGGTCGACGACGACACCGCTGGTCAGCAGGAAGTAATTCAGCTGCCAGAAATAGATCGGGCTGATGTGCGCATCGTCCACGTCCTGCTCCATCACCCTGTCCGGCGTCAGCATCAGCGGCCGGAAACGCGGGAAATATCCTGACAGCAGATACTTCAGGCGGGCATCCACCGAAAAGGTGTTCGGCGTGGTGATGATCATGCGCCCGCCGGGCTTCAGCACCCGGCAAAGCTCGCGCACCGCGGTCCACGGGTTCTCGAAATGCTCGATACCCTCGATGCTGAACACTTCATCAAAGTAAGCATCGGGATACGGCAGCGCCTGCATGGCGTCATGGCGCCGGAAGGTCACGCGCGGGTCGGACAATGCGAACGCATCGGCATTGATGTCCAGGCAATGAATGTCGGCATAGCCCAATGGCAACAGAGCCTGCGCAAATGCGCCCTGCCCGGCGGGAAAATCCAGCACCCTGCCGCCGGGTTCGGCCGGCGCTTCCTTCAACAGCTTCAGCACCGCCGGATAGAGATGCTCCGTCGCCAGGGCATGGAGCACGCCATCGTGCGCGTGTTGGCTCAAGCCGGGCCCGCCCAGTAATTGCCGACGGCGAGGCAGTCCACCCGGCGCTCGACATAAGCCCGTATCGCCTCGCCCGGCGCGCACACAATGGGCTCTTCGTGCACATTGAAACTGGTATTGAGCACCAGCGGGATGCCGGACAACTGGTGATAGGCCGAGATCAGCTTGTGATAACGCGGATTCGTTTCGGCGCGCACCAGCTGCGGCCGCGCGGTGCCGTCCACATGCACGACGGCGGGAATGCGCTCGCGCCATTCCGGGCGCACATCGAAGGTGATGGTCATGAATTCGGCAGTGTGGCGCGCCTTTTCCACGCCGATGAACACTTGATCGGCATGTTCGGCCAGCACGCTGGGCGCGAAGGGCATGAATTCGGAACGGTCCAGGCGCTGGTTCAGCCAGTCGTTGATGCGCTGTTCCGTTGGACGCGCCAGCATGGAGCGGTTGCCCAGTGCGCGCGGGCCGAACTCCATGCGGCCCTGGAACCAGCCCACCACCCGTGCGTCCTGGATGGCAGCGGCGGCGCGCCCGATCAGCGTGGCCTCATCCAGGCGCTCGGCTTTCACACCGGCCTTGTCCAGCGCAGCGGCGATGTCTTCATCACTGTATTCAGGGCCCCAGTACACATCGCGCAGGGGCTTATTGTGCTTCAGCACCCCCGGATTGCGCGCAGCCATGTCCAGCAGCACCGCACCTACCGGATTGCCGGTATCGCTCATGCCCGGAAACACAAACACGCTGTCCACTTCCGGAAGCATGGCAATGCGCTGATTCAGCTTCACGTTGGCAACCACACCGCCATTCAACGCCACCCTGCGCATCCCGGTCTTCGCAAGGAACTTGCGAACCAGTTCGAGCACCACATCTTCCAGCACCTGCTGGCAGGCGGCGGCAACGTTTTCGCGGCTGTGGCCCACGATCGCCTGCTTGAGGAACTCATAACGCGCGGCTTCGGCGCGTTCGCGCCCGGTGAATTCGGAGCCAAAGCTGTTGCCATCCGGCGAAAGCCCCAGGGCCCGGCGGAACGGCTCATACAACGGGCGCATGTCGCCCATGGCGGCCAGGCCGACCACCTTGCCCTCATGGCGCAGGGGCTGGAAACCGAGCAGCTTGGTAATGTGGCTGTAGAACAGGCCGGGCGAGGCGGCAAGCTGGTCTGTGACATGCACCCGCTCGTAAGCACCATCGCGCCAGATGCCACTGCTGTGGCAGATGTTGCGGTCGCCCACGCCGTCCATGGTGATCACGGCACATTCGTCAAAGCCGGAGTAGTACGCCGCGGCCACGGCATGCGACTGGTGGTGGTCGTAAAAGCCCAGGCCGGCGCGGCCAAAACCCTCACTGGCGAGGAAGCGGTGTTTCAGGAAGTGCCGGTCCAGCGATCGGCCGCGCGCTTCAAGGCGGGTGACGAAATCATCCAGCAGCAGCTGCGGCCGCTCGGCACCGGCACGGGCGCGCCGCCAGCGCACGAAACGCCGCTCCCACTCCTTGCCCGTGGTTTCGCGGATGACGTATTCCTCGGGAAAGAAGGTATAGAGCAGCGCCAGGCGTCCAACCTCGCTGCGCGACCGGCCGCCGATGCGCAGCACCTCGTCCAGCGCCAGGTTGTTCAACCGGCCGCCGTCGTTCTTGATGCGCGACAGGCGCTCCGTGGAAATCGCCGCGATCACTTCCGTGTCCTCGAACAGGACAGCGGATGCCTCGTGACCGGTGTGCAAGCCGAGTATCAGGGTCATGGTTTGATCTTGTGGAGGGCCGACGATGAAGTTGCCGATTGAAGGATCTGGAGCAGGTCGCGGGCTACCCGCTCAAGCGCAAATTCATCGGACATTGCGGTCGCCGCTGCGGACCATTCGGCGAGCAGGCTCGGCTTAAGAAGTGCATCGATTATAGCATCGGCCAGAGGGCCGCCTTCACCGGCGGGCACCACCATACCCGCACGGAAACGTGCCACCCAGGCCGCAATGCCGGTGCCCGAAGTCGTGATCGTCGGCGTCCCCGTCGCGCCCGCTTCCACGGTCACCATGTTCAGGCCCTCGCAAAGCGTCGGATTGACATGCAGGTCTCCGGCAGCGAGATGCTCGAACACCGCTTCGCCATCCAGCTGGCCGGTGCGTATCACCCGCGCCCCCGCCCCGCCCTGATCAATCAAAGGGAGGACACGCTCACGCAGCCAGTCGCTTTCCGGTCCGCACAGCAACCAGCGTGCTCCGGGCAGTGCACGCGCAATCGCAGGCCAGGCTTCGGCCATGATGTGCGGTGCCTTGCCCTTGCTGTTCGCGCTGAGCGTGACGACCAGCGGCGCATCCTGCGGAATGCCCCGGCGTTCGCGCACCTGACGGCGGATGGCCGCCTTGTTGGCGCGCACTTTTTCGAAAACAGCGGCCGGGACAGCCAGATGGCTGGGACAGATGCGAATGCGCGCATCCTCCACACCGTCGCCCAGCAGCACATCGCGCAGCAGCGGTGATACCGGTCGGAAGATGTCGATGCCGCGATAGGAGCGGGCAATCAGCCTCCCGGTCAGTCCGGCGCGATCACGGCCCACATCGGCCTGCGGGCAATGCAGGATGTCGCCACCGATGTAACTCACCACCAGTGGCGCCCTGACCAGCCCCAACTGCCTGAGGAAGGATGCGGGCAGCGCAAACGTGAAGCCGTCGGAGCAGATGATGACGTCCGGCCGGAAGTATTTGACGGCGCGCAGCACCATCCACATCCGATGCACCAGATTGCGGCCTTCGAAGCCACGCTTGAACATGCGATCCAGTGGCCAGGTGAGCAGCTTTTCCCGGCCGCGCCCCGGGTCATGCCAGCAGGTATCAATGCCGTCACCGGGCTGCGCAAAATGGTCGGACTTCATCCATGGATGTGATGCCAGGCCGCGACGCTCCTCGAGCACGCATACCTCCTGACCCAACTCGCGCAAGGCGGTGAGAATGGGCTTCTCGCCAGTCCATGAGTTCGGGTGCAGGTAGAGGATGCGCACGGTCTGATGCCGCAGGATTCAGGCGACGGCATCCAGTGCGCGACCGACACGCGCACAGAATGCGTCCATGGAAAATTTTTCGAGATGGGCGGTCGCCAGGCGCGGATCGAGGCGATGCTTCTCGGAGGTCAGTCGTGCCAGCAGGGCCGCAAACTCCGCACCACCATCCTTGCGCGGGTCCTCGAACAAATGCCCGCTGACGCCATCGAGCACGGTTTCGGTAAAGGGCGGCGCGCGCACCGCCAGCACCGGCGTGCCCGACACCTGCGCCTCGATCAGATTCAGGCCCAGCGCTTCCTTCTCGGGCAGGCCGCTCAGCACATAGTCGAGTTGCGGATAAATGCCGGCCACATTCGACTGCTGCCCCCAGAAGCGCACCTGTTGCCCTGCCGGCGCCAGTGCCTGCTTCAAATCACGCACCGAGGCATACCCGCCCGAGCCGAAAATCTCTAGGCGGACCCCGGGAAACTTTCCCAGCACCGGTGCGAGGATTGCGAACAGCGCCGGAAACTGCTTGATGGGCGTCAGCCGGGATACGATCCCCAGCGTCAACCCAGGTTGCCGCACGAATTCACGGCGGCCGAACATCAGCGGGGCATGCGACTCCATCCACCCCAGCAGACGATCGCGAAACTTGCGCCGGTCCCAGTCATAAGGACTCTCGGTGCGCAGTGGTGCGGTTGCGGAACGCGGCGCGAGGTCCGCGACGCCCAGCAGCGGCTCCGGATGCACATTCTCCAGGCCGCAGGCAATGGCACTGGCACGCACATACTCAGACACTGCGAACACCCTGGCATAGGCCGACAGGCCGCGCGGCTTGCGGTCATACAGGGGCATGTGGGCAATGCCGGTCAGCCGATGGCGCGCCGCAATGACAGGGGAGACTTCCGTGGACAGCACGGTATGCGTCACGATCAGGCCTGGCTCCGCGGGGAGCGCTGCCTGCAGTGATGCATCATCGAATACGGCGCGAAACTCCACGCCATCCTCTGCGCTGCCGGACATGAAACCCGGCCAGAAACGCGCATCCTTCGCCACCAGCATGACGGTGCGCCAACCCAGCCGCGAAAGCGCCCGGGTAAAAAATCGTGCATAGATCTCACCACCCCCGATCGAGGGCTGCAGGTTGACCTGGTAGCAAATGCGATTCATGCGGCGATCCATGCGGCCTGTCACGCTTCCGGTGTCACAGTCACAGCGGAACCTTGAAACGCTCCACCCACATCGCGAGAACAAACAGCGCCCACAGGCGGTTGCTGTGCGAGCCACGGCCGCTCAGATGTTCTTCCACCTGCCGCGTCACGGTTGTCTGGTGGAACCACGGGGCCAGCGTCTGCCGCGACACCAGCGTGTCGCGCATCATGTCGCCCAGATCCTCGCGCAGCCAGCGTGCCAGCGGCACCGAGAAACCCTGCTTGGGCCGGTCCATGAATCCCTGTGGCAGCCAGTCACGGAAGGCCTCTTTCAGGATGTGCTTGTGGCGACCGCCCGCCGACAGTTTGTAGCGCCCGGGCAGCGTGGCGGCGAACTCGATCAGCTTGTGATCGAGGAAGGGCGAGCGGCATTCCAGCGACGTCGCCATGCTGGCAATGTCCACCTTGAACAGGATGTCCTCGGGGAGGTAAGTCGTCATGTCGAGGTTGAGATAGCGATTGACGATATCGCCGCCGGCCTTGGCACCCCTGCGTTCGAACTGGCGCTTGAGGTATTCACCCGGATCGGAACTGCCGCGCTGTTCGCGGAACGCGGGCGTCAGCAGCGCTTCCTTGTCCTCATCGGTGAAAAAGGCCAGCACATGCTTGTAGCGGGCGATGCCGTCCATGGTCAGCATCTGGTCGGCGCGCGTCGCCGGAAAGCGCCGCGGCGGCCGGTCAGGGTGGGCCCTGTCCTCCAGCGCCACGGTCAGCCGGCGCAGGCCGCGCCACAGCGGAATCACGCCCAGCCGCGCCAGTGTTTCCATGCGGCGCATCTGGTAGAACCGGCGATAGCCGGCGAACGCCTCGTCGCCACCGTCGCCGGTCAGCGCCACGGTCACCTGCGAGCGGGCAAAGCGCGACACGTAATAGGTCGGCATCACCGAACTGTCGGCCATGGGCTCGCCCATGTGGTCGATCATCTGCGGCATGACGCTCACCGCATCGGCATGCACCATCATTTCCTGATGGTCGGTATTGAGGTGCCGGGCCACTTCACGGGCGTAAGGCAGTTCGTTGAACTTCTCGTCATCAAAGCCGATCGAGAAGGTCTTCAGCGGTGACGCGCCGAGGCGGGCCATCGCCGCCACCGTGATGCTGGAATCAATGCCGCCGGACAGGAAGGCCCCCAGCGGCACATCGGACACCAGCCGCAGCCTGGTTGCCTCCAGCACCTGCTCGCGCAGCGCCTCGCAGGCTTCATCGAAGGACATCAAACTGCGCTGATCAGGATCGATGTCCCAATAGCGGAATACGCGCTCCACCCTGCCCTCGCGCACCGTCATGGCATGCGCCGGCGGCAGCTTGCGAATGGCCCGGAACCCCGACAGCGGCGCCGGAATGTATTGCAATGTCAGGTAGTGGTCGATGGCGCCAACGTCAGGCTCGCGCGAAAGCGCCGGATCAAGGGCAAACAGTCCCTGTATCTCCGAGGCAAACAGCACGCCCTTTGGCGTTTCCGCATAGACCAGCGGCTTGACGCCAAGGCGGTCGCGCGCCATCGACAGCCGGCGCTCCTGCCTGTCCCAGACCGCGAAGGCAAACATGCCCCGCAGTTTTCCGAGGCAGCCTTCAAGACCAAGGCGCATGTAGAGGCGCAGCAGCACTTCGGTATCGGAATGGCCTCGGAAAGTTTCGCCGGCGTGTTCGAGTTCTTTGCGCAGGGCGGGAAAGTTATAGACCTCGCCATTGAACGTGATGACGTAACGTGCATCCGGGCTTTCCATGGGCTGGTGGCCGGCCGGCGACAGGTCGATGATGGACAGGCGCGCGAAACCAAGCTGCGCGCCGTCATCCTGCCACAGGCCATGGTCATCGGGACCGCGATGATGCAGACGGCGCACCGCCGCTTCCAGATCGAGGCCGGTCGAGCCCGGCGCCATGGCCACGCCAACAATGCCGCACATCAGCGCGTCCCTTTCATCAATTCAGCTTCCGGCTCATTTTCCAACTCATTTTCCAACTTGGCGGCATTCGCCGCCCAGGTGAATTCGGCGTCGGCACGCGCCTGTGCCGCCGCGCCCGAGCGCCTGAGCAGTGCCACGTCGGATGCTGCGCCGATCGCCTCACGCCAGGCCGCCACATCACCCGGTGGCAGCAGGCGGCCCGTCTCGCCCTCGACAATGATCTCCGGAAGGCCGCCGTTATTGGACGCAAACACCGGCAATCCGCAGGCCATGGCCTCGACAACGCTGATACCAAATGCCTCCTCACCGGTAGAGGGCTGGACAAATAAATCTGAATTTGATAACAATCTCGGAAGGTCGCCATGCGCCACCGCGCCGGCGAATCGCACCCTGCCGGCCAATCCGCTGCCGTCAGCCAGTGCCTGCAATGCCTCGCGTTCAGGCCCGTCACCGGCAATGAGATAGCGGAAATTTTCCGGCAGGCCGCGCAAGGCTTCAATCACGACACGATGACCTTTCCAGCCCACCAGCCGGCCCACGCTGACAATGAGGATGTCGTCATCGCCCGCGCCGTGCTCACGACGGAATGCGGCATCACGCACCTGCGGGCGGAACACACCGGTGTCCACACCGTTATGGATCACCCTGACCGGTCGAGCATAGCGGCCTTCGACCTGGCGCGCGTTATACGTGCTGGCCGAAACCCAGTGGCTGATGGCGCCGGCAAACAGTTTGTCGCCCGGAAAAAAGTCCGTGCCTCCGGAGCGAAGCAGCGTGCGGGCCTTGAGGCCGCGCGCGCGCGCTCGCCACATCACCGGAAAATCAAACGGCTTGTTGATGATCACCGCGTCATAGCCGCTGCCAACCAGATGACCCATCGCATGCCGGGCAAACGACAGCCGCTCGGCGAGGCGGCGAAAACGCACGCCCAGGTCCGGCCACTCCTTCTCGGTACGGAACGGAAACTGCACCAGTTTCACTTCGTCGTGGCGTGCCGCACCACGATTGCCGGCAACGATCGTGACCTCGTGCCCGCGCCTTGCCATGGCGCGGCCCGCTTCCCAGCAGTAGGTTTCCAGGCCGCCACTGAGGTAGGTTGCCGTGACGTTATAAAAACAAACCCGCATCAGGCCGCCCCCGTTGCCGGCACATCCGGCCGTCCGAGATAGCCCAGCAGGGCACCGTTCAGGGCCCAGAACAGCAGTGCGCCGTCACGCACGAAGAAATCATTCGTCAGATTGCGCGTGACAACGCCGAGGATGAGCACGATGCCGGCAATGGCGGCCAGCCGGCGATCATTCCCGGCTCCGGACAGGCTTTTCCAATACCCAGCCAGCAGGGACACAAAGACTGCCAGCAGCACCAGCATGCCGGGCCAGCCCATGGCGATGCCATAGGTGAGGAACAGGTTGTGCGGATGCCAGAGCTGCGACTCCGGTACCGTCGTCGGCACCAGGTCGGGATAGGCCTTTTTCATGGTCTCGCGCCCGAATCCGGCGCCAACCAGGGGATGCGCCTCGATGCGGGCAAACACGCGCCCCCAGTGCGCAAGGCGCATGTCCTTGTCAAGCGCCTGGATATCCGGCGGGCTCAGTTCCGTTTTCTGGGCATGAACGAACAACAGGGTGGCGCCGGCCAGCGTGATGCTGCCAACGACGATGGCCGCCAGTGCATACCGGCCGATCCTCAGCAATCCGGCATTGCGCAGCAAGACGATTGCCACGATGAACTGGACACCAAACACTGCCCAGAGTATGCGTTGCTGGCTGAACACCGAAGCGGCAAGGATCACCACTGCGGCAAGCGCCAGAACCGCGCGTCCCCGTCCGGACAGGCCGCCCCAGGCCGGCAGGAACAGTGGCACGGCAACAACGGCAAGCGATGCAAAGGTCCCGACACCACCATACAGGCCGCCATCAATCCACGAGCCCGACTTCATCCCGGCGGCCATTGCCCAGGCGCCGATCCCCGCTGCACTCGCCACGACCACAGTCGACCACCGGCGCAGATCGGACAGCGTTCCGGTAATTGCGAAATAGGCGACAAACGCCATCATGGCGTAACCGATTTCGTTCTTGATCTCGCCCAGGCTGTAGGCGCGATCCACCGCATAAGGCAGCGACGCAAGGGCAACCACCGCCCAGGCCAGAAGCGCGGGCTTGCACGGGACGGGTGGTGGGGCCAGCCTGCGCCATGAGCACAGGGCGATGGCAAACGCCATCGCAAGACACAGCAGCCGCAGGGCGACCGTTGATGGAAATGGCAGGACGAACAGCAGCACTGCAAAGGGCAGGAGCGGCAGGAACGCGGGCTTGTTCATTGCGCTCCCAGCACTTCGTCATAGAGCCGCTCGACACCGGCGGCAACGCTCTGCCAATCGAAGCGGTGCTCCACCATGGCGCGCGCAGCATCGGCCACCCGCGTCAGGGATTGCGGTGCTTCCGCCGCAGCGCGCATTGCGGCGGCAATCTGTTCAGCCGATGCCTCGCCATCGAGCAGCAGCGCGTTTTCGCCGTCGCGCATGTACTCGGTCATGCCGCCTTTTTTTACCGCCATGACCGGAACACATGCCGCCATGGCCTCGATCGCCACCATGGAAAACGGCTCTTCGAACCGGGAGGGAATCATCAGCAGGTCGCCCAGCGCATACAGTTGCGGCATGTCGCGCGGCGCCACGGTGTCGATCACGGTATGCGGCAGGCCTTTGAGTTCGGCGGCCAGTGCGTCGGCATAACGCACCCGCTCACTCCTGTCCGGATCGCCCTTGGGCCATTCGCCAACCAGCACCAGGTGAAAGCGATCGCGGTCCAGATGATGCATCGCCGCGGCCAACCGGTCCGGGCCCTTTTCCGGAGAGATGCGACCGACATACAACACGACAAAGCGGTCCGCCGGCAGCTTGTGCGCGATGCGCAGCTCGCGCACCGCCGCGGCGGAATGGCGCTGCGCCGGAAAGGCTGCGAGGTCCACACCATTGTCGATCACCGCAAAGCGCCGGGCCGACACCGGCCGCGCCCTGTACCAGTCGCGAATGTATTCGCTGCAACCGACCAGCGCATCCAGCCGCAGCCGGACCATTTCGGTCTTCTCGTTGTGCATGTGCAGGATCACCTTCGCATCCGGCACGCGGGCGGCGATGGCATCAACGAACTTCGGCGCGTTATGAATGTGGATGATCGCCGGCCGTATCGATCGTGCATGGTGCACCACCCGGTCCGCATACGAACAGGGATCCAGGCGTGTGATCTTGCGGAACAGGCGGTTGTACGCACGACCAATGCGGATGCGGTGGTAATGCACCCCACCCTCGGTTTCATCATCCGGGCGTTCCGGGTGCGGCACGCTGACCAGATGCGGCTCATAGCGCGTCAGTCGATGCGCGACGGCATCCATCCATTGCTCGACTGCGGCACCTTTTTGCGGCGGAACAGGATGGACCTCCTGCGACAACATCAGTACGCGCGGTCGGGCCATGCTCACGCCCCCCCGCCATCCAGCCTGTCACGCACCGCCGCCCAGACCTGCTCGACCGGAACACGGTCCATGCCGCCATCCGGTGCCTCGATCGCCTCGATCATTGTGCAGCGCGGATTATCCAGCGGCATGAGGTTGCGGCCGGGATAGCGCGGGTGATACAGCGCGACCATGGGAATACCCAGGGCACCGGCAATGTGCGTGGGGCCGGTGTCCACGCCGACATACACATCCAGTTGCTGCATCAGCGCGGCGCTCTCCCGCAGCGACAGGCTGCCCGCCGCCACCGAGACACGTCCGGGCAGGGCCTCGAGCAGGGGTGTCGAGCGCTGCCGCGCATGGTCATCACCAAGGACGATCAGGTGAGCACCCGGATAATGCTGACACAGCAGCCGGGCAAGTTCGATAAAGCGGCCGACCGACCAGTCGCGATGCGCCTTGGTGGGGAAGCTGAACAACTGCAGCCCCACGAAGGGCCTGGCACCGGCCGGCAGGTTTTGCGCCAGCCAATCGCGCGCCCAGGCCCTCTCGGCATCCGTGACGGCATAGGCAAGGCGCTCATCGTCTGTTGCGATGCCGGCCGCGCCAACGAGGAGCGCACGCTCACGCACTGCATGCAGGGATGATTCTGCCGGAACGGCGACACGCAGCAATGCATCGGAATGAATGCCCGCGAACTCCGGGTAATCGAACGCCACGCTCCGCCGGCCCGCGCGCAGACAGTAATTCAACAGGGCCGGCTCGCGCCCCCAGCAGAAGGCGGCATCGTAGCGGCCGCGCGACAGCCAGGCGCGCAACCACGCCGAGCGTTTCGTGATGGTCCCCAGTTCATCGATGAAATCGAGGTGGCGCAGTACATCGACCCGCTGGGGATGCACCAGCACCGTCAGGCGGCCGGCCGCGGCACGCAATGCCCGCAACGCGGGGGTGACCAGCAGGGTGTCGCCGATGCGTGCCACGACCACGGCGCAGACATGCGAACTCGCATCAATCAGCGGTACGCCCAGTCGCTCCGCGCTCATTGCGCCAGCACCGCCGCAAAAATGCGTTCCATGTCGTCCAGCATGCGCGCCTCGGAAAAGCGCTGGTGTGCCTGTGCCATTCCCGCGGCGCCCAGCCGTTCGCGCAATGGGGGATCGTCCCGCAGACGGGCCAGGGCCGCGCCCAACGCCTCCGCATCGCGCGGCGTGACCATGATGCCCGTATTGCCGTCGCTCACGATTTCGCCAATGGCACCCACCGGCGTGGTGACCACCGGCAGTCCGCAGGCCATGGCCTGCATCAGCGCCTGGGGCACGCCCTCGTTCGCATAAGACGGCAATGCAAAGAGATCAAACGTCTGCAGCCAGGGCACCACATCGGACTGGTTGCCGGGCATGACAACGCGATCTTCGATGCCGAGCGCCCTGACCTGCTCACGCAGGTTGTCGCGCCCAGGCCCGTCGCCGACGATGACCAGCCTCATGTCATTACCCTCGCGTTCGTCCTTCAATGCCGCGACGGCATCGACCAGATAGCGATGGCCCTTCCAGCTGCGCAGCGTGGCGACGATGCCGACGATGAAGGCCTCGACGGGCAGCGACAGCGCGGCGCGGGCCTGGACGCGGTCACCGGGTGAAAAGCGCCCGAGGTCTATGCCTGTGGGCACCGAAGTCACGCGCTCCGGCGCGAGATGTGCCTCCCGGATCACCTGCAGGCGCAGTGCCTCTCCGGTGGTGACCACATGCGCCGCAGCACGGCCGTACAACCACCGGTTCGGCGCATTGTCGGCAATGGGGGCGGAGACATGTCGTATGCGGACAATCCGCGGCGCATGCGCCAGGCCGATGCATGCCAGCGCCACCAGCCAGCTGTCAGTGGAACTGTGGGTGATGACAATGTCGGCCGGGCGCTCGCGTAGCAGACGGCGCATGGCAAGCACGCCGGACAGGCGCTTGCGGGCAATGGGGAGCGCCACCGTGGACAGTCCGCGGCCGGGCGCCTCACGCACGATGGGTGCTTCGGCGGGCGCGACAATCAGCACATCGTGTCCGCGTCCGACCATGCCGGCGGCCTCTGCCAGCACGCGCAACTCCTGGCCGCCCCAGCCACAGGAAGACTCGGTATGGATCAGTCGCAACCGCTTCATGGCCCGATGATCGACCTGGGTTCGACAGCGTCTTCCGCAAACTGGATGCGGTACAGCTTGGCGTACAGGCCATCGCGCGCCAGCAGTTCGGCATGCGTGCCGGTCTCCATGATCCGGCCGCGCGCCAGCACGATGATCCGGTCGGCATGCTCCACGGTGGACAGCCGGTGCGCAATGACGATGGTGCTGCGGCCCTGCATCAGGATGGCCAGTGCCTCCTGAACATATCGCTCGCTCTCGCTGTCCAGTGCCGATGTGGCTTCATCCAGGATTAGCACCGGTGCGTTCTTGAGCAGCGCACGGGCAATTGCCAGTCGCTGGCGCTGGCCGCCGGACAGCTTGACGCCATTCTCGCCAATCAGGGTGTCGAAGCCCTGCGGCATTTCGCGGATGTATTCGATGGCATGCGCGGCGCGCGCTGCCTCTTCGATCTGGGCGCGTGAAGTGCCACCCATGGCGCCATAGGCGATGTTCGCTGCGACCGTGTCGTTGAACAGGGCCACGTCCTGGCTGACCAATGCGATGTTGGAACGCAGGCTGGCGAGACGCAGGTCGCGAATGTCATGCCCATCGAGCAAAATCCGCCCCTGGACCGGATCGTGGAATCGCGGCAACAGGCTCACCAGCGTCGATTTTCCGCTGCCCGACGAACCCACCAGCGCCACCGTTTCCCCCGGCGCAATCGCCAGGTCAATGTCCTCCAGTGCCGCACGTTGCGCACCGGGATAGGTGAATCCCAAGTTGTCAAAGCGCACTTCACCCCGGGCCCGCCCGATCTCGATCGTGCCAGTGTCACGCTCGGCGGGTTCGTCGAGCAGGTTGAACACGCTTTCGGCCGAGGCCAGTCCGCGCTGCAGCGGCGCGTTGATATCGGACAGGCGCTTGATCGGCGTGAGCAGCATGAGGGTGGCGGTGATGAAGGAAACGAATTCACCCACGGTGAACTTGGCCGTCGATGACTGTTCAATGGCGATGCCGACAATGATTGCGAGGGCAATGGCGGAAAACAGCTGCACGCTGGGGCCGGTGGCCGATGCTGCAATCGCCTGCCGCATGTTGAAACCGCGCAAGGCCTGATTGGCGCGCTCGAAGCGCCTGGCTTCGTAGTCCTGCCCGCCGAATATCTTGACCACGCGCTGGCAGGAAATCGATTCTTCCAGCACATGCGTGACTTCTCCCATGGCGCGCATGGACTCCGAACTCATGTAGCGCAGCCGCTTGCTGGTGAGCTTGATCACGATGGCAATCGGTGGCCCGATGATGAGCGTGACCAGGGTCAGCTTCCAGTTGAGGTAAAGCAGCCACCCGAACAATCCCGCCACCGCCAGCGAATCGCGCACCACCACCGTGAGCACGGAGGTGGCGGCGGCATTCACGCCGGCCACGTCATAGGCGACCTTGGACAGCAGTGCGCCGGAAGAACTGTTCTCGAAGAATGTCGAGGGGAGTTGCAGCAAACGTCGGAACAGCACCGCGCGCACGTCGAGGATGACTCGGTTGGAAACCCAGGCCATGGTGTAGTCCGAGATGTAGCCCAGGACTCCGCGCAACAGGAAAATACCGATCAGCGCGAAGGGAATCCAGCGTGAAACCGTCGGGTCGCGATTGACGAAACTGCCATCCAGCATGGGCTTCATCAATGCCGGAAACAGCGGCTCGGTGGCCGCCGTCAGCATCATCGCCAGGATGGCGAGTGCAAACGCCCTCCAGTAAGGCCGGACATAACCCAGGAGGCGTCCGTACAGCTCCCGGCTCGTGGTCTTCGCCAATTCGATATTCCGTCGCAGAATATTGAATTGTAACTGCTTTTTCCTCGATTTTCAGTTCAGGCAGTGCCGTTTGCCTGCCCGATTCTTACGCAGAAATTCCCGGCGCCCGACCTCGCTTCGCAGCCAGCAGCCGGCGATAAAGTGCAACCAGTTGCGCAGCCATCGCATCCAGCGGAAAGCGTTCCGCCAGAACCCGCGCGGCGCGGCCCATGTGTCGCGCCTGATCGACATCCAGCGCGGCCAGATGCCCTGCAAGGGCCTCGATGTCCCATGCATCGCAGGCCCAGCCCTCGCGTCCGGCTTCAATCAGTTCAGCCGTGCCGCACTGCCGCGAGGTAATCACTGGCAGTCCGCACGCCATTGCCTCAAGAGCGGCGTTGGGAAACGGATCGTACAGCGTCGGCAACACGAAACAATCGGCTGCTGAATACCATGCCGCCACATCGCGCTGCGGTCCGGGAAAGTGGGTGCGTGCCGCAATCCCCAATGCCTCTGCGCGGACCTGCATCGCCACAGCACGACGATCCGCGCCCATGACTACCAGATGGGCTGCACCATCAACACCAACAGGGACCCTCGCAAAAGCCTCCAGCAGTGCAGGTACACCCTTGCGCTCGAATCCCGAGCCGACCATCAGGAACATCATGGCGTCTGCAGGTATGCCCAGACGTGCGCGCAAAGTCGATCGGAATTCGTCTTTCAGTCGAGGATGAAAGCGCTCCAGATCAACGCCGTTGTAGATCAGTTCGACCCTGGCTTCATCAACCCCGAAAAGCCGCCTTACCTCATTGGCGACCATGCGCGAATTGCAGATCACCGCCTTCAGCCGCGAACTGGCAAACAGCCGCCGCTCTGCAGCAAGCGTGTGGCGATGCCAGGGGCTGAGTCGCTGGGCCAGTCTTCCAACGGGGCCAAGGACATGGGTCCGGTTCTCCAGCCACTGTGCATGCACACCATCGCCGGCGCGGTAAATGTCGCAGCAGGCGATGCGCTCGTGCGATTGCACCAGGTCGAAATCACCTTTGGCAGCGGCCCGGCAGGCCGCGCGCGCGAAACTCCAGTCACGCCAGGTTCGTCCGATGAAAAACGGATCGCAGCGCAGAAATTCCGCACCGCCGGCCTCGCCGCTCCAGGAACGCGCCAGCAATGTCAGCCCAGTGCTGCCCTCGGCTGCGAGTGCCTGCACGGCGCGCTCGACGAAACGTTCGGCACCACCAAAGGCGTTATAGCGCTGGCGTATCAGCGCGATCTTCACGGGCACTCAACCTTGCATGGCCAGCAGCTCGTCCACCGCGCGCAATACCCGCTGGAGCGGAAGCTGCACGAGGCAATCACTGACCTTGCCACCGCCACAGCCATCGATGCCGCAGGGACGGCAGGGATGCGCATCGGAACTTACAACGCGATGCGAAACCTGCCACGGGCCCCATTCAGCCTCGCCGCTGGGCCCGAACAGGGCAACCACCGGTGTGCCCATGGCCGCCGCGATGTGCATGGGTGCGGAGTCCACGCCGACAAACAGCTTTGCTCGGTCCGTCAACGCGGCAAGCGCCTTCAGCGTCAACTGTCCGGACAGGTCGACGGGCGCGGATTTGCAGCGGGCCATGATGGCCCTCACCATGGCGCGCTCTTCATCCGCCGGAGCAGCAGTGAGCACGACGCGTTCGCCGCGTGCGGCCAGAGTGTCGATCAACCCGGCCATGTGTTCCACCGGCCAGCATTTGAACTGCCAGCGCGATGCCGGATGCAGATGGATGAAGGGCGTGTCTGCAAGGCCGTGAGCGGACAGAAGATCGCGCACTTGCCCCTCTGCGACCTCCCCGGGGACCAGCACCAGCCGTCGTTCCGCAAGCGCCGGCTGCACGCCGATACGGCGTAGCGAATCGAGATTGGATTCCACCACATGGCGGCGCGCATTCAGCGGCAGGCCGTAGCGATGGGTGAAACTGTTACGCCAGAACTTCGGCTTGTTGCGGCGATTGGGGGCAACCGCAAAACGGCAGCCCAGCCCGCGGGCCAGCCAGGCGCCTCGCGTATGTTCGGTCAGGTGGATGAGGAGATCATAATTTCGCGCCTTCAACTGCCGGAACAGACGCCACTCCGCGGCAAGATGCTCGCCGGCCATCATGGATTTCCATTCCCGGCCGATGCAATGCACTTCGCTGATCGCGGGGTGCAGGCTGAGCATGTCGCGGGTGTCGGCATACACCAGCGCGTCGATCTCGACCTTGGGCGCATGTGCCTTGAGCGCGGAAAAAACCGGTGATGCCAGCAGCACATCGCCGTGGTGGCGCAATTTCACCACCAGAACACGGCGGATGGACGTCAGGTCAATGCGGTCGGAAGGGCCGGTAAACATGGCGCGCACCTTATCAGAAAGCCATGCGCACCGGTAAAAACGGCATTCGGGCAGCGATGCGGAACACCCCTCATCGCCGCCCGGTTCCGCCAACTGCGGCAGGATCAGCGCAGTTTCAATTCCAGCGTGGCAAGCAAGGTCCGGCCGGCCTGGGGGTAGGCATTGAAGGATGTGCCGGCACCATTGCGGATGCCATAGTTGTAGTACTGCTTGTCGAGCAGGTTGTTTGCCGCAAGCGACAGTGACCAGTCGCGCCACTGCTGTGTGACTTTCAGGTCAACCAGCGTATAGGCGGGCATCTCGGACGGAAAGGTGTTGGTCTGGTCATTGTCGTACCAGGCCTTGCCGACATGACGAACGACACCGTTCAGCCGGGTGGCTTCCGCAACACGCCAGGAAAATCCCGCATTCGCCGTATGGTCAGGAACCAGGGGAATGCTCTTCCCGCTGACGTCGACGCCGCCGATCCGGCCATCACGGAACTTCGCCTCTACAAGGGAGAGGTTGCCGAACAGTGACAGCGTCGGACTTGCCTCCCACGCCACGTCGAACTCAAGCCCGCGGCGGCGCGTGGGCGGCAGATTGATGTTCGAGAAGGTCGGCGCAAAGTAATGAATTTCATTCTGCAGGTCCATCGAATAGGCGCTGGCCCGCGCACGCAGCCGTCCGGCACGGTGCTCGATGCCCAGTTCGCGGTCGCGCGAAGTCTGCGGCTCAAGCAGGGTGATGATGGCATCGAAGAACGGTCCGCCAAACTGGCTGTAGCTTTCATCCACGGTGCTGATGCGGAAGCTTTCACCCGCCCGGCCATATACCGCAGTGGCGGGGGTGAACTGGTGGCGCAGCCCGACTTCCCAGGAACGCGGCATACTGGTCTTTTCGCCCTGCGCGTACGCCGCCGGATTGACAAGATCCGCTGCCGTCATCTGCACACGATGCTGGCGCATGCCCAGTGTCAGCTTGGTGCGATCACTGACCGCCGTCTGGCTCTGGACATAGAAGGCCTGGTTCTTCTGCGAGGAGACAACACGCGCCACGGGAGCATTCAGGGTCTCCAGGCTGCCAGCCCGTCGGGAATCGTAATCCCAGTCATCCCAGTCCATGCCGACGACGACACTGTGGCTGAAGCCGAATGCCTGAAACGGAACCTTGAGTCGTGGCGTAAATGACCAGACCTCGACTCGCGTATCGGTATAGGTATCGAACACGCCGAAGGTGTAATCCCTCAAAAGGGCAGCACGGGCACTGTTGCGATATCCAAGATCAGCGGCGAATTCTCCGAACCCGAGATCGGTGCTGCCGCTGATGCTGGCCTGAGCGCCATCCCGGCTGGAATAGTCGCCCGGACGGCGGGTGCCGCGCGGGTCGCTTGCCAGCTCGGCGGCAGTACGCTCACCGGGCAGGCGCAGGCTCTGGTTGTCCAGACCGAACCGGAACGCAAGCTGATGCTTGTCCCCCAGCACGCGCAGTTCGCCACCGACATTCGTCTGCTCTAGTCGATTGTTCGTCCGGAAATTGTCTGAAGACTGATCGTTGAAATTCAGCATCAGTCCCATCGTGTCGTTCGCCGTCGCAACCCGGCCGCGCCACTCGCGCGTGCCATAGGTGCCGGCCGATGCGGACAACACGGCTTCGCGGGCTCCTGAGACCGGTTCGCGGGTGATGATGTTGATGGTCCCGCCAGTCGCCCCGCCACCATAGAGCACTGACCCCGCGCCGCGCAGGATCTCGATGCGCTCGATGCTGCCTAGCGGGATTGCCGACCAGCGCACCGAAGTCAGTTCAATTTCGTTCAGCCGCTGGCCGTTCAAGAGCACCAGCGTGTTCTGGTCGCCGCTCACGCCGAAGCCGCGCATGTCAATCTGCCGATCGGGACTACCGGTGCTGTCGCGGGCGACAATCCCCGCTTCCTGCGACAGCAGCTCAGGCAGCGTTGCCGCCGAACTCTCGGCAATGCGTTGGGCGCTGATGACGGTGATGCCGATCGGCACGTCGAGCGCCCGCTCCGGAAAGCGTGTTGCGGTGACGACAACCGCATCGTCTGCCGCGTGAATGTTGAAGGAAAGGATGGCGAGCGCGAACGCGCCCAGTCGTAATGCCTTATGCACGATATCTCCCCCGGTCCACTACCCCGTGGACCGAAATGCGTTGAAACAAAAAGAGCACGGCCGGGGGGAACGAACGACTCGGAATGAAGAATTCAATCAGAGCCATGCCGCCCGCCCGCGGTATGCCATCAATCGTTTCAGGCCGGTCTCCGGGCTTGCGGGATCAGGCGCGCCGCCTTCCCATGAGCAAGGGCTCACAGTGGCTTGGCCGGGAAGGCTCCCGGCCTGTTTCATGACGCGCCCGCACACGCTTACCGTTGCGGGGGCAGCACAGGAATGGGCGAAATCGGGAATTGCCTGAGCGCGCGTCATAGACGCTGCCCATCAACGCTTCGTTTCCACCGTCACCTGTTTCCCGTTTCACCAGGGTGCGGGAAACGCACGCCTAGCACCTGTAACGAGCGCCATCATTCTATCGGCTAAGCAGGAACGATTCAGGAAAATATGGCGCATGGCCGACGATCACGAATCTACATTGAGAATGGTGGCTTAAACCTTGACTTGACAGGATTTTTCAAATTATAGTGTCTTGATGGATATTGAACTCGCCGCGCTGGAGGAGAAAATCCGCCAGACCGCCCAATTGTGCCGCCGGCTGCGCGACGAGAACCGCGACTTGCGCCAGCAACTCGCCGAGCTGGAAAGCGATCGCAAGCGGCTTTCCGAAAAAATAGACGGCGCGCGTGACCGGCTTGAAGGCCTGCTGCAGCGGATTCCGGAATGACAAACCCATTCGCGCTTCGCGAATTTCCACGGATCGGACGCTCATGACCGGCAAGCCCAAAACGCTGGACGTCGCAATCATGGGACGAAGCTATAAGGTCGCCTGTGAAGAACATGAGCGCGAAGGATTGCTTGCCGCTGTAGCCTATCTCGACGAGAAAATGGGCGAGATCAAGGCTGCCGGGAAAGTGGCCAGCGCAGAGCGCATTGCGGTGATGGCCGCCTTGAACATCGCACATGAACTTCTGGTTGCGCGTGATGGCAAGGCCGCAGAATTGGGCTTTGACACCGAATCCCTCAAGCGTAGAATGAATTCGATGCAGGTGCTGCTCGATGAAGTGCTGGTTCCGCAGGAACGGCTGATCTGAAATTGTTCAGACCGACTGCGCACCGGGCAGACGGCATCAAAATGTTCCCTGCGGTGTTTGCCAGGATCCGGAGATTCTTGAGCCAACATTGAGATCCCAGGTTGCAGACCATGTTGTCACTGTTGTGCGCGTCCCCGTTCCCAGAACGTGCCGGATGTACCTGATGTGACCGGAAAGCGACCACTTGAGCCGAGTATTTGGTTCAGGATCAGGATCCAGCGGCATCGGCGGGGGGCACCCGATACCAGACCAAACGCAGGCTTTTGCCTGCGTTTGGCTTTTATGAACCTGCTTTTGTGAAACCCTTTCTTCAAACCACGGCTTCCCGACACCCATGAAACATTGGCTGATGAAATCTGAACCCGACGAGTTCAGCATTGATGATCTTGTCAAGGCACCGCGGCAGAGCACCCCCTGGTTCGGCGTGCGCAACTACCAGGCACGCAACTTCATGCGCGACCAGATGCGCGCCGGCGATGCGGTGTTCTTCTACCACTCCAGTTGTCCCGAGCCCGGTATTGCCGGCATTGCAGAAGTGTCCTCCACCGCTTATCCGGACGACACGCAGTTCGACAAGAAGGGCAAGTACTTCGACCCCGCCGCGACCCGGGAAACACCTCGATGGTTCCTGGTGGACGTGAAACTGGTGAGAAAGACCCCGCTCATCAGCCTCGCCGAGTTGCGCAGGCACAACGAGCTCGAAAGCATGCGCATCCTGCAGAAGGGCAACCGCCTGTCCATCACCCCGGTGGATCCGCGCGAGTGGAATTTCATCACCAAAAAACTGATCAAGGCCGCTTCATGAAACTGCAGAACGACACCTTCATTCGCGCACTGCTGCGCGAACCGACGCCGTACACGCCGGTATGGCTGATGCGCCAGGCCGGACGCTATCTCTCTGAATACCGCGAAACGCGCGGCAAGGCGGGCAGTTTTCTCGCGCTGGCAAAATCACCAGCACTGGCCACTGAGGTCACGCTGCAACCGCTGGACCGCTTTCCGCTGGATGCCGCCATCCTGTTCTCGGACATTCTCACCGTGCCCGATGCGATGGGACTGGGCCTGTATTTCGCCGATGGCGAGGGTCCGCGCTTTGAACGGCCACTGCGTGATGCGCAGGCCATCGCGAAACTCGCCGCTCCCGATCCGACCCGCGAACTGAAATACGTGCTCGATGCAGTGAGCGAAATCCGCCGCGCACTGGGCGGCAGGGTGCCGCTGATCGGCTTTTCCGGCAGCCCCTACACCCTCGCCTGTTACATGGTCGAAGGCGGCGGCAGCGACGACTTCCGCACCATCAAGACCATGCTCTACAGCGAGCCCGCCCTGCTGCACCGGATACTGGAGGTCAACGCACAGGCGGTTGCCGACTACCTCAATGCACAGATCGAGGCCGGCGCACAGGCGGTGATGATTTTCGATACCTGGGGCGGCAATCTTTCGCACGCCGCTTTCCGGGAGTTCTCACTGGCTTATACCGCGCGCGTCGTTGCCACACTGAAACGCGAACACGACGGCGTGCGCATTCCCAGCATCGTATTCACCAAGGGCGGCGGCCTCTGGCTTGAGGACATCGCAACGATCGGCTGCGACGCCGTCGGCCTGGACTGGACAACCAGCCTTGCCGAAGCACGCCGACGAACCGACGACCGCGTCGCGCTTCAGGGCAATCTCGACCCCATGGCCCTGTTCTCGCAACCGGCGGCGATCAAACATGAAGTGGCACGCGTCCTGGCCGACTTCGGTCAGGGATCGGGCCATGTGTTCAACCTCGGGCATGGCATCTCGCAATTCACGCCACCCGATTCGGTGGCCTGCCTCGTGGAAGCAGTGCATGCGCTCAGTCCGGCCTATCATCGCGATTTCAAGGGCAACTGAAGCGTTGATTCAAGGCTTCCGCAGCGCATCATTCGCGCGAACTTGAGAACAATGGCGGCAGGACGCCAAAAAGCTACTTATGCACACACCCCCGCTTTTCCCATGTCTGGCGCGGGGTTTCAGGGCCCTCCCCCGAGAAAACTTGCAAGCCATTGATTTAAATTAATTATTTTTCTTGCCGTGAAATGAGGCATGAACAAAATCTCCTTTTGGCAACGCTAGTTACAGTTGCATGACGTAACTATGCACAGATTTATCCACAGAATCTGTGAAAAAGAGAAAAAACCATTTCTCAGGCAGTTAGTTACAGATGAATTTCTCGAAAACACATGAGTATGCGTAAAAACCGGGCTGAAGCATGACCATTGCGCACGTCGCGCTCGACATGCCATTGCCGCAATTGTTCGACTATCGCGGTGACGAACTCACCGCAGATGATGTCGGCGCACGCGTCGTCGTGCCTTTCGGGCGCGGCGGAAGCAGCCAGCGGCGCATAACGGTCGGCGTGATCGTGGCGGTCAGTGATGAATCGCAGGTTGCACCGGACAAACTGAAATCCGTCACGCGCGTGCTGCGCGATTCGCCGCCGCTGCCGCTTGAGTGGCTGGCACTGGCGCAGTTCTGCGCCGACTACTATCACAAGCCGATTGGCGAGGTCATTCTTCCCGCGTTGCCGCCGCGCCTGCGCACCGACAAGCCTGCACCCGATTGCGCGCGACATTACCGGCTGGCGCGCGCCACGGAAAATATCCTGGCCAGTGCCGGAAAGCGCGCGGGACAAAGGCACGTGCTCGTGGAGCGCCTGGCCCATGCGCCCATGGACGACGCGGCCGTTGCCGCGCTCGCACCCGCCGGCCGCGCGGCGATGCGCAAACTGGTCGCAGCCGGTGATGTCGTCGCCGAAGAGGCCCCGCGATCACAACCCGCCTTCGTTTCCACTCACACGCTGACCGCCGAACAGACCGGTGTCATCGAAGCACTGGAAGCCACTGCCGGTGAATTTGCCGTGCATCTGCTGTTCGGCATCACCGGCAGCGGCAAGACCGAAATCTACCTGCAGCGCATCGCGCAAACCCTGGCCGCAGGTCGTCAGGCGCTGGTGCTGGTGCCTGAAATTGCACTGACCCCGGCACTGCAATCCGCATTTGCCGCGCGCTTTCCCGGGGCCAATATCGTCATCCAGCACAGCGCCATGGCGGAAATGGACAGGGCCGGCGGCTGGCTGGACGCGCAATGCGGGCGCGCCGACATCGTCCTCGGCACGCGTCTGGCGGCATTCGTCCCGCTGGCACGTCCCGGCCTGATCGTGGTGGACGAAGAACAGGATGCGTCCTTCAAACAGCAGGATGGCCTGCGCTACAACGCCCGCGATGTCGCCATCTGGCGTGCCCGCGCAGCGGGCATCCCGATATTGCTGGTCTCGGCAACGCCATCGATCGAGACTTACCAGCACGCATTGAGCGGACGCTACCGGCTGCATGTGCTGTCGGCGCGTGCGCATGCCGGCGCCAAGCTTCCCGACGTGCATCTGGTCGACACGCGCATCCATTCGTCCACGCACGGACTGAGCGAACCACTGACTGATGCGATCGCGGCGCGCCTGGCGCGCGGCGAACAAACACTCGTGTTTCTCAACCGGCGTGGCTACGCCCCGGTGCTCGCCTGTCCCGGTTGCGGTTGGATATCAGGCTGCCCCGATTGTGCGGCAAACCTTGTTTTGCACTTGGCCGAGAAGCGGCTGCGATGCCATCATTGCGGGCACTCCGAGGGCATTCCGCGCACCTGCCCTAAATGCGGCAACCTTGACCTGCAGCCGCTCGGCCGTGGCACCCAGCGCCTGGAAACGACGCTCGCTGAACGTTTTCCGGAGGCGCGCATCGTGCGCATTGACGGGGACAGCACCCGCAATCGCGGCAGCCTGGAAGCATTGCTGGAAGATGTGCGCGAAGGCCGCACCGACATCCTGCTCGGCACGCAGATCCTCGCCAAGGGCCATCATTTCGAGAACCTGACGCTGGTCGCAGTGCTGAATGCCGATGCCGGCCTGTTCGCCGCGGACTATCGCGCCAGTGAACGCCTGTTCGCGCAACTGGAGCAGGTCGCGGGCCGCGCCGGCCGGGCGCGCCGGCCGGGCGAAGTGTGGATACAGACGCGTTTTCCAGACCATGCGCTTTATCAGGCACTGGTGCGACATGACTATGCCGGCTTTGCGCAATCCCTGATCAGGGAACGCCAGCAGGCCGGCTTTCCGCCTTTCGTATTCGAAGCCGCGCTGCGGGCTGAATCGCCGGACCTCGCACGCGCCGCCAAATTCCTCGGCGAAGCAGTCCTGAACGCTCCGGAGGAGCGGGATGGCATCACGATTTTCCAGCCGGTACCCATGGCGCTGTCCCGGCTGGCCCGCATGGAACGTGTCCAGGTGGTACTCCAGGCCGATTCGCGGCCGCGCCTGCAACGCTTTCTGCGCGACTGGAACATCACACTACATGGCATGCGCGCAGCAGCGGTACGCTGGCATCTGGACATCGACCCCACGGAATTCTGAGCGCCTGCTAGAAAACGAAGGATAGACGGATAGGCAGAGGGACAGAAGCCGGAAATTCGCCGGATACGGCACGGTATAATGACGAACTTTCCCGGCGCGCCCGCCGCATTGACTGAAAACGGGGCGCCATCGCGTCCAACCCGCGCCTTCCCTTATCCATGTCCACGGAAATCAAGTCCCACCTGACCGAGTTGCTCGCGCATGCACTGGCGAAAGTCGCGCCGCAGCAACCGGCCTCGCTGATCACCCTTGAGCGGCCCAAGCAGGCCCAGCATGGCGATTTCTCCTGCCCGGTGGCCATGCAGTTGAGCCGCATACTCAAGCGTAATCCGCGCGAGATTGCAGCGGAACTTGTCGCGGCGCTGCCGCCCTCCGATTGGCTGGCGCAGTGTGAAATCGCCGGGGCCGGATTCATCAACCTGCGCCTCCATCCGGCGGCAAAACAGCATGTCGTTCGCGCCGTGCTTGGCGCCGGACCGCGCTTCGGCCATTCGGTGCGCGGACAGGGACAACCGGTTGTGGTGGAATTCGTGTCCGCCAACCCCACCGGCCCGCTGCATGTCGGCCATGGCCGGCAGGCGGCACTGGGCGACGCAATCTCAGCGCTGCTTGATTCGCAGGGCTTTCAGGTCGTGCGCGAGTTCTATTACAACGATGCCGGCGCCCAGATCGAGAATCTGGCGTTGTCGGTGCAGGCGCGTGCGAAAGGCATGGACCCCGACTCGCTGCAATGGCCGGCAGATGGTTACCGCGGCGAATACATCCGCGATATCGCAGCCGACTATCTGGGCGGAAAAGCGACCGGCGGCGGACGGGTCGCCGAAGTCACGGGTAAAAACGACCCGGACGACCGCGATGCCATACGCTTGTTTGCCGTCGCCTACCTGCGCCGCGAACAGGACATGGATCTGCTCGCCTTTGGTGTGCGCTTTGACAACTACTACCTGGAGTCGTCGCTCTATACCGAGGGGCGCGTCGAGCAGGTCGTCAATGCCATGGTTGCCGCGGGCAAGACCTACGAAAAGGACGGCGCGCTGTGGCTAAAGACCACCGACTTCGGCGACGACAAGGACCGCGTCATGCGCAAGTCCGATGGCAGCTACACCTATTTCGTGCCGGACGTGGCCTACCACGTGACGAAGTGGGAGCGCGGCTTCCGCCGCGCCATCAACGTCCAGGGCTCTGACCACCACAGCACGATCACGCGGGTGCGTGCCGGATTGCAGGCGGTGGGAAAGAACATTCCGCAGGGCTATCCCGACTACGTGCTGCACAAGATGGTGACCGTGATGAAGGGCGGCGAGGAAGTGCGCATCAGCAAGCGCGCCGGCTCCTATGTCACCCTGCGCGACCTGATTGATGAAGTCGGCCGCGATGCCACGCGCTTTTTCCTGGTCTCGCGCAAGGCCGACAGCGAGTTCACCTTCGACGTCGATCTGGCCAAGTCTCAATCGGAGGATAATCCGGTCTATTACGTGCAGTATGCGCATGCGCGCATCTGCTCGGTGCTGGAGGCCTCGCAATCAGGCATGACCGCGGAAACGGCAGGTGCAGCCGATCTCACCCCGCTGACCAGCGCGCGCGAACTGGCGTTGCTGCAGCGACTGGGCGAATACCCGGAAGTGCTGGACATCGCGTCGCGCGAAATGGCGCCGCACCAGGTGGCGTTCTACCTGCGCGAACTGGCAGGGGAGTTCCACAGTTACTATAATGCCGAGCGCGTTCTGGTGGACGATCCGGCACTGAAGCGGGCCCGACTGGCACTGATCTTCACGGTGCGGCAGGTACTGGTGAACGGACTCGCGCTGCTCGGCGTCGGCGCACCCGAGAAAATGTAGTCACTTTGGAAGCATTCAGGCATTCATGAGAAGAGCCATTCCGTGAGCAAAGACTTCAAACCGCGCCACGCAGGTCGATCCGGGAGCAGCGGCTTGCTGCTGGGTCTGTTCATCGGCTTTCTTCTCGGGCTGGGGCTGGCCGCAGCCATTGCCGTTTATTTTTTCAAGACACCCATACCCTTCACGGCCAGAAACGCGACACCGGCTAAATCCGATGGCAAGGGCGACGCGAAGAAAGGCGAGGACGGCAAGCCGCGCTTCGATTTCTACCGCATCCTGCCCGGCCAGGAAGAGCCGGTTACGGACAAGCAACTCAAGGATTCGGCAAAGCAGGCGACAAAAGGCGCCGCCGAACCTTCCAAGGATGCCTATTTCATCCAGGCCGGCGCGTTCCAGAATCCGGCCGACGCAGACAATCTGAAGGCAAAACTGGCCCTCATGGGACTGGAAGCGGTCGTGGAACCGACCGATGTACCGGAAAAAGGCACCTGGTACCGCGTCAGGCTGGGGCCGCTGACCAGCGTCGAGGAAATCAACCGTATCCGTTCGCAACTTGCACAGAACGCAATCACCGGCTCACTGGTCAAAGTAAAACCCGCACCGTGAAACTGAAGGAGTCATCAATGATTTCAAGAAATCTGCTGCGCATGGCCGGTCTGGTCATGTTCACTGCGCTGTCGCTGGGCACCATCTCCGCGCAGGCGCAGGCCCCGAAGACCGCACCCTACATCGAGCTGACCCCGCCGCAGCCCACCGAAGCCGGGGGCAAGGTCGAAGTCATCGAGTTCTTCTGGTTCGGCTGCCCGCATTGCTACGCCCTGGAGCCGTTGCTTGAGCCCTGGAGCAAGAAGCTGCCCAAGGAAGTCGTGTTTCGGCGCGTTCCGGCCATCTTCAATGACCAATGGGGCGTGGCGGGGCGCGTGTTCTACACGCTCGAGGCCATCGGCGAAGAGGAACGCCTGCACCGCGCCCTGTTCGATGCCATCCACAAGGACAACCTGCGCATCACCGACGAGTCGGCGATGGCGGCGTGGCTCGCCAAGCAAAAGGTCGACGTCGACAAGTACAAGGCCGCATACAAATCCTTTACCGTCGAGACCAAACTCAAGCGGGCGCTGCAGATGACGCAGGCCTATCGGTTTGACGGCGTGCCGGCGCTGGCCGTGCAGGGACGTTACGTGCTGTCCGCCGGCATGATCAACGACCGGCAGGACCTGCTGCGCGCAACCGATCGGGTCATCGCCGATTCCATCAAGCAACTGCCCAAGAAGTAACGACTGGCGTTTCAACAGCCTGATTGCCTGCAATCAGGCTGTTATTCACGTTTGGAGCGTCCGGATTTTGGTAAATGTCCACGACGCGGCATATCATGCACGCGTTGATGTTCATCCCGAGGATTTGGCATGCATTGCGCCTTGCGTTCGTCCCGATTGCGCCTGATCCAGTGGACCCTGGCGATCATTCTGGCTGCCGCCACCGGTCTGGCACTGGCCCAGACCCAATCGCTTCAGGCCGGCCGCAACTACACCCGCCTCGACCCTCCTCGACCCGTGACAACCGGTTCGCGCATCGAGGTCATCGAGTTCTTCTACTACGGCTGCCCGATCTGCTACGAGTTCCAGCCGCATTTCTCGCGCTGGCAGTTCCAGGCGCCGGAATACGTGGCGCTGCGCCGCGTGCCCGTGCTTTCATCGGAGAACTGGGAACCCTTCGCCAAGCTGTATTACACGCTGGAGATCCTCGGCGAACTGGGCCGACTGCACTGGCCGGTCTATGACAACTACCACTTCGACGGCATAAAGCTGAACGATGAAAAGGTCATGGCCGACTGGGTTGCGCGCAACGGCATCGACCGCCAGAAATTTGTCGCCACCTACAATTCCGAAGAAGTGACGAGGCGACTTGCGCAATCTCGCGACATGGTGAAGACCTACGATGTGCGCGGTGTGCCTGCCGTGGTGGTGGATGGCAAGTACCTCACCTCGGCGCGGCTCGCGGGCGGCACGCGCCAACTCGCGCAGGTGGTTGATCTGCTTGTGAAGCAGGCGAGGAAAGAGCGTCCGAACTAGGTCTCGGCGGCGGCATGGCCTCTACCGCCCCTCTGATCACATCAGCCGTGCGATATCTCTTTTATTAATGACAGATTATTGAATTTGATTACAATAATCCCGGAAACCTCAAGCCTGCTCAAGCCTTGATGTAACGTATCACCCGTTCGTCATCCATCGTGCGCCGGACCCGGCCTTCGTAATACAGCAGGTGCATGTGGGCCATCGCCTCGCCCATGGCGATGCGCGTGTCGCGCTCGCTCAGCTTGCGATGGAACAGGAGAGGCAGCACATCCGCAGCACTCTTCGGCGTCTCGCAGGCGCTGACCAGCTCACCCAGGCGCTGCTTGTGATGACGGCGCAGGTAGGCAACCCGCTCGCGCAGACCATGGAACGGCAGGCCGTGCGAAGGCAGCACCAGCGTGTCTGCGGGCAGCTGCGCATGCCGGATGATGGAGTCGAGGAACCACTGCAGCGGATTGCCGTTCGGCTCAATGGCATTGACGCTGACATTGGTGGTAATGCGCGGCAGGATCATGTCCCCGGCAATCAGCACGCCAAGCTCGGCACAGTAGAGCGCCGCGTGCTCCGGTGAATGGCCATAACCCAGAATGACCTTCCAGCTCCGACCGTTGATCTTCAGCTCGCTGTCCCCGAACAGGCGGTTGTAGGACATCGGAAAATCCTTGATGTCCTTGCCGAAGTGGGAACGATAGTCGAGCGCTTCACCGGCAATCCTTGGATCAAGCCCGTTCGTGCGCAGCAATTCAATCGTGTGATCCCGCCGGTCCACACCATGGCCGCCAAAAGCTGAACTGGCGGAAAGGTATTCGCCCTGAGTCATGAAAAAATCGCATCCCATACGCGCCATGATCCAGCCGGTGGTGCTGGCGTGGTCGTTGTGGAAATGCGTGCAGACCAGGCGGTTTGCTCGCCGTCCGGACAGTGGACCCGAAAAGATCTCCTCCCAGTTGTCACGCGTGTGGCTGGAAATGAAGCCGGTATCGACCATGACGAAGTCGTCGCCATCGTCCAGCACCCACAGGTTGATGTGGTCCAGCGACGGAATAGGCAGCGGCATGCGAACCCAGTGCACACCGGGCGCCACTTCCTTGATTGTTGCGTGCTCAATCGGATGCTCATGCAGGTAACGCGGCGACGGGTCGCTTGGCGGCCTGAGCACAGCCATGTTGCCTGGCGTGGTCATTGTCCGTTCCAGTCAGGGGTTAACTCGGACGCCCGGGATGAGTCAGAATGAAAATGCGTCCGGTTCGCGCAAATTTTCGCAGATAATGGTGCTTTCTGCTACGCCAAAATCCATCGTGTCTGCATTCCTGAACGACATGCCGCAGCAGCAAACTCACATGGACGACGAGATTCGCAGTCCCTGCACCGATGTGTGCCGCATCAACGCCGAAACCGGCTGGTGCGAGGGTTGCCTGCGCACGATTGAAGAAATCTCCGAATGGCGCTTTTCCACCAACATGGAAAAGCGCGCGATTCTGATGGCGCTTGAAGTGCGAAGAAAAACTACTCCTTCAACTCCTCGGTTCTGAGCGCGCGCCAGCGCATTTTCTCGCTGCCGCGGATCACTTCACCGGCAATGCGGCTGTTGGAAACGCGGCCGTTGAACAGCAGCGTGTCCTTGCCGTCCTGGATCCGGAACGACACGTAATCGGCCTTGAGGAATGGCCGTTCGATCGCGACCTCCTGACCACGCAGCTTTGCCGTTCCCTCAAAATGCTGATACTTCTGTTTCAGCATAAGCTCAATGTCGGCAATGCCACTCGAGGTCCGAACGCTTGAGCGCCAGTGGCCGGCAACCTTCGCCGGCACAATCCAGAACAGGATGGTGCTGGCCTTCTCGAAGCCCACCCGCTTTTCCGGAACGGGAATCTTCTTCGAGGCATCGGGTTCCCAGTCACCAATGCCATAGTCGTGGGACACGATGCGCGTGCCCGGACGAAGCGCCAGCAGCGTTGGCTTGAGCACCGCGTTGTACTCGGGCAGCAGATACATGGTGATGACACTGGCCGATCCCAGATCGGTCTTGAAAATATTCTGCTCGAAAAAGCTGGCTCGATCGGATACGCCAGCCTTGCGCGCATTCTCGGTTGCAAGTTTGACCAGGCGCTCGTCGTAATCAACACCGAAGCCGCGCGCTTTTCGCTCCTTGGCCGCCGTGGTCACGATGCGCCCGTCTCCAGAACCCAGGTCGATGAGGAAATCCCCCGAATTCACCCCAGCCATTTCCAGCATGGTGTCCACCACCACCTTGGGTGACTGCACATAGGGTGTTTCTTCGGTAATCCTGGGCGCGTCCTCCTCTACATTCTCCGCCGCGAACGACGTCGATACCGACAAAACCGCAACCAGTCCGGCAAACAACATGGACAACTGCTGCAACAACTGCTTGGTATGGTTCAAACTGCTCTCCTCATTTTTTGACGGCCCCCTCGAGAGGGCTTCAGGAATAGGTATAGAAACCGCGTCCGGTCTTGCGTCCGAGATAACCGGCCTCGACCATCTCGAGCAGCAACGGAGCCGGACGATACTTGGGATCCTTGAAAGAGTCGTACAACACATCCATCACTGCCAGCACCACATCCAGCCCGACCATGTCGCACAAGGCCAGCGGGCCGATCGGATGGTTGCAGCCGAGCTTCATCGCCTCGTCGATTTCCTTGGCGCTGGCCAGCCCCTCACCCAGCGTGAAGCACGCCTCGTTCAGCATGGGGCACAGCAAGCGGTTGACCACGAAGCCCGGCGAATTGCGAACGTTGACTGCAGCCTTGCCCAGCCTGGCGACCACTTCCCTGACGGCCGACTGGGTCTGTTCCGTAGTCTGCAGTCCGGCGATCACTTCCACCAGCGCCATTACTGGAACCGGATTGAAGAAATGCATGCCGATCACCTGGCCCGATCGCTTCGTTGCAGCAGCCAGTCGCGTGATCGATATCGACGAAGTATTCGAACTGATGATGGCCGACGCCTTGGCGGTGGCATCGAGCTGCGCAAAGATTTTTAGTTTGAGGTCGACGTTTTCGGTCGCGGCTTCAATCACAAGGTCGCTGTCCGCGATCACCTGCATGTCCGTGGCAGTGCGTATCCTGCCCAGTGCCAAAGCCTTGTCCGTGGCACCCAGCTTCTGCTTGTTGACCATGCGCTCCAGGCTGCCGTCGATGGCCTTCATGCCGCGATCCAGCGCTGCCTGTGAAATGTCCGCCATCACCACCGGATAGCCACTGGTCGCGCAAACCTGCGCGATGCCATTGCCCATGGTACCGGCGCCGATGACGGCAATGCTTTGGATGGTCATGGAGGGTTCCTGATGCTTTGTGAATGATTCGTGAACGCGTCGCGTGCGACGCGGTGATTCAATGCAAGCAAGTTTAACACCGGCCACCTGACAGACAGCCTGCTTCCGGGGAGTAGTATGCCGGCGGCCATTGCGGCCGCCGGGTAAAGGGGCCTAGAGATCGAGGTGGATGAAATCCGCCTTCGTTGCGGAACAATCCGGGCAAATGAAATCGTGCGGCACCTCCGCCCAGGGCGTGCCCGGCGCAATACCCTCCTCGGGAAGGCCGGCTGCCTCGTCATAGGAAAAAGCGCACAGCTCGCATTGCCACAGCTTGTCGTGCGCTCCTGCCGCTGGCTTCGCCTCGGTCTTCACCTGCGGCGTCGGATGGGGGAAATTCAGCACCAGCCCCTGCAGCCCCTGCGGTCCGGCGACGATGGGAAATGCGCCATCTTTTGGATCAAGGTGAATCACGGTGATGCCTTTTTTCTCCACGCCTTCGTGAATCAGGCTGCCTTTGAGCACCACCACATACTGGCCATCGCCGACGGCAGTATCAGGACCCAGGGTCTTTGCGCCCGGGTTCATCGACAGTGCGTACCCGGCCAGGCCCTTGTCGTCTTTCAGACCGTCAATCAGACGCATGCCCACGCCGTCGGCGCCGGGCGCAACAAATCGGGGAACGCCTGTCACCTGCCAGGGCTGCCGGCCGGTCATTTTTTCCAGCTTTTCGCGATGCGCCGGCAGGCGCTGCGCACCGCCGGTCGGACAGGCACGCGCGCGCAAGGTCACATACGCCACACCGGGCCCAGGGCCGGAAACCAGCGGTCCGTACGGCGTGAACGCACGGGCAAAATGCACCGAGTATGGCGCCAGCGTGTGTTTGCCAAGCTTGCCGCCGCCACCCACGACAATCTGGAACTGGTCGACATCATGGAAATGCGTGTCGAGGATGCGGTTCTCGCTGCTCTCGATCATGAACACATTGGGGGCGCCCATGTGCTCTTTGGAGTGGTCGATGAACGACGTGTTGTACAGGTGCCCGTCCGGCATCTCCCGCCGGATGCGCCGGGTGTCCTTGATGTCATCGAATGCGACGATTTCCGTCATGTTGTTTTCCCTCTTCTCTTCCTTTGGCAGCCGGATGTTTCAAGGGCTGTTCCGGAATCACCCGGAGCAGCCCTTGTTATGAAGCCATGGGGAACACCCCATGCGCGGCAGTGCCCTAGAAATCGATCAGTTCGAAATCAGCCTTCTTGGCATCGCAGTCGGGGCACCCGAAGTCTTCCGGCACATCAGCCCAGCGCGTTCCTGCGGCAATGCCATGCTCCGGCATGCCCGTCGCCTCGTCATAGATGACGGCGCACAACAGGCACTGGTAGGCCTTGAACTCGCCCTTGCCATCGGCTTTCACCACGGATTTCGAGACACCACCATCCTCGCGCGGGAAATTCAGCACCACGGCCTCGAGACCCTCCGCGCCAGCCTGCAGCTCGAAAGGCTTCTCGTCGCCGCCCACCCAGATCACGGAAAGCCCCTTCTTTTGCTGGCCCTCGTGCGTCAGGCTGCCCTTGGTGACAATGATGTACTGGCCATTCTTCGACGGAGCCGGCGCAGCCACCTTGGTGTTTGCGCGCACCGTCACGGCATAACCGGCCAGCCCGCGGTCATCCTGCATCTGCTTGAACTGCACCACGGAAACGTTCTCGCCATTGCCGAGGGCCTTGAACGTGGGCATCTCCGTTACCTGCCACGGATCGCGGTTCTTGACAGCCTTCAGCTTTTCCGAGAGATCGGGAACAAACTGCGCTCCACCGCCCGGATCGCGCTTGGCACGCAGCGTGATGAAGCCGATGCCCTGTTCACCATTCGTGATCGGGCCATAGGGCGTAAAGGCACGCGAGAAGTGAATGCCGCCGAATGCAAGCTTGTGCTTGGCCAGCGTGCCGCCGCCGATGGCGATGATCTGGAACTGGTCGCATTCATGGTAGTGGGAACGCAGCACACGCTTCGGTGTGCTCTCGGCGAGGAAGGCAACCGGGCCGTCCGGCCCCTCTTTTGCACGCTTGATGAAATCGGTGCGCCAGGCCATATGCCCGTTTGGCAGGTCGCGCCCCTTGCGCGTTTCCTTCACATCCTCATATGCCGAAACAAGAACCATTTCCTTCTCCTTTGGAATCGATGGACTTAATTGGATGGCCCATCATGCGTGACGGGCCATCGCAAGCCAGCCTGGATTCGGTCAAGGGCACGAAGCCCGGTTGCACTTTGTCTGGACAGCTTCAATATCCTAGACCCAATCTACCTCCCCTTACAACCACACCATCCGCAAAGACAAAAAACTGCAGAAAACCGCCTGTCAGCGACACGTCAGGACAAATCCGCACTCAAATCACCCCGAAAACCGCGGAATTGACCAAGGATTGGTACCATAGCGCGCCGCCGCTCCTGCCTTCCCGCCGGACGGTGCCGGAAAACCATGATCGAACACAGCATGCCCCCCATCGCAGACCTGGAACAGGACATCGAGCATCGCTTTGCCGGCCTGCGGCGCCTGCTGGAGATCACCGACCGGATCAACCCCGGCGTCCTGCTGGATGAGGCATTCCGGCAGATCGACGAAGCCTGCCGCAAGCTGATTCCCTACGAGCGCATCGAATTTGCGTTGCTGGATGACCGTGGCGAAAAACTCGAATGCCGTTGGGAATGTCCTGCGCCTGCCGAACCCGCCGAAGCCCCGCGTTACAGCGAAAAGATCGGCCTGGTTGGGGGGCTGCGCGAAGCGCTCGAATCCGGCGAACCGCGCTTCATTGACGACCTGCAGACTGCAACCCCAGCCACCCTTCCGGCGGCGCTGCGCCTGGCCGCAGCAGAAAACATGCGCAGCGCGATGATCTGTCCACTGAGCGTGCCCGGAAAACCGGTGGGGTTTGCATTCCTTTTCAGCCGCCAACCCGGCGCCTTCGAGTCACAGCATGTCGAGATCCTGAGGCGCATTGCCGGCGGTCTGTCCTCGGCAATCGCCAAGGGCAAATTGTATGAAATGGTGATCCAGGCACAACTGGATTCGGAGCGGCTGCTCCGCAATGTGCTGCCTGAGCCCATCGTGAAGCGGCTCAAGGCCGGCGAGCAGGTCATCGCCGACGGCATTCCCGAAGCCACCGTGGTGTTCGTGGACATCGTCAATTTCGTGCACCTGTCATCCAGCATGTCGCCAAGCGCCGTGATCATCGTGCTCAACCGGATTTTTTCCGCGTTCGACGCGCTGTGCGAGCAATACGGCGTGGAAAAGATCAAGACCATCGGCGATGCCTACATGCTCGCCACTGGCGTGCCCAATCCGCTCAAGGACCATGTCGTGGTCGCCGCCCGCATTGCCCTGGACATGCAGGAACTGGCGCGACGCCTCGGCACGCGTGAGGAGCAGTCGCTGAATTTCCGCATCGGCATCCACACCGGACCGGTGGTCGCCGGCGTGATCGGCACACGCAAGTTCAGTTACGACATCTGGGGAGACACCGTCAACCTTGCCAGCCGGATGGAAGCGAACGGCGTTCCGGGCCGCATCCATGTCACCCGTGCCGTTTATGAAAAGCTAAAGGATGATTTCGAACTCGAGGCGCGTGGCTTCATCCCTGTGAAAGGTCTCGGAGAGGTGGAAACATTTTTCCTGAATGGCCCCAAGCAGGGCAATGCCTACCGCAGCATGGTGTGGTCCATGCTCGATTCCGGCGGCAAGGAATCCCTGACTGACCGCAGGCGGTCAGAGGACAGCTAGCCCGGAAATTTTTCCGGCAGCAAAATGGCAAAGCGGCCCAGACGGGCAGCAGCCCGCGACAGCTTCAGCAACGCCTTGTCCTTGCTCAACAGATAGTCCGCACTGCTGTGCAAGGCCAGTTCCAGGAATTTCTGATCGTCAGGATCGCGGCAACGTGGCAAAGACGATGTTGCCACGGCAACATCAACGTCGAACAATAGCGCCCGGGCCCGGTACTGCGCAAAGATCCGGTCGCGCGCTTCTGCATCCAGACGAAACTGCGGATATTCAAGCACCCGGCGCAGTTCTTCCAGACATTCGACCGATGTCACCGGATCGGCGGAACCGGCTTCAATCGCGTGCGCAATGGGTGCCACGCCGGGATCGCGAAAGTGCAGCCAGTCGAGCACCACATTCGTATCGAGGACGAGCTTCATGCCCTCTCGCCCATCAGATTTTCACACGGCGCAGCCTCAGCGCATTCGTGATGACCGACACCGACGACAGACTCATGGCCGCCGCCGCGATCATCGGATTGAGCAGAAGGCCGGTGAGCGGAAACAGTACGCCGGCCGCAACGGGCACCCCGAGCGCGTTGTAGACAAAGGCGAGGAACAGGTTCTGGCGGATGTTCTGCATGGTAGCCCGGCTGAGTTTGCGCGCACGCACGATGCCGCGCAGGTCGCCCTTCACCAGCGTCACCCCGGCGCTCTGGATTGCCACGTCGGCACCCGTGCCCATGGCGATGCCCACTTCGGCCTCGGCCAGTGCCGGCGCGTCGTTGACGCCATCCCCCGCCATGGCCACCGCATGGCCCGCCGCACGCAGGGCTTTCACCACTGCACCCTTTTCCTGCGGCAAAACATCGGCACGCACATCGGTGATACCCAGCCGGGCCGCCACCGCCTGCGCCGTGATTGCGTTATCACCGGTCAGCATCACCACGCGGATGCCCTCGGCGGCCAGTTCACGCAAGGCCTCGGGCGTCGATTCCTTGATCGGATCGGCGACACCCAGCAAGGCCACCACCCGCCCGGCATCCACCAGAAAAACCACGGTTTCACCCCCTCGGCGCAATGCATCGGCCTTGTCCTTCAGCTCTGGCGGCACACCGGCGAGTTCACCGGCATGGCGTTCGTTGCCCAATGCAACCCTCCGGCCTTCGTATTCAGCCTCGACCCCTTTGCCGGTCACCGCGTTGAAATGCGTTGTCCCAGCGGGCACAATTCCGCGCTGTTTTGCCCCCTCCAGGATGGCCGTGGCGAGCGGATGCTCACTGCCTCGCTCCAGGCTTGCAGCCACAAGAATGGCTTTATCCTCGGTGTATTCAGAGACAGTGATCACTGACATCAACTTCGGCTTGCCCTCGGTCAGGGTGCCGGTCTTGTCCACCACCAGGGTATCGATTTTTTCCAGGCGTTCCAGCGCTTCGGCATTGCGGATCAGGACTCCGGCCTGGGCACCACGGCCGGTGCCCACGACAATCGACATGGGCGTGGCCAGGCCAAGCGCGCAGGGACAGGCAATGATCAACACCGACACCGCGCTGACCAGCGCGTAGGTCAGCGCGGGCGCGGGTCCGAACATCGCCCAGGCCACAAAGGACAGCAGGGCAACCCCCACCACCGTGGGCACAAAGTATCCGGATACCTTGTCGGCCAGTGCCTGGATCGGCGCCCGGGTGCGCTGCGCATCGGCCACCATGTGCACGATCTGGTTCAGCAGGGTCTCGGCACCAACGTGCTCGGCGCGCATCACAAAGGAGCCGGTACCGTTCAGCGTGCCCCCGGTCACCGCGCTGCCCATCTGCTTCTCCACCGGCAGAGGTTCGCCGGTGACCAGCGATTCATCGACACTGGAATGGCCTTCAATCACCGCACCATCCACCGGCACCTTGTCGCCGGGCCGCACGCGCAGGCGGTCGCCCTTCAGCACCAGATCCAGGGACACTTCTTCATCGGAGCCATCCGGCCTCAGGCGGAGCGCTGTTGCCGGGGCCAGTTTGAGCAGCGCCCTGATCGCGCCGCCGGTGTTCTCGCGGGCACGCAACTGCAGCACTTCACCCAGCAGCACCAGGACTGAAATCACTGCTGATGCCTCGAAGTACAAGCCAACGGCTCCATGCATGTCGCGGAATTCCGGCGGGAACCATCCCGGCGCGAGCAGCGCCACCACGCTGTACGAGAACGCCACGCCGGTTCCGATTGCGATCAGCGTGTACATGTTGAGGTTGCTCGATACCAGCGACTGCCAGCCACGCACAAAGAACGGCCATGCAGCCCACAGCACCACCGGCGTCGAGAACAGGAACTGTATCCACGCCGATGTGGCCGGAGCGACCAGCGCATGCAGTGAAATTCCCGGCACATGCTCGCCCATGGCCAGAACAAATACCGGCAAAGTCAGCACCAGCCCGATCCAGAAGCGCCTTGTCATGTCGATGAGTTCGACATTCGGGCCCTCTTCACCGGTCGCCACCAGCGGCTCCAGCGCCATGCCGCACTTCGGACAGGGACCCGGACCGACCTGGCGCACTTCGGGATGCATGGGACAGGTGAAGATGGCGTCGGCCGCAACAGGCACATTGGGCTTGTTCGATTTGACCGGCATCGCATGGGGAACAAATGCCCGGGCCGGATTGTTCGCGTACTTCGCCGGATCGGTACGAAACGTATCGCGACAACCGGAACAGCAAAAGTAGAAACTCTTCCCCTGCCAGGTCTCGGTGGCGTCGGGACCGGCCTTTGCCGGATCGACCGTCATACCGCAGACCGGGTCAACCGCCTCGACAGCCTCGGCCGCGTTCGAAGAACCGGACTTGCATCCGCAGCAGCCACCCGCCTTCGCTTGCTTCGGCTCTTCCGCTTTCAAATAGGCCGTTGGATCAGCCTTGAACTTTGTCAGGCAGCGTGTGGAACAGAAATGATAGGGCTTGCCCAGATGGGTGTGCGTGCCTGCCGCCTTCGCCGGATCAACGGTCATGCCGCAGACCGGATCAATGCTTTGCACAGCGGCTCCGCCCGCGCAGCAACCGGCGCCGTGATCGTGATGGTGTGAGTGGCTTTCCATGTTTCACCTCTTGCTTTATGCAGGGACTGCATGCATCCTAAAACCCGTACCTGACTACGGAGTCAAGCCCCGCATGAACACCCCATCCACCACCCTGCCTCTGCGCATTGGCGCCCTGGCCGATGCCGCCGGCGTCAACGTCGAGACCATACGCTACTACCAGCGCATCGGGATGATCGATACGCCCGACCGCCCGATGGGCGGCCAGCGCGGCTACCCGCCGGCGACCGTGGACCGGTTGCGTTTCATCCGCCGCGCCCAGCAACTGGGCTTCAAGCTGGACGAGATCACCGACCTGCTCAAACTCGAATCCGGCGTCGATCGCGCCGGCATACGCCGCATCGCCGGCCAGCGCCTGGATGAAATCCGCGCCCGCATCGCCGACCTCACGCGCATGGAACACCTGCTCGCCAAGCTGCTGAATGACTGCGAACACACCTCCGGCCGGCAGCGCTGCCCCATCATCGGCGCGATTGCCGACTGCTGCGCGGGCGAATCCGTGAAGAAAGGGGGACATCAACACGATTGAGAAAGTGGCGGATCCACTCGCGGGATCAATGCGTATCCAAGAAGACTCTTCATGGATCTAGCATCCGGACTCAACGCCGACCTTGCGCAACAGCGATTCCATCAGGCACCACCGGGTCATCCCGCTCTGCATCAGGTTGATGCCGACAAAAGCGGTAAATGCCAGCCACCACTGGCTCACAAAGACCGGGCTGCCGGGGGCGCCCAGTGCCAGCGACAGCAAAATGAATAGACCGGCAACAACATGAACGATGCGCCATGTGGTCATGACTCTTCTCCTTGAGAAATTGGGATTGCAGGAACGTCCAGACGCTTCCGGAAAGCAATGAAGTACAACAGCGGGATCACCACCAGCGTGAGGACCGTGGACACGAAAATGCCGGATATCAGGGAAATCGCGAGCCCGTTGAAAATGGGATCGTCAAGAATGAAAAACGCGCCCAGCATCGCGGCAAATCCGGTCAGGATGATCGGCTGCGCCCGAGTGATGGCGGACTGCACGACAGCGTCCCTGAATGGCATCCCCTGACTCACCTGCAGATTGATGAAATCCACCAGCAGGATGGAGTTGCGCACGATGATGCCGGCCAGGGCGATCATGCCAATCATGCTGGTGGCGGTGTATGGCGCACCCAGCAGGGCATGTCCGGGCATGACGCCGACGATGGTGAGGGGAATCGGCGCCATGATGACCAGCGGCGTGAGGTATGAGCCGAACTGCGCGACGACCAGCAGATAGATCAGGATCAATCCCACGGCGTAAGCGAGGCCCATGTCGCGAAAAGTCTCGTAAGTGATCTGCCATTCACCGTCCCACTTCAATGCGTAGTCACGATAGGCATCCTCCGGTGCGTGGATGAAATACTCGCCCAGGGTTCCGCCACCCGGTGTCGTGATGGCAGCCATGTCGGCACGCATCGCAAACATGCCGTACAGCGGGCTGTCCACTTTCCCGGCCATGTCACCTACGACGTAATTCACCGGGAGCAGATCCTTGTGAAAAGCAGGCTGTTCACGGAGCGTATTGCTGATCGACACCAGCTCGCGGACCGGCAACAATTTTCCCGCAGCCGTGCGTACTGAAAGCTGCAAGAGCGCCTCCAGATCGCCATGCTGCTCGGGTGGTAACTGGATGGTTGCGGCAGCCGGATAGCGGCTGCCATCGTGCAGCCAGGTAGCCGCGTCGCCAGCCAGACCGGCGTGCAGCGTATCCACGATCTGCTGCTGAGACACGCCCAGCAGAGCGGCTTTGCGACGATCAACCAGCAACAGCGTGCGTGGCGCATCAATGATGGTGCTTTCGTCCACATCGACCACGCCAGGCGTTTTTTCAAACATCGCACGTACCTGCTTCGCCACAGCGCGTCGACCCTCCGCCTCCGGGCCGTACACCTCGGCCACGATCGGCGCGAGCACTGGAGGGCCCGGCGGGACTTCCACCACTTTCACGTTGGCACCGAAACGTCGGCTGATGTCCTGCAGGACCGGGCGTTCGCGCATGGCAATGACATGACTCTGGCTGCTGCGTTCATGCTTGTCGACAAGATTCACCTGCATTTCGCCCAGTTCACCACTGGCACGCAGATAGTATTGCCGGACCAGTCCGTTGAAATTGATCGGCGCCGCCGTGCCCGCATAGGCCTGGTAGTTGACGACCTCCGGCACCGTGGCCAGATGGGCTCCGAGCGCCCGCAGCACCGCTGCAGTTTTTTCCACCGGCGTGCCGGCGGGCATGTCCACCATTACGGAGAACTCCGACTTGTTGTCCAGCGGCAGCATCTTCAGCCGCACCAGCCCGAACAGCGGCAGCAGCAGCGACAGCGCGATCAGCACCAGCACGACAATACCCACCACCCGCCGGGCGTGCGGACCACGCGTTTCATCGAGCAGCGGCGTGAATAAGCGCCGGAACAGCGGTGTGAGCCCGCGCGTCAAGGGTGACAATGGCGGGGCAACCATGCCGGCCTCCGCATGCAAATGCGCGGATTTCATCCACAACCGCGCCAGCCATGGCGTCACCACGAAGGCGATGGCCAGCGACAGCAGCATGCCCATGCTTGCGTTGATCGGGATCGGGCTCATGTACGGCCCCATCAGGCCTGAGACAAAAGCCATGGGCAGCAGCGCGGCGATCACCGTGAACGTCGCCAGGATGGTGGGCCCGCCCACCTCGTCCACCGCAGCTGGGATGATTTCGGTGAGCGTTTTTTCCGGATGCATTTGCTGGTGGCGGTGAATGTTCTCGACCACGACGATGGCATCATCGACCAGGATGCCAATGGAGAAGATCAGGGCAAACAACGACACGCGATTCAGCGTGAAGCCCCACGCCCAGGAGGCAAACAGCGTGGCTGCAAGCGTCAGGATCACCGCCGTTCCAACAATGGCCGCTTCGCGGCGGCCCAGTGCAAGGAATACCAGTGCCACCACAGAAGCGGTCGCAAACAGCAGCTTCTGAATCAGCTTCTTTGCCTTGTCGTTGGCGGTGGAACCATAGTTGCGGGTTTCGGCAACCTGGACATCCGCCGGTATGACCGTGTTCTTCAGCATGTCCACGCGGCGCATCACGGCATCGGCCACATCAATGGCGTTCTCGCCCGGTTTTTTGGTCACGGTTATCGTGACGGCCGGATATTCCGCACCATCCTTTCCGGCAGTGCCAAACCAGACGTGGCGGACCGGCGGTGGTGCACCATCGCGAACCACCGCAACCTCCCGCAGGAAAACCGGCCTGCCGTTGCGCACTGCCACCACCAGATCAGCCAGGTCCTGCGCACTCTCGAAAAACGGACCAGATTCGATTGCAACGGCGCGATTGGCCGACAGCAGATCGCCGACCGGCATGCCGGCATTGGCCGATTGCAGCGCAGCGCGAAGGTCGGCTACGGTGATGCCGCTTCCCGACATGCGGGCCGGGTCGATCTCGATCATGATGGCGCGGCCGGGACCACCAATGGTGCGAACCTCCCGGGTGCCGAAAACGCGCTTCAGGTCCGTCTCAATGCTGTGGGCTACCCGTTCCAGATCGTATTCGCCAGCGGTCTTGCTGAACAGTGTCAGGCCCACGATGGGCACGTCATCGATGCCCTTGGGCTTGACCAGAGGGTCGAGCACCCCCAGCCCCTTCGGCAGCCAGTCTGCGTTCGCGCTGACTGCATCATGCAACCGCACCAGCGCCTCCGTGCGCGACACGCCGACCTTGAATTGCACGGTGATGATCGCCATTCCCGGGCGCGACACCGACATCACATGTTCGGTACCCGCGATCTGCGACAGCACCTGCTCGGCCGGCGTCGCGACCATCTGTTCCACGTCACGGACCGAGGCGCCGGGAAAGGCCACAAAGACGTTGGCCATGGTGACATTGATCTGCGGCTCTTCCTCGCGCGGTGTAACCAGCACCGCAAATGCGCCAAGGAGCAGTGCAATCAGCGCCAGCAACGGCGTGATCTGCGCGCCCAGGAATGCGGCCGCAGTACGGCCGGCCAGGCCAAAGCGGGTTTTCATGTCTTCTAGTGCAGCGTCGCCGCGGCTTGCGGGTCGGTCGCAACGCGCTCACCCGCCGAGAGTCCGCTCAGCACCTCGGTCAGATCACCGCTGGTGCGGCCAACGCGAACCTGACGCAGTGCCGGCTTGCCATCGGCACCAACCACGTACACACCGGTCATTTCGGCGCGGCGCACAATTGCCCTGGCTGTCACGAACACGCGCCCCGCAGATTCAGTCACCGCTGCCTGCACAGGCAGCCAGACACGGGCGAACATTCCGGGGGAGGCATGTTCGGTGCCGACCGGCAGATCAAGACGGATCTGCCATGTGTGGCTGCCGGGATCGACTGCCGGCAAGACAGTGGTCAGCACCGGTTTGATCAAATTCTCCCTGCCGGCCACGCCGGGCAATTCGACCCTGACCGCCTGCCGGGCAGCAGGTGAAATAACCACTGACTCCGGAATCGCCGCTGCCACCCTCAGGGAAGAAGGATCGAAAAGCGTCAGAATGGGGCGGCCGGGTGTTGCCATGTCCCCCAATACGACCGAGACCTCGGAGACAAACCCGGCATAAGGAGCACGCAGGATGAAGAAATCCGACTGCGTGCGAACGGCGCCGGCCTGTGCAATCTGCGCTGCCATCTGCGATTCAGCAGACCGGTAGGCGCCCTCGGCCGCATCCAGGGCAGCCTGGCTGATGAAGCCCTTCTGGAACAATTGCTTCTGGCGCTCAAAGTCCCTGGATGCAACACCCAGCGCAACGCGTGCCGATTGAACCTGTGCCTGGCCGGCAGTTGCGGACTGCTCGGCGGCACGGGCGTCCAATCGCACCAGCACCTGGCCTGCCTTGACCGCCTCGCCGGCCTTGACGCGCAGTTCAATTACAGCGCCACTGACCTGGGCGGCCAGTACCGTCTGCCGCACAGCCTCTACCACACCGTCAAAGCCCGTATTTCCTGTGCCAGCCTCCACACGCACTTCCGAAACAGCCAGCGCGGCTGGTGTCGTGCCGGGCGCGGCATGCACTTGCGCGGCAGTCGGCATCAGGACACCGAGCGCGAGAACAACGACGATCACGGATTTGCTGGGCATGGCACCTTCCTTGTTTGCCTGACACTGCGCCACACCCGGGCCAATCGCCTTGAGCGGGATCAAGCGGGATTCATTATTCATAATTACATTATATTGCTTTCTATTATATTCTTTAATATAATGTTATTGACCCTTCTTTTGCAAGGCCGCCACCATGCCCTCTACTGCCGTCACGATTGATCTGGACAGCATGCGATTTTCAGCCGACAAGACCTGCAGCTTGCTAAAAAAGCTGGCGAATCCGGACCGACTGATGCTTCTGTGCCAGGTATCGCAGGGCGAGTGCTGCGTCAGCGACCTCGAGGAAGCCCTGGACATCCACCAGCCCACCCTGTCGCAGCAACTGGGAATACTTCGCAACGAAGGGCTGGTCGACACCCGCCGCGACGGCAAGCGCATCTACTACTCGATTGCCAGCAAGGAGGCCTTGGCCGTGATGAAGGTGCTCTACGAGCAATTCTGCGGATCCCGGTCCAGGCGGGCAGCGCGCTGAATGATCAACTCCAAGCCAATTCGGATATTCCACCGAAGGAACAATCATGCAAAACGTAAACACGCTTGACCGCATCCTGCGGGGTCTCATCGGAATCGTATTGATCGAGCTGGCGTTCTTCTGGCTCGCAGGTGCATGGCAAGTCGCCGCATATGCGGCGGGGGCAATCATGCTGGTCACGGCCGCCATTCGCTTCTGCCCGCTCTACCGGATCCTCGGGATCAGCACGGCAAAGGGGAATGCACAGGGCACCAGCACACCTGTGAAAGTCGTTGCAGCGGTACTGCTGGTGGCGATTGCAGCGGGCGGTGGCTACGCGAGCAGTTTCTTCACGCGCAAGCTGTTCCTGGAAGATTTCAACGCCATGAACAACTATTACAAGCAGACCCTGTTCCTGACCGGGAAGAACGAACGCGAAAAGGCTGTTGCCAACTACGAGAGCCTGCTTCCGGCCTACAAGCAGTTCCGGGAAAAGTATTCCGAGTATCGGCCATACGCGCTGAAGGGCGATTCGCAGTTGAGTTCGGATTTCGCGCGTGTTTCCGAAATGTTCACCGGAGTCAACGACCTGGTGCGCACCGGCGACCTCCATCAGGCCCACCTCGCCCTGGAAAAGGTGCGCCCGGTCTTCCAGGAGATGTTCAAGCGCAACGGCTTTTCGATGCTGGCGGTTGCACTTGTGGATTTCCATGACGCGATGGAACTGATGCTGGATGCCGCCAACGCAAAGGATGCCGGCAAGCTCGTTGCCCTCTATTCCCCAGTCAGCGACAACCTCAAAGTCGTCGAATCCGAAGTAAACGACGCTGAAATCCAGCTGATCCGGAAAAACCTGGATGATCTTCTTGAACTGGCAAAGCAGACGCGCAACGACCAGCTATCTGCGAAGGGCGAAGAACTGAAGAGTAGCTTCGTCAAGGTCTATCTGAAGCGCGGCTGAAGACTCACCTCTATTCTCTCAGGTATGTAAGACAGTGTTACGAAATGTCCTGAGGTAACACATCGATACAAATTTTTGAATACATGAAGTGAATTGCTGCGTTAATCAGATCGTGCGGGGTTGTTGGATCAAACAACAAGCCCCAAACCAAAAGCGCAGCACACATTCATCATCACATTGAAAAGGAAACTCCATGAACACCTCGAAGAAGTGGCTGGTTGCAATCGGATCGGCAGTTACCCTCGGCGTAGTCGCCATTGCTGCTCATGCCAACACGGATGAGCAACCGGGTGCCAGCCAGCAGATAAACGGCGGCATGATAGGCGGAATGCACCGTGGCATGCAGGATGGCAAGGGACCGGGAGCCATGGGCCAAGGCATGCAGGGCAAGGGGATGCAACACATGTCCTCTGAAAAGGGAACGGGCCACCAGTACGGCATGGCCAATGCCGGCGAGCATCGCCAGATGGCGGATGCACGCGGAATGCGCAGCAACCACGACGGCACCCAGGGCCAAAACAGCAAGGAAGGCACTCATCAGCATGGCCAGGGCATGGGTCCCGGTGAAGGCAAGGGATCAGGCGAGCATTCGCACTAAGAGATACTTGCTCGTCAGCAGGAGGGTCTATCCCTCACATCACCGGAGTCCGGGGTCAATTCAAGTCAAACGAAATGATCTCGGACAAGGATTTGTAGGCATATGGTGGCCATACCGGCAATCACTCAGGGAGAGAAACAGTGCACCTGTTAAAGCGCATTTCACTCATCACGGCCGTGGCAGCCGCGGCGCTGCTGTCGGGCACCGTAGCCGCACAAACACCGCACACTCACGAGCATAGCTTTCAAGGCGCCAGTGAATGGGCCAAGGTCTTTGACGACCCCGCGCGTGACGCCTGGCAGAAGCCTCATGAAGTCATCCAGGCATTGGTCCTGAAACCGGACGCCGTGGTTGCCGACATCGGTTCCGGCACCGGCTATTTTTCCACCCGCATCGCGCACATGGTTCCCAAGGGCAAGGTGTATGGCGTTGACACCGAACCGGACATGGTGAAATACCTCTCCGACCGTGCGGTGCGCGAGGGCCTGAAGAACATCATGGCAGTGCACGCCACACCGGGCGATGCACGCCTGCCCGAGAAGACCGACCTCGTGCTCATGGTCGACGTATTCCATCACATCACGGACCGCGAAAGCTATTTCCGCAAGCTGCAGGATTCGCTCAAACCCGGCGGCCGCATTGCCATCATCGACTTCCGCATGGATGCGAAAGACGGCCCGCCGAAAAGCGCCCGCCTGACACCCGAGCAGGTAACGGTCGAGCTCAAGCGTGCGGGCTACACGTTGGCCGCCAAACCTGATTTCCTGCCCACACAGTATTTCCTGATATTCCGGCCAACGCGCAGCTGATCAAAGGCGCACGAACTCGAGTTGGCAGAAATACTGCCGAGGAGCACACTCTCCCCCGGCGAACGCCACAGGGCGGACCCAGCCACATCACACTCCGATACGAAGGCAGCTCTTGAACATATCTGATGAAAAAAAGGTCGTGTGGCTGCGCACGGCCACGGTCATTGCGCTGCTGGCCGGTGTCATGAGCGTCATCGGCGGCGGCGCCGTGCTGTCCGGTGGCGATGAGCTCCAACTCTCCGCGGGACCTTATCCCACCTTCGTTGAGTGGTTCAACTTCATCGGCGGCTTCATCTATCTGATCGCGGGCGCAGGTGTGTGGACGCGGCAGCGCTGGGCGGCGTTACTCTCCTGCCTTATTGCCGCCACGACGCTGCTGGTCAGCCTCGCCGTAGGCCTGCATGTGGCCGCTGGCGCATCCCAGGACATGCGCCTCCTGGTGAACGTGGGACTTCGCAGCGCCTGGTGGCTGCTGATTGCCGGGATGGCCTGGCAGTGGATCTGGCGTTCGCCCGCAGCCGACTCGCCCTGCTAACCCTTGGCGTGCGCCATGACCTGGCCGTGCTCACGGATTGAATGGAAGCCCACATCGGGCCAGCGCTCGATGACCAGTTGCAGGTTGACGCGGTTCGGAGCGAGATAGACCGGGTTGTCGTCGATGTCGCGCGCCATGCGCGCCGCTTCCTGATTCTCGAAGCGCCGCCGCGTGTTTTCATCCGGAAAAGTCAGCCAGCGCGCGGCATACAGGTTCGCGTTGTCATACACCGCATCGACCTTGTATTCGCTCTGCAGGCGATGGGCGACGATTTCGAACTGCAGCGGGCCAACCGCGCCAAGCAACAGGTTGCCCGTGCCGGCATCGAACACCTGCACCGCGCCCTCTTCGCCCAGCTCCTTCAGGCCCTTCTGCAATTGCTTGGCCTTGAACGGGTCGCGCGGCCGAGCGAGGTTGAACAGCTCGGGCGCAAAGTATGGGATGCCCTTGAAGCGCAGTTCCTCGCCCTCAGTCAGCGTGTCGCCGATCTGCAACTGGCCATGGTTGTGGATGCCGATGATGTCACCGGCCACGGCATCCTCGCTGGCAACGCGTTCATTCGCCATGAAGGTGATGGCATTGCCCAGTTTCATTTCACGACCGTCACGCACATGGTGCACCTTCATGCCCGGGCTGTAGCGCCCGGAGCACACACGCATGAAGGCAATGCGGTCGCGGTGGCGCGGGTCCATATTCGCCTGGATCTTGAAGACAAAACCGGTAAACGACGCTTCCGGCGCCTGCACCATGCGATTGCCTTCTACCGCAGTTTTTCCTATGGTGGCCTCCCGGGGCTGCGGCGGCGGCGCCCAGTCCACCAGCGCCTGCAGGATTTCCTGCACGCCGAAGTTGTTGATCCCCGAACCAAAGAACACCGGCGACTGCGTTCCCGCGAGGAAGCGCGCAAGATCAAGCGGCGGGCTCGCGCCGCGCACCAGTTCCACGTTGTCCCGCAGGTGCTTCACCTCATCAGGAAATAATTCGTCGAGGCGCGGATTGTCCAGGCCATCGATCAACTCGGAGTCGTCGGTGCGGCGTTCCTCGCCCGGCGTGAAGCGCATGACCCGGTTCGTGAGCAGGTGCAGCACGCCACGAAAGGCCTTGCCCATGCCGATCGGCCAGGTCACCGGCGCGCAATCGATCTTCAGCACCGACTCGATTTCCTCGAGCAGCTCGATCGGCTCGCGCACCTCGCGGTCCATCTTGTTGACGAAGGTGATGATCGGCGTGTTGCGCAGGCGGCACACTTCCAGCAGCTTGATGGTCTGCGCTTCCACACCCTTGGCGGCATCGATCACCATCACCGCGGCGTCCACCGCGGTCAGCACGCGGTAGGTATCTTCGGAAAAATCCTCGTGGCCCGGCGTGTCGAGCAGGTTGATGGTCTGCCCGGCATATTCAAACTGCATCACCGAACTGGTCACCGAAATGCCGCGCTGTTTTTCCACCTCCATCCAGTCGGAGGTGGCATGGCGCGAACTCTTCCTTGCCTTCACCGTGCCGGCCATCTGGATCGCGCCGCCGAACAGCAGCAGCTTTTCGGTCAGCGTCGTCTTGCCGGCATCGGGGTGGGAAATGATCGCGAACGTGCGCCGCTTCGCGACATCGCGCAGCAGATCGGGGGGAAATGCAGTGTTTTCAGCAGGTGTATTCATGATGGGCAAAACAAAAACCGCCGGCTGCGGAACGCGGCAGCGACAGGCGGTTGCATGGGCAAAATTATACCAGCGCCCCCTCTGCACGCTGCACCGGCGTCTCCTGCAGGCGACGAATGCGGGCTAAACGCAACAAAAACACCACGAATACCGCCAATTAAGACGGAAAGGCTTGCCCGCACCCCCTGCTATCCGTATTCTCCGGGCCGGAACCAAGCAATCGTTCCGCCTGTCTTACTCAGACACCGCTTGATTCGACAGTTTGATTCGACAGGAACCTGGTTCATCCTTCCCCGACTTTTTTGATCGCACCCCATGTTCAGCAAATCGCTCGTTTCCGTGGTTTTCGCATTCTTCCTCACCAGCCTCTCCCTGGGCGCCATTGCACAGGAAATCGGCCCTGACGAACTGGTGCGCAAGGTGACCACCGACATCCTGGAGAGCGTCCAGAAGGACAAGCAGCTTCAGGCCGGAGACCGCAAGAAGGCGCTGGCGCTGGCCGAGGAAAAGATCCTGCCGCTGATCGATTTCGAGGAAGCGACGCGTCTGGCCGTCGGCCGCGCCTGGCGAACCGCCACGCCGGAGCAGCGCAATCGGCTTGAAACGGAGTTCCGCCGCATGCTGGTGCGGATTTATTGGAACGCGCTCGGCGTGTACCAGGGGCAGACCATGCGCGTGCTGCCGGTACGCATGCAGCCCGGTGCCACCGAAACCACCGTGCGCAACCAGTACATCCGTCCCGGCAAGCCGCCGGCCTCCGTGGACTACGCGATGCGCAAGACCGCCGACGGCTGGAAGATCTATGACATTACCGCCGAAGGCATCAGCCTGGTGCTGACCTATCGCAGCGAGTTCGAGCAGGTGATGCAGCAGTCCGGCGTGGATGGGCTGATCAAGCGCCTGATGGAAAAGAACACGCCTGCTGCCTAGGCAGTGGAGTTCGTCCTTCGACAGGCTTTGGGCGAACGAAAGCGGCTGGTTTGCCTGATTTCCCAACGGTGGGCGCATCAACTCCGTTCGTGGTGAGCTTGTCGAACCATGAACGGAATCCCGAATCCCCCTAGCCGGCAGCCCCGACCAGCAGCTTCAGTTCCGCCACCGTACGGCTCAGCTCCCCCCACAGGCGGTCGTGGCCCAGCGCCCGTGCGGGCGCCTCGAACGCCGTGATCAGCGACGTGTAGTACCACAGCGTGCCGTCCCGGCCGGTGGTGAACCGGCTCCACAGCGGCTCGCCGATCGTGCGGTAGTCCTCGAGGATGGAGCGCGCGTTGTAGAGCTTGTCGGCCATGGAGACGATGATGGCCTCCGGGGGCTTCTGGTGCACGGCCGCGATGTACTTCTCCTTGCGTTTGTACCAGCGCTCCATGTTGCGGTCGCGCTGCTCCTCCGGATCGCCGTCGGTGCAGGCCTCGACGATGCGCTCGACGGTATCGCCGAAGCGCTTGCGGATATCTCCCGGAGACATCTTGTGTGCCTGGTCCTCCAGCGAATCATGCAACAGTGCGGCAATGGCCTGGTCCTCAGTGCCGCCATGTTCCAACACAATGGCCGACACGCCGAGCAGGTGCCCGACATAGGGAATGTTGCCGCCCTTGCGGGCCTGATCCTCATGCAACTCGGCTGCCCAGACCAGGGCATCGCGGAAACGCTTGCCGACCACGGGTTTGCGAGCGACGGACATGGTGAAACCTCGTTGCTTTTGGTTGACGGTGATGGTGTCGGCAATATACCGAAAAACCGGGGAGCAAAGTCCACACCCCAGGTCCGGCGGACGGTACAAATTGGCGTTCGGTGCGTGCATTCGCGATAATTGCCCGTCCCGCTGTCCCGGCGGCGCCGGATCACCATAACTTTCTGATAATAATTTTTACAAAAAAACCCTTAGATAAACATGTTAAAACTGTTTTTGATAATAATATAAACCAGGTCAGGAAGCATGGCACTACTGCAGATCGTCCTGTTCCTCCTGCTCTGCGCCGTCGCGCTGGGCTGGGTGGCACGCCATTTCCGCTTTCCCTATCCGATCGCGCTGGTGATCGGCGGTGGCGCGCTGGGCTTCCTGCCGCGGCTGCCGCAACTGGCGTTCGACCCGCAGTTCATCCTCGTGCTTGTTTTGCCGCCCATCCTGTACCAGGCGGCGCTGCTGACCTCGTGGCGTGATTTCAAGGCCAGCATCCGGCCCATCGGCCTGCTGGCCATCGGGCTGGTGATCGTCACCACGCTGGCAGTGGGCGTGACCTTCAAGCTGCTGGTGCCCGAATGCCCGTGGGCGGCAGCCTTCGTGCTGGGCGCAATCGTCTCGCCGCCGGACGCCGTGGCGGCCACGGCCATCCTGTCGCGCCTCAACATTCCGCGCCGCGTGGTCACCATCCTCGAGGGCGAGAGCCTGGTGAACGATGCCTCGGGCCTGGTGATCTACAAGTTCGCGGTGGCGGCGGTGATGACCGGCGTTTTTTCGCTGGTGGATGCCAGCGTGCAGTTCGTCGAGGTTTCCGTGGGCGGCATCGTCATCGGCATCGCACTGGCGCTGCTGTTCGTGGCCATCCACCGGCGCCTGGGCGACACCATGATCGAAGTACTCACCACGCTCGCGGCGCCCTATGTGGCCTACATCCTGGCCGAGTCACTGCATGTGTCGGGTGTGCTGGCCGCGGTCGCCGCGGGACTGGTGCGCGGCCGCTACGCCCCGGAGATCGTGTCGGCCGAGATGCGCATCGTCGCGCGCTCGGTGTGGAACCTGCTCGTCTTCATGCTGAACAGCCTGGTGTTCATGCTGATCGGCATCCAGCTCTCGGAGATCACCAGCCGGCTGGCCGGTGAACCGCTTGCGGAACTGATGGTCACGGGTGCGGTGGTCAGTGCAGTGGCCATCCTCGTGCGTTTTGCGTGGATACATCCGGCGGCGTGGCTGTCGCGTGCCATCGGCAATCTCAGAGGTCCCGAGGAAGCGCTGCCGGAGAAAGAGCTCATCATCATGAGCTGGTGCGGCATGCGCGGCATCGTGTCGCTGGCGGCGGCGCTGGCCCTGCCAGTGGTGCTGCCCGACGGCACGCCCTTCCCGCAGCGCGACCTGATCGTGTTCCTCACCTTCGCGGTGATCGCCGCCACGCTGGTGCTGCAGGGCCTGACGCTGTCGCCGCTGATCCGCTGGCTGAAGGTGGCCCACGATTGGAGCATGCAGGACGAGCACCGCCATGCGCGCCGCGCGCTGGGCAAGGCAGCCACCGTGGCAATCACGCGTGCCGCCGAAGAGACGCAGGCGCCGGAGGAGCTGACCAAACGCATCCGCGCCGAGTTTGCCGACAAGATGATCGATGCCACGGTGGCCGACGCGCAACAGGCCACCGCCGCCGCACTGGACAGTGAACCGGGCACGACGCCGCACACCACACCGAATACCGGCCTTGCCAGCCGGCTGCGCCGCGCTGCATTGCAGGCCGAGCGCCAGGAGCTGCTGCGCATCTGGCAGGACAACCAGATCAGCGACGACGTCATGCACCACATCGAGGAAGACCTGGATTACCAGGAGTCACATCTGTAGCCGCAGCGACCTTCAATGAACTGCGGCTGAACCTAGTCCGCACGCAGCGTAGCCAGCAGGTCCGCGCCGTAGCGCTCCAGTTTCGCCGCCCCCACGCCGGAGATGCCAGCCAGCGCATCCAGTGTCTGCGGGCATTGTCGCGCCACTTCGGCGAGCGTGGCGTCGTGAAACACCACATAGGCTGGAACGCCCTGCGCCTTCGCGGTTGCGGCGCGCCAGGAGCGCAACCGCTCCCAGACCACACGCTGATCGTCGCTGAGTGCAAGTGCCGTACCTGCGGCCTTTTTTGATGCGGCGCGCTTGCCCTCGCTCATCTTGCGCAGATGCACGGCCTGCTCGCCCTTCAACACCGCGCGGCTGGACTCGGTAAGTTGCAATGCCCCGAAACGCTCGTGGTCGACATGCAGCAGGTCCTGCGCCACCAGTTGCCGGAATACCGCGCGCCAGGTTTTCTCGTCCATGTCGCGGCCGATGCCGAAGGTGCTGACCTCGTGATGGTCCCACTTCTTCACGCGCTCGGAATCGCGGCCGAGCAGCACGTCGATGACATGCACCGCGCCGAAGCGCTGCCCGGTTCGGTACACGCAGGACAGCGCCTTTCGCGCCGCTTCAGTGCCGTCCCACACCTGCGGCGGATCGAGGCAGGTGTCGCAGTTGCCGCAGGGCTCCGAGGCTTCGCCGAAGTAGGCCAGCAGGCGCACGCGGCGGCAGGTGGTGCTCTCGCACAGGCCGAGCAGCGCGTCGAGTTTGGCGCTGGAGACGCGCTTGTACTGGTCGCTGGCTTCGGACTGCTCGATCATGCGCCGGTGGTTGACGACATCGCCCAGTCCATAGGCCATCCACGCATCGGCCGGCTCGCCGTCACGGCCGGCGCGGCCGGTCTCCTGGTAATAGCCCTCAATGCTTTTCGGCAGGTCGAGGTGCGCGACGAAACGCACGTCGGGCTTGTCGATGCCCATGCCGAAAGCAATCGTGGCCACCATGATGATGCGCCCCTCACGGAGGAAGCGTTCCTGGTTTGCGGCACGCGTTTCGGTGTCCATGCCGGCGTGGTATGGCAGCGCGGTGATGCCCTCGCCCATCAGCCAGTCGGCGGTTTCATCCACCTTGCGCCTTGAGAGGCAGTAGATGATGCCGGCCTCGCCGGCGTGCTCGTGGCGCAGGAAGCGCAGCAACTGCACGCGCGTGTCGCCCTTTTCGATGATGCGGTAGCGGATGTTCGGCCGGTCGAAGCTCGACACGAAGATGCGCGCCTCATCGAGCCCAAGGCGCTCGATGATCTCCTGGCGCGTCTGCGGATCAGCAGTGGCGGTGAGCGCAATGCGCGGGACTTTGGGGAAGCGCTCGTGCAACATCGACAACTGCATGTACTCGGGCCGGAAATCGTGGCCCCATTGCGACACGCAGTGCGCCTCGTCGATGGCAAAGAGGGAAATGCCGACGGAGGACTGCAGTCGTTCCAGCAGGTTCAGGAAGCGCGGTGTGTTCAGCCGTTCCGGCGCGACGTAGAGAAGGTCGTATTCGCCATTGAGCAACGCGCGCTCGATGTCATCACCCTCCATTCCCGACTGGGTGGAATTCAGGAAGGTTGCCTTCACGCCGTTGGCGCGCAGCGCGGACACCTGGTCCTGCATCAGCGCAATCAGCGGCGAGACGATGACGCCGAGGCCCCGGCGAAGCAATGCGGGAATCTGGTAGCACAGCGACTTGCCGCCGCCGGTGGGCATGAGCACGAGACAGTCGCCACCGGCGGCGACATGCCCGATGATTTCGGCCTGCGCACCGCGGAAGGCCGGGTATCCGAACACCGTCTTGAGCACGGACAGTGCATCCGGGAGGGGCTGTGACACAACCGTGCCCGGGGAATTATTATTATCAGTATTGATTATGATTCTTTTATATATGCGTTTACAAGGAAACTTTATTATCAGGATGCTGGCTTGATTTCATTCCGGATCGGCTCGTCAGCCAGCCACTTCTCGAAGTTGTCGAGGAACAGGCCGAACATGTGGCGTTCATTGGCGCTGGAAGCCGCCGAATTGTGCGGGCTGAGGATGACATTGGGCATGTCCCACAGCGGTGATGCTTCAGGCAGCGGCTCTTTTTCAAACACGTCAAGGTAGGCACCCGCCAGGTGGCCGCTGTTCAGGGCCTCGATCAACGCCGCCTCATCGACGATTTCGCCGCGCGCCACATTGATGACATGTGCACCGCGCGGCAGGCTGTAGAGCTTGTCGCGATCGATCAGGCCGCGCGTCTCCTCGGTCAGCGGACAGGTGAGGGCCAGCCACTGGCAGCGTGGGAGCACTTCGGCCAGCGCATGCGGCGGGTACATTTCGTCCACCGGATCCTCGCCGCGCTGCGGACTGCGCCGGATGCCGATGACATTCATGCCAAGGCCCAGCGCAAGGCGTGCCAGTTCGCTGCCGATGCCGCCCAATCCGACGATGCACAGCGTCTGGTGTTCAAGGTCCTGCGGCTGGCGCGCGCCGATCTGCGGCTCCCAGCTGTGGCGGCGCTGCGCATCAAGGAAATGCGGAAAGCCGCGCGCGAACATCAGCAGGCCGGTGATCGCTGTCTGTGCAATCGGAACGGCGGTGAGGCCGGTGGAGATGCTGATGCGAATGCCCTTGGCCAGCAATTCGGCAAAGAGCGGATGGTCGGTGCCGGCATTGAAGGCGTGCATCCAGCGGATGTTCGGCGCACGGCGCACGGCGGAAAAAAACGAACGCCCGTAACCGCGCGGGATGTCCTGGCTGAAAAAAGCGAGATCTATTTTCTCCACGTCCTCTGCCGCAAGCCTGGCCTCCGGATCGACCGGCAAACGGATGCAGTGCACATCGACATCCACGTTTTCCCCGGCGACCACCAGCGCGTCCTCGGCCACGAGGGAGAGGTTGGGTGAAACGAGAATGCCTTTCTTGGTCGTCATGACGGGCCTTTCTGTGCTGATCGGGAGGCGCATTGCCGAAGGTGCCAATAGTATCAGTGCGGTATCCCTGGACTGCGGGGGCGACGCCGGCTGTTCACAACGCGGCCATCATCCAGACCAGGGGGCCCCAGGCAGACTTCGTAAAGGCCGCGGCAACGATCCAAAGCACTGAAACAAGTGCGGCAATGAAAGCCGCGCCGCGCACGGCCTGCGTGCGGCCGCGCCGGAGAGCGATGGAACCGAAGACGACATAGGCGCAGAGCGCAACGACTTTCGCGGTCAGCCAGCCGGACTGCCACGGGCCTGCGCCCAGTTGCACCGCCATGCCCAGTGCCGACCCCAGCAGCAGCGTGTCGACCACATGCGGCACGATGCGCACCCAGCGCCGAGCAGTGTGCCCCAGCCGCGCGCGACGAAACCTGCGATGCTGACCGCTGCGCAGGTGATGTGCAGCGCTTTGAGTTCGACGTACATCGGCCAAGCGTACAACGAATCCGCCGCCGTGCAGCAACCGCCTCCGGACAGTGCCGGGCCTCAGGGCATCGTCAGCCGTACGCCAGGCATTTCTCGCAGACGGTCCCGGTGACATCCTTCTTCAGGTGCGCGGCACGCAATGCCATGAACGGCTTGCTGTTCCAGCACTCCATGAAGGAATGGGTGTTGAGGTCGCCCATGGTCCAGTTTGCGGTGGCATCGAAGCAGCAGGCGGACAGCCGGCCTTCGGCGGTGACATGCCCTTCAGTAAAGGCCGACCAGCAGGGCAGCGGCTCGCGCAATGCGCCCAGGCGACCCTGGTTGCCGGCGGTGGGCCGGTAACCGAGCTGTTCCTCGCGTTCGATCGCGAATGCGCCCATGGAGTACAGCGGCAGCCAGTAATGCGTGTCAACAAACGGAATGACCCTGGCCTCCAGCAGCCGCTCCATCCTTTCCTGCTGTTCGCCGTCGTAGCGGATCGACGACGCATACAGCTTGGTGGGATATCCGCCGCGGGCGCGCACCGTGCGTGCCGTCTCGATGTTTTCCAGCGCCCGGTGGAAGAGCTTGCCGGACACGCCCATGATGCGTTCGAACTGCTCCTCGTCGGCGGCATTGACCGACCATTTCAGCGAGTCAAGTCCTTCTGCCATGCAGGCTTCGACCGCTTCGGGAAAGGCCATGGACGCGTTGGAGGTGAGAAAGACATAGGGCATTGCCAACTCGTGCTTCAGGTAACGCACGCAATCGACCAGCAGCCGGGGGGCCATGAACGACTCTCCCAGGTAGAACAGGCCGATTTCCTCGACGCCGGCTTCGCGCATCTCGCGGGTGATGCGTTTGAACAGGGCGATGTCCATGTCCCATTTCGGCTGCACCTCGCGCGTGCGCAGTGCGCAGAAGCCGCAGCGGTAGTTGCAGCGCGGCGAAATCTCGATCTTGACGCTCTTGGGCGGCGGCGGATCGGGACGACGCCATGCATCGGGAATCAGCGTGATGGCGTCAATGCGGTCGGTGATCATCGGTGTCCTCCCAGACGTAATGGATGTGACGTATTCGGCTCAGTCGTTCCCCGCACCGGCAATTTCCGGTAGCCGGGCAATGCCACCATCGCCACCTCAGGCCGGCACCGCTGCAACTTCAGACATGCACAACAGATACTCGATCAGGTCGCGCACCGGACGAATCGCGGCACCGAAAGGCGCTGGTTCGGAGCCACGGAAAAACAGGCCATGCTTGACGTCGCCGCGCAGTGCCGCCGCGAGATGGTGGTCGATGCAGAACTGCCCGGCCTTTTGCAGGCCGTCGCGCAGGCCGCATTGCACCAGGCATTCGAACCCCAGGGTGCAGGGCCGCTCACGGGCCCGGCGCATCTTGCCCGCCTCGCGCTCCAGATAGGTGTCCAGCCACGGTGTACGCACCGCGCGCGCCGGCAGGCCGGCGACGCTCATGAAGGTGACGATATCCTCGGGCCGCGCTTCGGCGAGCACACGCTTGAACTCGGGATGTGCGTCACCTTCGGTCGTGACTGCAAACGCTGTACCGACCTGCACGGCACTGGCACCCGTCGCCAGCGCCGCCTGCACCCGCTCCGGGGAATTGATGCCACCGGCGGCGATGATCGGAATGCTCGAACGCTCAATCCCCAGTTCGTCGAACAGGGCCAGTACTTCCGGTACCACACGGGCAAAATCGAAACGCGGATCCGCCAGTTCTTCCAGCTTCGCCGCACCCAGGTGGCCCCCGGCGAAGCGCGGATGCTCGATGACGATGGCGTCCGGCAGGCGGCCCTTGCGCATCCAGCGCTTCAGGACCAGGCCGACGGCACGCGACTCCGACAAAATGGGGATCAGCGCCACGTTCGGAAAGTCTGCAACCAGCTCGGGCAGATCGAGCGGCAGTCCCGCGCCAACGACAATGGCGTCCGCGCCGCTTTCACAGGCCTGGCGCACATACGGGCCGTACTCGGACACCGCGCGCATGATGTTCACAGCCACCATGCCACGCCCGCCGGCACGTTCACGCGCAGCGCGAACTTCACGATCCAGGGCAACAAGATTGGCCGCATCAATGACCGCCTTGTCGCGGCTGTGAGCAGTCAGTTTCAGCAGATCAGGATGATGACGGCGCAGATCCACGCTGGAGATGGTCCCGACGCCACCCACCTCGGCCACCGCACCGGCCAGGCGGTGCGCGGAGACACCCACACCCATGCCACCCTGCACGATGGGCAGGATTTCCCTCCCGCGAATTCGTAGTAATGAACTGATGCCTGAAAGCACAATGTTTCCGTCTGCAATTTGAATGCAGGAACTGTAGGCCGGACCTTCTGCCGCCCGATTGATCCAAGTCAATGTGGTGGCTTGCCGCCTATGTTTCTGGTTCTATAATGCGTTTATATGTCGCTAAATTACTATAATTTCATTTATCTACATCGATTGTGTATTTCGTGTTCCGAACAGCGGGCCTAGTGCATCCAGGGTGTTTTTCAGCACCAGCCCCAGTTCGGTATCGCCTTCCATGATCAATGCGCGCTCAAAGAACAGCCGGTCGGCGTCATCTTCGCCACGCAACAATCGGAGATAGCTGGCCGCAGGCGCAAGGATGCGCAACGCGGGCTCGCCCTGCACGGAAGCCACACAGAAACCGCGGGCTTCCAGTTGCAGACGCACGCGGATGCCCAGATCGGTAATCTGCAATTCGACGATCCGCCGCGACAAGGCTTCGCGTGCGTCGGCCGGCAGGCGTGGCAGCAGCATCTGATCCAGCACGCGTGCCAGCACGAATGAGGGAGGCTGCACCGGCAGGTGTTCAACGACCCGGCGCACGATGTCCCGGATCGCCTCCAGAGGCGGCGGCAGTCCAGCGGGAACATTTGCGGAACCATCACGCTTCCATGGCGCGTTCATGCCGTGCTCCATTCCATGCCCGCGCGGTGCCGGGCAAAGCCATTGCTCAGTCCGCCCTGCAGGCTCATGGCCTGCAGGGCCGGCAGCGCATCTTCAACCGGGACACCCTGGTTCATGACCCGGTCAAACCATTGCACCACCTGGGCAAAATTCTTCGAACCGGGCGACAGTCGCAGCCGTGAAACACCGGCGGCGCGCAGCGCGGCGGCGTCGCCGATCAGGCAGTGCTGGGCAGCGGATTGGGTCTGCGTGCCATTGAGCACCAGGAAGGGCTGGCCCTCATTACTCGACAACATCAGGCCATCCGGATATTCAAGGCAGCGGAACTCGCACTCGTCCTTGTTCAGCCGGTGGTGACGCGCGGTGAAGCAGCGCGCCGAAAATGCCAGCGGCAGGCGGCCGAAGGCAAAGGCTTCAGTGGCCACCGCCGCACCCGAATCGGTCTTCACCGGATCGCCGGGCGGATTGACCAGACCCAGCATATCGAGTGCAAGCTCCACCGGAGCGACCCAGCGTCGCGCACCCAGTGCGGCATGTTCCGCGAGGGCGGCACGGTTATAGACATTGATATGCGGGCCGAGCACAAACGGCACCGTGCCCGCCAGTACCTGCAATGCCGAAGCATCACCGGCTTCCACCAGGAAATCGTGCTGCTCGGCCAGCCGCCGCAGGAAACGCAAATCGGCTTCGGATTCGACCAGCGTCCGGGTGGCCAGCACGATCTCCTTGCCGGTGGACGCAAGGTCGCGCGCGAGATCCAGCCAGTCGGCCGGCTTCAGTTCACGGCGCCGGGAACACACCGTTTCGCCGAGGACGATGGTATCGGCGGGCGACGCGGCCATTTCCGCATAGAAATCCAGCATGACCTGCCTGGGCCAATGGTATTGCACCGGACCGATCGTCAGTGCAAAGCTGCGCGCAGCGGCGCTATTCATGGATGAAACCTTTCAACGCCAGGGCCGGTCGTAGGCACCCAGGGTATGGTGCTGTCCCTCGGCAAACCGCATCAGCGTGGCATTCCATTCGGGACGGACGCTGTAACCGCCCGCGCTTCCTGCAGCTTCATCGATCGCCGCGCGCCATACCCGCGTCACCTGCTCGACGTATGCAGGGCTGCGCTGGCGGCCCTCGATCTTGATCGCCTTCACGCCCAGTGCAATCAGTTCCGGCAAAATGGCCAGCGTGTTCAGGCTGGTCGGCTCCTCGATGGCGTAACCGCGCCGGCCTTCGACATCGAAGCGGCCTTTGCACAATGTCGGGTAGCCGCGCGGCTCGTCCGGGGCATAGCAGTCGATCAGCACGCCGTTCAGGCGCGCCTCGACGCCGGCCCGCGTATCCTGCCAGCGCACCGCGGATGGTGGCGAACACACCCCGGCAGTGTTCGGCGACTGGCCGGTGACGTAGGAGGACAACGCGCAGCGCCCCTCCACCATCACGCACAGACTGCCAAAACCGAAGACCTCGATGTCGACCATGCTGAGCCGGACGACATGCGCAACCTGCGACAGCGTCAGCACGCGCGGCAGCACCGCGCGCTGGATGCCGTAATGCCGGCGATAGAACTCGATGGCTTCGTAGCTGGTGGCGGAGGCCTGTACCGACAAATGCAGGCGCAGTTGCGGGTGGTGGCTGCGGCAGTACGCCATCACTGCGGTATCGGCGACAATCAGCGCATCCGCCCCCATGGCCACGGCCGTGTCCACGGCGCGATACCAGGGATCAACGCCCCGTGCGTCGGCAAAGGTGTTCAGCGCCATCAGCACGCGGGCGCCGCGGGCATGGGCGAAGGCCACGCCTTCGCGCAGCTGCGCATCGTCGAAATTCAGCCCGGCAAAGTTGCGCGCGTTGGTCGCGTCCTTGAGCCCGACATAGACGGCATCAGCGCCAGCCCCTACCGCCATCTGCAGCGCACGCAAGGATCCGGCCGGACAGACCAGCTCGGGTTTCACCACTGACCCACCCTCTACCACTGCACTCATTGCCTTGCGAACGACTTGAAGTCGGCGTCCGGAAAATGGATACAGGAACTTTAGTCCAGACTTCTGCAACCCGATTGATCCAAATCAATATGGCAGCTTGTCGCCCATGCTTCTGTGCTAATAACGCATTTATATAAAATTGCGTGCGCTCGCACACTCAAAAAAACAAGCCAAGGAGATCCATGTGAGACTGTCTCTGTTTGTCCGCGGCATTGCCGCCGCGCTGTTGTATGCTGCCAGTGTTGCTTCGGCGCAGACCTATCCCGCGAAGCCCATCCGCGTCATCATTCCCTATGCACCGGGCGGGAGTTCCGACAACGTAGTGCGTTTGTTCGAGCAGGAAATGCAGAAGGCCTGGGGCCAGTCGGTATTCAACGACTACAAGCCCGGCGGCAACACCATCATCGGCTCGGAGGCGCTGACCAAGTCTCCTCCGGACGGCTACACCATCCTCCTCGTGCTCAACACCCACGCCATCAATCCGCTGCTAACCAAGCTGCCCTATGATCCGGTGAAGGACTTTGCGCCCATCACCACCATAGGCGTGAACGAATACATGCTGGTGGTGCATCCCTCGGTGCCGGCGAACACGCTCAAGGATCTGGTCGCTTACGCAAAAGCAAAGGATGGACAACTGAACTACTCCACGTCCGGCGCGGGAGGGCTGGGTCACCTGTCAGCCGAGCTGTTCAACTTCCTTGCCGGCGTGAAGACCCAGCACATTCCATTCAAGGGCGGCGCACCCTCGGTGCAGGCATTGGTGGCAGGCGATGTGCAATTGTGCTTTATCGCCCCGATCAATGTACTGGGCCAGATCAAGGCCGGAAAATTGAAGGCCATCGCCATTTCCGGCAAGAACCGCCTCGCCAGCCTTCCCGAAATGCCCACCTTCGCCGAGGCCGGCATGCCGGCGCTGGAGTCAAGCAACTGGTTCGGCATGCTGGCGCCGGCAGGCACCCCGCGCGATATCCTCAACAAGCTCTCTGTGGAGATGAATAACATCCAAACCATGCCCTCGATCAAGGAGAAGCTGAGCGCTCTGGGCGTGGATCCCTTCCCCGGCAACCCAGACCAGTTCGCCGCGCTGATCAGGTCGGACATGGACAAGTTTGCCAAGGTGGTGAAGGCGTCCAATATAAAACTGGAGAACTGAAAGTGTCGGAACCACAGGATGCACTCCGCAGACCGGAACGCCACAGTTTGGAAAATGCACTAACCAGCCCGTAGTAGCGGCAACCGCTGATGCGAGTCTCCCTTCAACAAATTCAGCAAGACTCGCTGTCTGACCAGCTGCCATTTATCCGGCAGGCCAAGGCTCACTACTCAAAGTGGGCATTTTTGCAATGGCGCAGCTAGACCTCTCGCGAAAGATGTTCTTTCAGGATTACTCCACCGTAACGGAGTGACTTTGCTCCGTTTTTCTTGATTTATCTGATATTTTTGTTTTAATTCAGACATCCTCAGAGCGCTTTTTTTTTTGCTACCACGCTCCAAAAGCGGGTCTAGAGTGAGGCTTCGGCTCCCCTCGTGAACTCGGTATGGACCAGATTTTTTACCCTTGCTTTCGTACTCTAAAGAGTCGTTGACGATAGGTAGCTGAAATTGAACCGTGAGTTGGTGTGTCTTGGTGTC
>CAIYPG010000067.1 GCA_903928055.1 uncultured beta proteobacterium | reverse complement strand
TGGCAACTTTCTTTGGCGAAGCCAAGAAAGTTACCCGGCGAAGCCGAAACTAAAACTCAAAAGAACCGAAATCTCTGGATTCCCGCTTGCGCGGGAATGAAAAGGCAACGCCCAAGACAATTCCAGTCGCGGAATACCGCGAACAGACTAAACCGTCTTGTTCGCCCTCAACTTCGCAATCTCATCCTTCGAATACCCATACTCCGCTAGCACCTCGTCCGTATGCTGCCCCAGCCGCGGCGGCATGGAGTGGATCTTCATCGGGTTCGCGGACATGCGATAGGACGCCGTCGGCACGGCAAACGGCGGGACGCCGTTGGCCGGGTCGCCTTCGAAGGCGTGGAAGAACTTGCGGTCGATGAGCTGGGGGTGGTGCACCGCATCGGCCAGCTCCCGGACCGCCATGGCCGACACGCCGCCCTTGTTCATGAGCGCTTCCCACTCCAGGGCGGGTTTCTCCTTCAGGGTGCGCACCAGGTCCTCCTCCAGTGAGGCCATGTTCTTCAGGATGCTTTCCTTGTTGGCCATGCGCGGGTCGGTTTCGAGGTCTGTGCGGTTCATGACCTTCCACAGCTTGGTGCGCCGTGAAGCCGAGCCGCATGCGATGGCGATGTAGCCTTCCTTGCACGGGTAGGTATTGCTCACGAAGGCGCCCTTGCCCGAGGCGTTGCCGACCAGCGGCGGCGTGTCTTTCTGGGTGATGGCACGCACCACTTCGCCGCCCATCATGTTGATTGCGGTCTCGAGCATCGCCACATCGATTGCCTGGCCTTCGCCGGTGCGCGAGCGCTGGAACAGCGCGGTGGCGATGCCCAGGGCTGCGGCATAGCCGGTGGTGAAGTCGACGATTGTCGAGCCGGTCTTGAGCGGGCCGGTTTCCTTCGTGCCGGTGATGCTCATCATGCCGCTGGTGGCCTGGATGACGCCGTCGATTGCCGGGTCGTTTTTCTTCGGGCCGGTCTGGCCGTAGCCGGTGACCGAGCAGAAGATGATGCCCTTGTTGATCTTCTTCAGGTCGTCATAGCCCAGGCCGTAGCGCGCCATGGTGCCGCCCTTGAGGTTCTCGATCACCACATCGGCGGTCTCCGCCATCTTGCGGAAAATGGCCTGCCCTTCCGGTGTGTTGATCGCGAGTGTCAGGGAGCGCTTGTTGGAGTTGTAGGCGAGGAAGGTGTGCGCCATGCCGATTTTTTCGAAGGGCGAACCGAGGTTGCCGGACCAGCGTGCCGAATCACCTTCATCGGGATTCTCGACGTGGATGACGTCCGCGCCGTGCATGGCCAGTTGGTAGGCGGCGAAAGGTGCTGCAACCACGCGCGTGATCGCCAGAACCTTGATGCCGGAAAATGCCTGCTTCAAATCCATGTTGCCTCCAGAAAATGGCGGGGTGCATGAACAGCGCCTCCGCTCTCGTTTGTCATTGCGATGGATTGCCGATGGTTGCCAATGGTGCCGCCGGCCCGCGCTCCCGGGCCTTGTCGCTTTGTGCTTGGTCTTTGTGACTGCGCTGACTGCATTGACCGGCGACCTGCATGCAGTGCGTATTATGCGCTGCGCGCCGCTTTCCAGTGGCTGACGGGTTGCCCGCCTGCCACCATGCTGCCTTCCAGTCCCGTACCCGAAACACGGCCGTCGAAGTCCAGGCGCTGGCCCTGGTGAATGACGGCAAAGCGCAGCCGGTCCACGTCGTAGCGCAGGTCCCACAGCACGAGGCGTTCCCCGCCGAGCACGACATGGCCTGTCACCTTCTGGAATTTCTGCTCGATGTGTAGCAGGGTGGGCTGCGCCACTTTCTGGAACGCGGCCTGATCGAACGCCAGCCGCCAGTCGCCGCCGACCGCCGCAGGCACGCGCCACAGCATGCCGCGTTGCGCATCCACATACACCGAGTCGTCCGGCTGCCAGTCGTCCATGCCGAAGTTGAAGGCCACCACGCGCGTCCCCGGCTTCATCGCCAGCAGCATGGGGCGGATCTTTCGGTTGAAATCCGGCGGCATGAACAGCGTCACCACCGTGGCCTGGGTGAAGTCCGTGGCAAAAATGTCGCCCTGCAGAAACTTCACGCGATCGGCGAGGCCTTCCTTCTGCGCCACGCTGTCGGAGTATTTCACCAGGTCGCCGTTGTATTCGATACCCAGGCCGCGCGCACCGTAGCGTTTCGCGGCCAGCAGGGGAATGCGCCCGTCTCCCGAGCCCAGGTCGCAGACCAGGTCCGCGGGGGTGACCAGCGCCATCTCCAGCATTGCCTCCACCATGCCGTTTGGCGTGGGAATCCAGCCCGAATCCTTGCCCGGAGTACCGAAAACCGGCTCGGGCACCTGCGCATTAGCCTGAAGCGGCAGGCCAAGCGCGGCCCATCCGGATATCGCTGACAGTGCAGAGAGCGCGTTGCGGCGGGTTGTTTTCATGTTGGCGAAAGGAGGTTTCATCGCTGCGTAGGATGCCAGATGAAGCGGGCTTTGGCGAGACGGGCCTGCAACGTCTGCGTGCTGCATTCTTTTTGCGGGGCATGAGGGGACGGGCGGTAAAATCAGGCATCCCGGCACCCACTGCCCCACCCTGCAAAGATTCTGCGAAGTTCTCCGATGTCCCTGCTCGACAACCTGAATCCTGAACAGCTTGCCGCCGTCACCCTGCCGAACCAGCATGCGCTGATCCTCGCCGGTGCCGGCTCCGGAAAAACCCGCGTGCTGACTACGCGCATCGCCTGGCTGATCCAGACCGGCAACGTCAGCCCCGGCGGACTGCTTGCCGTGACCTTCACGAACAAGGCCGCGAAGGAAATGCTGACGCGCATCTCGGCGCAACTGCCGATCAACACGCGCGGCATGTGGGTGGGCACGTTCCACGGCCTGTGCAACCGCTTCCTCCGCACCCATTACAAGGAAGCGGGCCTGCCGCAGTTGTTCCAGATCCTCGACTCGCAGGACCAGCTCGCCGCGATCAAGCGCGTGCTGCGCTCCATGAACGTTGACGAAGACAAGTTCCCGCCGCGCCAGGTGCAGTACTTCATCAATGCCGCAAAGGAAGAGGGCAAGCGCGCGGCGCAGACCGAGGTGTATGACGATTTCAGCCGGCGCTGCGTGGAAATCTATGCCGCCTACGAGGAGCAGTGCCAGAAGGAAGGCGTGGTTGATTTCTCCGAGCTGCTCTTGCGCACCTTCGAGGTGCTGTCGCGCAACGAAATATTGCGCGAGCATTACCAGAACCGCTTCCGCCACATCCTCGTCGACGAGTTCCAGGACACGAACCGCCTGCAGTACCGCTGGCTGAAACTGCTGGCCGGCCCGCAGACCTGCCTGTTTGCAGTGGGTGATGACGACCAGTCCATATACCGCTTTCGTGGCGCGAATGTCGGCAACATGGGCGACTTCGAGCGCGACTACAAGGTGGAGAACGTCATCCGCCTGGAGCAGAACTACCGCTCGCACGGCCATATCCTGTCCGCGGCGAACGCGCTGATCGCGAACAATGCCAAGCGCCTCGGAAAGAACCTGTGGACCGCGGCGGGCGAGGGCGAGCCGCTGCGCATCTACGAGGCGCAGAGCGACGGCTACGAGGCGGCGTGGATTGCCGAGGAAGTGCAAAGCCTGGTGAACGACGGCCACATGCGCCGCGACATCGCCATCCTCTACCGGTCGAACGCGCAGTCGCGCGTGCTGGAACATGCACTGTTCTCGCAGGGCATTCCGTATCGCGTCTATGGCGGCCTGCGGTTTTTCGAGCGCATGGAAATCAAGCATGCGCTGGCCTATCTGCGTCTCTTGGCAAGTCCAGAGGACGATGGTGCCTTCCTGCGCGTGGTGAACTTCCCGACGCGCGGCATCGGCGCGCGGTCCATCGAGCAGTTGCAGGATGCTGCAAAGGTGCACGGCACCAGCCTGTATGCCGCGGTGCCGCTGCTCGCCGGCAAAGCCGGCACGGTGCTCGCAGGGTTCACGCGCATCATCGAGACCCTGAAGAGCGAAACCGCCGGTCTGCCGCTGCCCGAAGTGGTGGAGCACATGCTGGAGAAAAGCGGCCTTATCGCTCATTACAAGGCCGAGCGCGATGGTGCGGATCGCGTCGAGAACCTGAACGAACTGGTCAATGCCGCGGCGTCCTTCATGCAGGAAGCGCAGAGTGGTCAGGGGCCTGAGGGTGAGCCGGTCGATGGCAACGACCTCGGTACCTTCCTTGCGCATGCCGTGCTGGAGTCCGGCGAGAACCAGGCGGCCGAGGGCCAGGATGCGCTGCAGATGATGACGGTGCATTCGGCCAAGGGCCTCGAGTTCCATGCCGTGTTCATCACCGGGCTCGAAGAGGGCCTGTTTCCGCATGAGCAGAGCGTGAACGAAGATGACGGTCTCGAGGAAGAGCGCCGCCTGATGTATGTGGCGATCACTCGCGCAAGGACTCGGTTGTATTTGTCGTTCGCGCAGACCCGCCTGCTGCATGGCCAGACGCGCTACAACGTCGCTTCGCGCTTCATCGATGAAATCCCCGAAGGCCTCGTGAAGTGGCTCACGCCCAAGCTGCGCGGGCAGGCCGCTTGGATGGCGCCGGCGTCCGAATGGCCCGCGACACCGACCAAGCTCCCTCCCAAACCCTATGTTTCGCAATCCTCACCCGGCCATGGCTTTCATATCGGCCAGAACGTCCTGCATGCGAAGTTCGGCCAGGGCGTGATCGTCAGCTCGGAAGGCCAGGGCGCCGATGCGCGCCTGCAGATCAACTTCGGACGGCAGGGCATGAAGTGGCTGGCGCTGGCCTATGCCAAGCTCACGCCGGCCTGATATCAATTAATCTATAAACACGCTTCAATAAAGAAGCAATAACGATTATTGATAATAATAATCGCGTTCAGGCCTCGTGGCAGGGCAGCCCGTCCGTTGTCGCCATGAAGTGCAGCAGGTGCATCGCGCAGGTGGCGGGCGCCATCACCCAGATGAAGTGATACGGATTGGGCAGGTTGACGACCTGCACGTTCGCCACTTTTTCCTTGAGGATGCGGCCGTGCTCGCTGGTCGCGAGTTTGCCGCTCGACGGATAGAGCGCCAGCATCGGTGTTTTGATATTGCCAAGCAGGCTGGTGACATCCACCGTTGAATTGAACTTCGAGGTGGCGATCAGCACCTCCACATCTTCCTTGCCGATTTCCTCGGCATACCAGTCCATCAGCCCATGGTCCGTGCCCGGCGGAAAGCGGACTGTCGTGTTGCAGGCGGCCGACCAGCCCTTCACGCCCATGGTGCGCATGGCCTCTGCACGGGTCGGGTAACCGAAGCGCAGCACATCCTGTGCGTCGGGATTGATCTTCAGTGGGGAAGACATGATGGTCAATGTGCGAAGGCGTTCCGAGTGCGTGGCCGCCAGCGCCATGCCGATGATGCCGCCCATGGAATCGGCGGCATAGTGAAAGGTCTCCAGCCCCAGCGCGTCGGCCACTGCGAGCACGTCGCCGGTGAAGTTCTCCACGGTGAAACCGGTGTCGAGGTCGAAGTCCTTCGAGGATTGCCCATGGCCGCGCAGGTCGGGGCAGACCACGCGATAAAAGCGCGCGAGATAGGGAATGACCAGATACCAGAAACGGCCGTTGCGGGCATAGCCGTGCTGCAGGATCAGCGTCGGTGCCTTCTTCCACGGGTCGGTGTAATCGTGGATGGCGTAGTGCAGCTTCACGCCGTCGCGGCTGGTGGCAAAGGGCATGGATGTTTCCCGGAGGATCAGGGGCGCGACTTTGATGCCTGGCGCGTGCGCTGGTAGGTTTCCTGGATCACGTGGGCATCGAAGCTGGCACGATGACGCTTCTGCCCGAGGTCGCGCAGCACCTGGTCCTTGGTCTCATGCCAGATTTCCATCTGCGGCTCGCTCAGGATCATCTCCAGCGAACTGAGCGAGAACTCGCATGGGATGCCCGCTGCATAGAACAGGTGGTCGAGCCAGGTCTTGTCCACCACCCAGCCATCGGAGTACGCGGTCTGGTTGCGCAGGATTTCGTTCAGCTTGCGCACCACCTCGGCAATCGGCTTGCCGTGTTCGCGCAGGATGTCGCGGGTGATCAGGTGCACTTTCTCCGCTTCCTCGTCCCAGTGCGTCCAGTGCGGCGGAGGCAGGATCAGTGAGCAGTACTTCGTGCCGTCGCGTAGCACCGCGCCGACCTCGATGGGATAGCTGCCGTGGCCGAAGCCGGAGGCTTCAATGTCGATGATGGCCGGAGGCGGGCGGTGGGGCATGGTGGACGGATTATCCACGATTGCCGGTGACTGTTTCGTGACGCACCGGAGCGGACTTCTCCGCCCCGGAACGGTGCCGGACTTTGCTCGCAATGCAGGAAGCAGAACGGTCCCCTCCCCTGCGAAGCGGGGGAGGGTCAGGGTGGAGGCGGTTTTTCGGGAATTCCGAATCTTCCAGCACTCCGAACTCAGTCCGACTCGGGCTTCAGCCCCGTGTCCTGCGCCAGCTTCTTCCAGCGCGTGTAGTCGGTCACGATGAACTTCTGGAACTCCTCGGGCGAGCTGCCAACGATGATGGTGCCGTCGGTGTCCAGCTTTTTCGTCGATGCCGGCGCGCGCATCGCCGACACCCAGAGCTGGTTGAGCCGGGTGACGATGGCCGGCGAGGTCTTGGCGGGCGCCAGGATGCCGGTCCAGCTCGAGTAATCGAAGCCGGGCACAGTCTCCGAGATCGAGGGCAGGTCGGGCGCGATCGAGATGCGTCGATTCGTGGTGACGCCGAGCATGCGCATCTTGCCGGCCTTCACCTGTGGGGCCGTGGTGGCAAATGTGCCCACTGCGGCCTGAACACGGCCGGCCACCAGATCGAGCAGCCGTTGCGAGGCCGATTTGTAGTGGACGAACGTGACCTTCGTGTTCGTCATGTAATGCAGCATGGCGCCGGGCAGGTGGGTGGAGCCGCCCAGGCCGCCGGTGGAGAAATTCAGTTCATTCGGGTGCGCCCTGGCGTAGTCGAGGTAGTCCTTCACGTTCCTGAAAGGCGTCTCGGCATTGGTGAGCAGCACATAGGCCTTCTGCATCATCAGCGACACCGGCGCGAAGTCCTTCGTGACGTCATAGGGCAGGTCGGGGTAGATCCCGCCGGTGATCGTGAAAGAGGTGTTCGACGCGAGCAGCGTGTAGCCGTCGGGCCGCGCCTTGGCGACGTAGTTCGTGCCGATGGAGCCCGCGGCGCCTGCCTTGATTTCGAAAATGAAGGTGCCGGTGGCGCCGCCCATGTTCATCTGCTGCATGAAAAAGCGCAGGTCCTGGTCGATGCCGTTGCCCTCGAACGGAATGGTGATGGACACCGGCTTGTTCGGATACTCATTGACGTTCTGGGCCAGTGCTCCTGCTGGGTGAAGCGTCACGACCAGCGTGGCAAATGTGGCGGAAATGAGCGCGGTTCGCGCGTTATGCGTCAATGGCGTCAGGGTCATGCTGAATCCTCCTCGTCGTTTGGGGTTTGCGGGCCAGCTGCGTGCGCGGTGTGCCTGAATCCCTCTGATGGGGATTGTGCGGCTGATTATGGCCCGGGATCAGCGCTGCTGTGAACCGGATATTGCGGAATTTGTATTGGCGCGTTTCGATTTTCGAACGATTGCGTTTGCCCACTGGCCATACCGATGCCGGCGGATTTGGTAGGCTCCAGTACACATCAATGAAAAAGGAGCGGAACATGAGCGAGAACGCGGGCGCTGCGAAGGACATCAATGAAACCCAGCTCAGGCGCGAAGGCAGCATCGCCATCCTGACCATCCACAACCTGGGGCGGCGCAATGCGCTATCGCCGAACGTGCGGCTGGGCCTGAATGGCAACCTCACCGAGCTCATGGCCGACAAGAGCTGCCGCGCCATCGTCATCACCGGTGCGGGCGGCACGTTCTGCGCCGGCGCCGACGTGGCCGGCATGAAGAAGAGGGAAGGCACCGTGGATTTTCTCGGCCGGCGCGCCAGCGTGTACGAGGGCACCAGCAAGACCGTGAGGATCCTGGTCGGCCCCAAGCCGGTGGTGATGGCGGTGGAGGGCGCGGCCTTCGGCGCCGGGTTCTCGCTCGCGATCGGTGGCGACTACACCGTGGCCGCCGACAATGCCCGGATGTGCGGCGCGCAGATCCTGCGCGGGCTGTGTCCGGACGGTGGCCTGTACTACCTGCTCGCCGCGCGCTGCGGCCCCGGCCGCGCCCGCGAACTGCTGCTCTCGGGCCGCGTGATCAATGGCATCGAGGCGGAGAAGTACGGCGTGGTGCATGAAGTCGTCGCGCCGGGGAAAACGCTGGAAGCCGCGATGCTCGCTGCCGAACGTTTTGCCGCCGTGCCGCCGCTGGCGTTTGCGCTCACGAAGTCGGCCATGATCAACAGCTACCACACGCTGGAGGCATGCTTCCGCGCCGAACAGGACTACCAGCCCGTGGTCGGACTGTCGAAGGACCACAAGGAGTCGGTGGCGGCATTCCTCGAGAAGCGGAAGCCGAATTTCATCGGGGAGTGATTTGACGCCTCAGTTACGTTCAACCGCGGTGACGTTCAGCCGCAGTGACGTTCAACCTCAGTCGCGTTCAATATCCTGGTTGGCGTCGTTGCGGATGAAACCTTCGTCATGGATTTCGAATGTCTTTGCGGAAAGCGCATTTCGGTCCAGGCTTGCCACGCGCCACACCACGGCGCCTTCCTGCGTCTGCATCAGCAGCGGGATGCGGCTTTCCGCGCTCCAGCAGATGTGGGTCGTGCGATTGTCCACGGTCAGGTCATACCAGTCACAGGCCGTGATGGCACGGGCGGCGCCAACAGGCGCTTTTGAGCGCGCCACCTGATAGTCACCTGCGGGATGCTTCAGGCCATGCGCCAGGTCGAACCAGTCGGTGAAGTTGCCGATGCGATACAGGTTGGTCCGGTCAATGCGCGTGTGGATCCGTTTGCGCAGGTCCAGGACCGACAGGCGAAACTCAGGATCGTCCGACTTGCGGAACGCATACATCTCGACGGCCTCGTCGGTGCGCCGCTTCAATCTCCGGTTTCCGTCGCGCCACACTTCCAGCCGGTGCTCACCGCCGTTCACGGCGAACACCGCTTCGTAGTGCAGGCTGGCGGGCTCCCCCTTTTCGCTGAACACCTGCTCGAATTTCAGTTCGCTGGCCGGCACACTGAACGACATGACCACCGCGATGGCGAACAGGGCCAGGCGCAGTCCGGCACTGCCGCGGAGCAGGCGGCGCGAACCGGGGATTGCGTCAGGGCGCCTCATGCACGGCATTACTGGCGCACCGCTTTGGCGTAATCAAAGTAGCGGTAGGTCTTGCCGTTCACGGTCAGGTCCTTGACTGCAAGGTTGATCGTGTAGGAACCGGACAGGGATGCGTCCGCCGCTTTCCCTGTCGGATCGGTCGGCAGTTCAAAGCGTAGGCCCGTTGCCGCACTGCCCGGCTTCACCGTGGAAGATGCAACTTTTGCCGGTGCGGTCGTCTCCGGAGTTGTGAGTGCCTCATTGAGCACCCGGCCATCGGCCTGCGGCAGCGACAGGCCGAGCAGCCAGGCCACGGTCGGCGCGACATCGACATTGCCCGTAGGAGTGGTGACCGTGGTGCCGGTACGGAAGGAAGGACCGCTGGCGATCAGCGTGTTGTGAACGTCGGCAATGCCGAAGCTGCCGTGCATGCCGTGCTGGCCCGCGCTGAAGCTCTCGAACTCGATGCCGGGCATGCCCTGGACCGACACGCCGTAATCCCAGTTGAAGCTCACCACCACATCGGGCTGGCCGTTGTTCTGGCGCGCCGCATTCTCGAGGTTGACCTGTGCCAACGAAAGCGTCCCCGGGATCTCGCCATAGCGGCTGTCGACGAAGATCGCGCCGTATTCCTCGCGCTGCTGCAGGAACCGGACCAGATTCCTCACTGTGGCGGCGTCGTGCCCCGGAACATAGAAGTAGTCGGAGCCGCCGTTCGCGGCAATCACGATGCCATTGGCGGGCAATTTTCCGGGGGCGGGAACATTGAACCGGGCCACCGGTGCCGGCAGCGTGGCACTGATGGCCTGATACTTCGTGTTCGCAGTGCCACACAGGCTGCCCGTGGCGTCGATCCGGACGGGAATGACCGGCGTGCCGTCGGCCTTGAGGCCCGACATCGGGGAAGCGGCGCACCCGCTGCCATCGTAGGCGCTGAAGCCGCGGTAGGTCAGCAGGTCGGCGGACCGCACGTCCCCGGAGAAGGAGTAGCCGGTGGCATTGTTCACTGCGCCCACTGATGCGGCAGTCGTGCCGCTCGTCGAGCCATTCACCGGCGCGCCATTGGGCGGCGTGGCCGACGGGTTGATGGTGCGCAGCGGATAGAGGGCGAGCGGGCCGGACACACTGCTGTGTCCATGGTCGGAGACGACGATGATGTTGGTCGATTTGTCCATGCCGTTCAACTGCAGCGCCGACATCAGTTCGCCGAGTCGCTCATCCTGCGAGCGCAGGCTGGCCTTTGCGTTCGCGCTGCCCGGGCCATAGCCGTGCTCATTGTTGTCGGGGGTGCGGAACCAGATCAGCGACAACATCGGCTTCTTGACCGGCAGGAGGTATCGGGTGAAGACCGACAGCATGTACTTGTTCGCGGCGTCCTCGCCGGCACCCTGCGTGGCATCGCTGGAATCGCGCGCCGGGATCGCAATGGCATGCCCGGGGTCGAAGGCCGTGGTGTTGAAGGTGACATATCCGGCGCGGTTCGTGGGGCTGCCGTTGTTGCCCGCCAGCGTGACGGCATCGGCACCGGCATAACCTTTTGTGGTGTTGGCCGGGAGCGGGTAGCCCCTCTCCTGAAGTTCAGTGACGAAGCTGCGGGGCGATGCGGAATTCTCATCGAGGAAGTAGCCGCCCTTGCCCAGATCCTGGATGTAGGCCGCGCCCGACTTGCCGATGGTGGCGGTCACCGCGCCGGCACTTTGCGCGGCGGCGAACAGGGTCTTCACCAGCAGCAACTGGCCGCCGTAGTAATTGTTCAGCGTGGCCAGCACCTGATAGTCCTCGGTGAACACCGGATCGACGTAATTCTGGCTGGTGCCGGCGGCGCTGTTGCCCGCGGGAATCGTGTTGTTACCGCCCTGCGGCGGCGTCCAGAAGGTGTTGCCGTAGAAACCGCTGGTCCGGGGGAAGGAGCCGGTGGCAAACGACGACCCGTTCATCATGGTGAAGGTCGGGTAGGTCGAATGGTTGTCGCTGAAGTTCGCGCCGGTTTCGCGCAAGCGGTACAGGTTGGGCGTGTCAGTGGCGTTGACCGAGTCCGGTCGCAGTCCGTCCCAGACCATGATGATGGTGCGTGTCGGGGCCGGGGCGGCTGCATCGGAGGACGAGCCTCCCGCACAGGCGGAAAGCAGGGCAGCGGCCGTCATTGCGGCAATCAAGGTTCGGGTCGACTTCATGGGCTGAATATCCTAAGAGCGGCGAGCGGGAAAGGTGCCCGTGTTGGCGGGCAGATGCGCTCAAGGTATTCAACTTGTGTGACAGATTGATTACGCCGATATGACGACACCGGTGTTCAGGTGAACGCGGCGAATGAAAGGCGCTTCAGCGGGGCGGCCTTGCCGGCCCCGCCCGTGCCGTGCAGCGCAGTCTCAGTTCAGCGCGACTCCGTCGCGGCTGACCACGATGCGGCTGGCCTCGATCACGCCGCCTGCCGTTGCCGTGCCACTGATGGTGACGTTGGCGCCCGGCTTGACCTCATTCTTGCCGGCTACGACGTAGGTGACGATCTGGGCGTCGGGACGGATGATGATTTTCTTCTCGCCGCCCTTGTACTTCACCATTGCCACCTGACCGTTGACGCTGGCAATGCTGGTATCCACGGTGGCGTTCGTCATCGTGGTGCCCGGTTTGTCCCAGGGGCGGTGGCCTTCACCCAGACCTCGCATCGATTCCGGAAAAATCATCACCCGGATCGCCTGCTGGCTGTCATCCGCCTGGGGTGTTGCGCCGACGCCGACGAAAACGCCGGGCTTCACATCAGCCATCGATGCCTTGGCAAGGGCGAACAGCGGCGTATCCGCTGCCACATGCACCTCCTTTTCGGAGGTGGCCGTCTTGACCACCAGGGTGGGGCCGTTGACGCGCGTGATGGTTCCAATGAGGCGGGTGGTTTGCAGGCCCTGTGCCCAGGCGGGCGAGGAGGCGATCACGAGGCAGAGGCTGGCAGCGGCGAGGAGCGGGGATTTGAGAATTTCGGATGTTGCGATTTTCATGGCATGCCTTGTCGGAGAGGGGAATGTCCCCTATATGGACGAGGACTGGCCTGCTTTTGTTCCATGTTCCGGAAAATAATTGCGCGGCGCGCCGCGCAGAAAATGGGCAGGCCTGACGATCAGACCACGCCCTGGCTGGTCAGGTAATCCTCGTAGTTGCCCTGATAGTCCACAATGACTGCAGGGTTACCTTCCTTCTCGGCGGGCTTCAGTTCGATGATGCGCGTGGCCAGCGATGACACGAACTCGCGGTCATGCGACACGAAAATCAGCGTGCCCTTGAATTTCTCCAGGCCGGTGTTCAGCGACTCGATGGATTCCATGTCGAGGTGGTTGGTCGGCTCATCGAGCAGCAGCACGTTGTGCATCTGCAGCATCAGTTTGCCGAACACCATGCGCTGCTCTTCGCCGCCGGAGATCACCTTCACCGATTTCTTGATGTCGTCGCCCGAGAACAGGAGGCGGCCCAGCGTGGAGCGCACCACCTGGTCGTCGTCGCCGGGCTTGCGCCATTGCGTGATCCAGTCGGCGAGCGACATGTCGATGGGGAAATCCGCGGCGTGGTCCTGCGCGCCGTAGCCGATCTGCGCCTTCTCCGCCCATTTCACCTCGCCGTGGTCGGGGGCGATGCCACCCTTTTCAACCGGCAGCAATGAACGCAGCAGCGTGGTCTTGCCCACGCCGTTGGGGCCGATGATGGCAACGCGCTCGCCTGCGGCAATCGTGATGTCGAAGCCGCTGATGATGGGCTTGCCCTTCGCGTAACCCTTGGTGAGCTTCTTCACCTCGACGGCCTGGCGGTGCAGCTTTTCCTTTTCGTCGAACTCGAAGCGGATCCAGGGGTACTGGCGGCTGGAGGGCTTGATGTCCTCGATCTTGATCTTCTCGAGCTGGCGGGCGCGCGAGGTGGCCTGGCGCGCCTTGGACTTGTTCGCCGAGAAACGCCGCACGAACTCCTGCAGCTCGGCGACCTTGTCTTTCGCCTTGGCATTGGCAGCGAGCTTCTGCGCCTGCACCTGCGTCGAGGCCAGCATGTAATCGTCGTAATTGCCCGGATACACCTTCAACTGGCCGTAATCCAGGTCGGCGATGTGCGTGCACACGCTGTTCAAAAAGTGCCGGTCGTGCGAAATGATGACGATGGTGCTCTGGCGTGTGTTGAGAATGTCCTCGAGCCAGCGGATGCTGTTGATGTCCAGGTTGTTCGTCGGCTCATCAAGCAGCAGGATGTCCGGATCACCGAATAAGGCCTGTGCGAGCAGCACGCGCAGCTTCCAGCCCGGCGCCACTTCGCTCATCGGGCCGTTGTGCTGCGCAATGGGCACGCCCAGGCCGAGCAGCAGCTCGCCGGCACGCGCCTCGGCGGTGTAGCCGCCGTATTCCGCGAACTTCGTCTCCAGGTCCGCGGCCTTCATGTAGTCGTCTTCGCTGGCGTTCTCGTTCGCGTAGATGGCGTCGCGCTCGCGCATGGCGTTCCACATTTCGGCGTGGCCCTGCAGCACTACGTCTAGCACGCGCTGCTCTTCGTAGCCGAACTGGTCCTGGCGCAGTTTGCCGAGGCGCTCGTTCGAGTCGAGGGCGATCGATCCGGCGCTCGACTCGAGGTCGCCGCCGAGGATCTTCATGAACGTGGACTTGCCCGAGCCGTTCGCGCCGATCAGGCCGTAGCGGTTGCCGCCGCCGAATTTGACGGAGACGCCTTCGAATAGCGGCTTGGCGCCGAACTGTATGGAAACACCGGAAGTGACGATCAAGGGAATAACCGGAAGTGGGGCAGCGCTGACAATTCAACGATCAGGGCGCCGGTTTGCAGGGGCGTGGATACGCCGTGGAAGGCGCGAACCTTACCTTACGGGGCACTATGGTGCAAGCGGAGTGCTATGGCAGGCGACAGGGCGGATATCCGGGGTCGTCCTCCAACAGGCTCGGGACGAACGGTAGCTTGTTGATTCCGTTCGTGGTGTCCTGAGTCTGTCGAAGGATCGAACCATGAACGGAATCAACGTGATTGAACTTGCTTCTGGCGCTGAATCAAGCCGGAGAATACTTACTCCTCAAGCTTGATTCCCGCCTGCGTCACCAGCTTCTGCCAGCGCGCCGTTTCGGTGGCGACCAGCTTTTTCAGTTGTTCCGGCGTCCCGGCCACCAGCGTGGTGCTGTCGGCGGCCATGGTCTTGATCACGTCGGGCGAGTGCGCGGCCTTCACCAGTTCCCCGTTCAGCTTGGCCACCAGCGCCGGCGCCATGCCCGGCGGGCCGAAGTAGCCCAGCCAGCTCGGATACTCGAAATCGGGAATGCCCTGTTCCTGCACCGTGGGCACATCGGGCAGCGCCGGGGAACGCTCGGTGGTGCTCATGCCGAGGATCTTCAGTTTGTTCGTCTTCACGAGCTGCAGGGCGCTGGTGAACGTGAATACGGTGGCGCCGATGCGCCCCCCCAGCACGTCGGTGGTGAGGCCGCTCACGCCCTTGTAGTGCACGAAGGTCATCTTCGTGCCGGTGAGCGTCTGCAGCCACTCGCCCAGCAGGTGCGAGATGCTGCCTGCGCCGTTCGTGCCCCAGTTCACCTCGCCCGGATGCGACTTCATGTAGGCGACGAATTCCTTCATGTTCCTGTAGGGCACCGCAGGATGCGCCACCACCATGGTCGCGCGCTTGCTCATCTGCGTGATCGGCGAGAGGTCGCGGTTCACGTCATAGGGCAGGTCCTTGTAGAAGGCCGGTGCAATCGTGAGGCTGGGCGAAACGGTCAGCAGCGTGTAGCCATCGGGCCTGGACTTCACCACCAGCGCCGTGCCGAGCGTGGTGCCTGCGCCCGGCTTGAAGTCGATGATGAAGGGCTTGCCCAGCGCCTCGGAGAGCTTCTGGTTGTAGAGCCGCGTCTCCACGTCGCCGCTGCCGCCGGGAGCGAGCGGGTTGATGACCGTCACCGGCCGCGACGGATAGGCATCCACCGATTCCTGCGCGAAGGCTGTGCCTGTCAGTGCCGCCAGCGTGGCGGTATACAGCATCGTCATCGTGAAGCGCATGATCTCCCCCCAATTGTTGTTCCTGCGTATGGGTCGATTATCCCCATCGCCGCAGGGTTTGGGAGGCGCAGATCATTCGATATTCCTGAAAGACTTATTCAGGAAGGGGTGCCGGATGGCGCCTCTGCGTACGCCCAGCGCACGCTCAATACACCACCACCGAGCGTATCGACTTGCCCTCGTGCATGAGGTCAAAGCCCTTGTTGATCTCCTCGAGTTTCAGCGTATGCGTGATCAGGTCGTCGATGTTGATCTTGCCTTCCATGTACCAGTCCACGATCTTCGGCACGTCGCGCCGGCCCTTGGCGCCGCCGAAGGCCGTGCCTTTCCACACGCGCCCGGTGACGAGCTGGAAGGGCCGCGTCTTGATCTCCTGCCCGGCACCGGCGACGCCGATGATCACCGACACGCCCCAGCCCTTGTGGCAGCATTCCAGCGCCTGGCGCATCACGTCCACATTGCCGATGCACTCGAAGCTGTAGTCCGCGCCGCCCTTGGTCAGATTGACGAGATACGGCACGAGGTCGCCCTCGACTTCCTTCGGATTCACGAAATGCGTCATGCCGAATTTCTCGGCCAGTGCCTTGCGCCCCGGGTTCATGTCGACGCCGACGATCATGTTCGCCCCGGCAAGGCGCGCGCCCTGCACCACGTTCAGCCCGATGCCGCCCAGGCCGAACACCACCACGTTCGCGCCGGGTTCCACTTTCGCGGTGTTGATCACTGCGCCGATGCCGGTGGTCACGCCGCAGCCGATGTAGCAGACCTTGTCGAAGGGCGCGTCCTCGCGGATTTTTGCCAGTGCGATTTCCGGAACCACGGTGTAGTTCGCGAAGGTCGAGGTGCCCATGTAATGAAACAACGGCTTGCCGCCCAGCGAGAAACGGCTGCTGCCGTCGGGCATTACGCCCCGGCCCTGGGTCACGCGGATCGCCTGGCAGAGGTTCGTCTTGCCCGAGAGGCAGTACTCGCACTGCCGGCACTCCGGCGTGTAGAGCGGAATGACATGGTCGCCTTTCTTCAGGCTGACTACGCCCGGCCCGATGTCCACCACTACGCCGGCGCCCTCATGTCCGAGGATGGCCGGGAAAATGCCTTCCGGGTCGGCACCCGAGCGCGTGAATTCGTCGGTGTGGCAGATGCCGGTGGCCTTGATCTCGACCAGCACCTCGCCAAAGCGCGGCCCTTCGAGCTGCACCGTCTCAATGGTCAGCGGTGCGCCGGCCTGATGCGCCACTGCTGCGCGAACGTCCATGTGTTGCTCCTTTGATTGCATAACCGGAAAGCCCGAGTGTACCCATATAAATTCCCTCCCCTGCGGAGCGGGGCAGGGCTAGGGAGGGGGCGGGGTGAGGGCGGTTATCATGTCTGTATTGAATCAGGCACCCCAAAGGACCCCCATGCTTGTCGAGCGCATCTGGACCGGAAACGCCCTGCGCAATTTCAACTACCTGATCGCCTGCCCGGATACCGGCGAGGCGCTGGCCATCGATCCGCTGGACCACGCGCAATGCCTCGCCACGGCGAAGGCACGCGGCTGGAACATCACGCAGATCCTCAACACCCACGAACACAATGACCACATCGGCGGCAATGCCGCCGTGGTCGAGGCCACTGGCGCCAAGATCATCGCGCACCACGGTGCCGCATCCAAAATTCCCGGCGTCGATCGTGCCGTGGGCGCCGGTGACGTCATCAAGGTGGGCAAGCGCGTCGAGCTCGAATGCATGGATACGCCCGGCCACACGATGTGCCATATCTGCCTCAAGTCGCGCACCGACATGAAGGCACTGTTCAGCGGCGACACATTGTTCAACGCAGGTGCCGGCAACTGCTACCGGGGCGGCGATCCCGAGGTCATGTATGCCACCTTCGTCGATCAACTCGCCAAGCTGCCGGAGGACACGCAGGTGTATCCCGGACATGACTACATCGAGTCGAATCTGAATTTCACGCTGGATCGCGAGCCTGGCAACGCCGCCGCGAAAGCGCTGCTGCCGAAGGTGAAGGACCACGACCCTGCCACCTCGATCATCACCACGCTCAGGGAGGAAAAGCAGTTCAACACCTTCTTCCGCCTCACCAGCCCCGGTGTCATCGAGAAGCTGCGCGAAAAATTCCCCGACCTCCCCGAACACCCCGACACCAGAACCGTCTTCGTCAAACTCCGCGAACTCCGAAACACGTGGTAGAAAATTCCCTCCCTTGCGTAGCGAAGCGGAGCGGGGGAGGGCTAGGGTGGGGGGCAGGTTTTGACCTCAGGCGCCGAACAAATAAGACAAGACTTGAAGCAGTGACAGGAACCCAAAAATGTTCCCCTTCTCCATCCTCGACCCCCGTCCCATCACCACTTGACGCCTGTAGCCCATAGGCTACAATGCATCGATGCGTGTCGAGCAGACTGACGAATATCGCGCCTGGTTCAAAGCCCTGAAGGACCCCCTGGCTCGCGCAAGGGTTCTGGTCCGGGTTGACCGGCTGATTCACGGGAACCCCGGCAGTCACAGGAATCTGAAAGATGGCATTTCGGAGTTGAAGGTGGATGTCGGTCCAGGCTACCGCGTTTACTACTCGCTGCGCGGAACGCGATTGCTGTTGCTCCTCGCCGGCGGAGACAAATCATCGCAGCAAAAGGACATTGCCGCCGCCATCCGGCTGGCGAAGAATTTCAAGGAGTAGCAATCATGCCCAAGGCATCTGCTGTCAAGGTTTCAAGGAAGAAAACGAAAACGACGCCGTATGACGTCGCTGAGTACCTGCGCACCCCGGAGGACATGGCGGCCTATCTTGATGCATGGCTGGTCGAGGCTCCGGAAGATGCGGCCGGCATTGCCAGGGCGCTGGGAGACATCGCACGCGCCAAGGGAATGACGCAGGTTGCCAAGGATGCCGGCCTCAGTCGCGAGAGTCTCTATCGTGCGTTGAGCACCGATGGAAATCCCAGCTTCGCCACGATCCTGAAGGTGGCTCGTGCACTGGGCGTGCGTCTGCACGCGCAAGCAGCATGATCCCCTTCTCCGTCCTCGACCTCTGCCCCATCATTGAAGGCGGCACCGCCGCCGATTCCTTCCGAAATGCGCTCGACCTCGCGCAGCACGCCGAGCACTGGGGCTACAAGCGCTACTGGATCGCCGAGCACCACTCCCTCGTCGGCGTGGCCAGCGCCGCCACCTCGGTGGTCATTGCCCACATCGGCGCAGGCACGAAGACGATCCGCATCGGCGCGGGCGGCGTCATGCTGCCGAACCACGCGCCGCTGCTGATTGCCGAGCAGTTCGGCACGCTGGAGTCGCTGCACCCGGGCCGCATCGACCTCGGCCTGGGCCGCGCGCCGGGCTCGGACCAGGCCACCTCGCAGGCCCTGCGCCGTGATCCGATGGCCGGCGAAGACTTTCCGGCCGAGGTGGGCGAATTGCTGCACTGGTTCTCCCCCGAGCAGCCCGGCCAGCGTGTGGTTGCGGTGCCGGGTGCGGGGTTGAGCATCCCGATCTGGATTCTTGGTTCATCCACCTGGGGCGCGCAGTTTGCCGCGGTGAACGGTTTTCCGTTTGCCTTCGCCTCGCACTTCGCCCCGCAGCAGATGATGGAGGCGCTGCGCCTCTATCGTGAGCTGTTCAAACCCTCTGAGTGGCTGCAGAAGCCTTATGCCATGCTCGGCATCAATGTCATCGCCGCCGACACCGACGAAGAGGCGCAACTGCTCTTCACTTCGCGCCAGCAGTCCACGCTGAACAACCGCACCGGCCGGCGCGGCCAGTTGCCGCCGCCTGATCCGGATTTCGACAAGAAGCTCGGCCCCATGGAGCGCGCCGTCATCGAGGAAATCCTGCCCGGTGCCGTGGTTGGCTCACCCGCCAGTGTGAAAGCGGGGCTGGAAGCCTTCATCGCGAAGACCGGTGCGGACGAACTCATCATCGCTGCGGCCATCTATGATCACCAGGCGCGGTTGCGTTCATACGAGCTGACAGCACAGGTGCGCGAGGACATGCAGGTGCAATAGCGGAGCGCGTCAACCACTCACGATGATGAGTGGCGCGATGTACGGCGCCAGGTACGTCGCCAGGTCCGTTGCAATGTCAGGCGCGCGTCAGGCGCTGCCGACGAGAGGGCAGGTGGACAGGAGTATGCTTGCCCCGTCGCCGGTTGATTCAATCTGGCGCGCATCGGCCGGCTCATTGCAGGGAACACTGCAAGAAGGCGGATGCCTTCAGTTCCCAAGAAAGCATGACCCGATCAAAGGAGAGAAGAACATGCCCTATTTCAATTCCGCGATGTACACGGTGTCCGCCGTCGTGCTTGCCCTGTTTTCAGGCTGGGCCGGCGCGCAGGGTTCGGCCGCGACATTTCCTTCCAGGCCGATCACCATCATCAGTCCGTTCGCGCCGGGCGGCTCGGTCGATGTCGAGTCGCGCCTGTATGCACCGGTGGCCAGCAAGATCCTGGGCCAGCCCTTCGTGGTCGATTACAAGGCGGGGGGCGGCACCACCATCGGCATCGGCTATGTCGTGAAGGCGGCCCCCGATGGCTATACGCTGCTGGGCCACACCACCGCCATGACGGTGGTGCCGGCCTTCTACAAGGACCTTCCCTTCAACATCGTCACCGACCTGGCGCCGGTATCGCTGATGGCCATGCGCACCTCCGCGCTGATGGCCAGTAACACATTTCCGCCGAAGAACTTCGCCGAGTACATCGCCTACGCCCGGGCCAATCCGGGCAAGGTGAACTATGCCACCGCGGGCAACGGCGAAATCAGCCACCTCGCGGGAGCCTGGCTGCACTCGCTGACGGGCACCACCGTGACCTTCATTCCGTTCAAGGGCACGGGGCCGGCACTGCAGGAACTGATGTCCGGCCGCGTGGACATTTCTTCGGGCATCCTGTCCGCCGCACTGCCGCTGCTGCAATCGGGCAAGGTGCGCATACTGGCCGTGCTCGGCCATCAGCGCGCCAAGCAGTTTCCGGACATACCGACGGCAGCGGAGATGGGCGTTACCGGCTACGACTACACCGCGTGGATGGGATTCCTCGCGCCGCCGGCAACGCCGCCTGCCATCGTCAACAAGCTGAGCGAAGCCTTCGCGCAAGTGGTCAAGACGCCTGAAATCGCCCGCGTCCTGGATGGGCAGAGCGCAACCCCGGTGGGCAGCACGCCGGCCCAGTTCAAGCAGCTGATCTCCACCGAAGTGGCGCGGTGGAAGAAGGTGGTCGACGATTCGGGAATCACGCTGGCCGAATAGCCGACGCGTCGCCTGATTCTGCTGCAGACAATTCCGCATTGGCTGCAGCAGGGCAGGCCGCAGCAAGGCAGACAAGGCTTGTAGGGCATTCTTGACGATTCCGGGAAATCCGGAAGGGCCCTGCAGCAGCACAATGGAATCGGCTATTCTTTCCTCCGTTGCCTGTGTCCAGGGGAAGCGGTGTGGCCGCCGATTTTCAAGACAGCAAGACCGAGTTTCTCTCCACGCTTCCGGCGACGGACAGGGCTCATTGGCTGGCTTGTGCGGTCATCCTCTGTTCGGCGGTGTTCTTCCTTGCGGCGGCGCCGTTCGCGAAAACGCCGCTCCCCCAGATGGGCGCCTTCCTGCCCGTCTATCAATCGGCGCTGATCATCAATGAGCTGATCACCGCGCTGCTGCTGTTTGGCCAGTTCAACATTCTTCGTCATCGCGCGCTGCTGGTGCTTGCCTGCGCCTATCTGCTCAGCGCCCTGATGGCCGCCGCCCATCTGCTGAGTTTTCCGGGGCTCTTTTCGCCCACCGGCCTTCTCGGGGCCAATGCCCAGACGACGGCCTGGCTGTATTTCCTGTGGCACGGCACGTTCCCGCTGCTCGTCGTTGTCTATGCGCTGCAAAAGGGTGAAGGAGGCAGCGCTGCATCGATGAAGCGTCCCGGGTTCTGGATACTGGCCGGCGCCATCGCAACCGTGGGATTGACGGCGTTGTTCATCGGGATTGCAACCGTGGGCGCCGAGGCGCTGCCTGCAATCATGCAGGGCAATCAGGATACGCCGGCCAAAATGGGCATTGCGCTGGCGACATGGTTCCTGTGCCTCAGTGCATTGGTCATTCTGTGGCGGCGGGGAACGCGCTCAGTCCTCGACCTGTGGTTGATGGTGGTCATGTTCGTGTGGATATTCGACATCGCCCTTGCCGCCGTCCTCAATGCGGGCCGCTTTGACCTTGGCTGGTATTCGGGCCGGGTGTTCGGCCTGCTGGGCGCAAGCTTCGTGCTTGCCGTTCTGTTGCTGGAGAACAGCATGCTGTACGCGAAACTGGCGCGGGCCCACCGCCAGATGGGTGAGCTCAACACCGATCTGGAATCCTTCTCCTATTCGGTGTCGCACGATCTGCGCAGCCCGCTGCGTGCCGTCAATGGCTACGTCCGGATCCTGCAGGAGGACCATGCGGGCAGCCTGGATGCGGAAGGAAGGCGATTGCTGGACGTGGTCATTGAGCAATCCGCGCGGATGGGGGAACTGATTCAGGACCTGCTGGAATTTTCACGGCTGGGCCGGCAGGCAATACTCAGGTCGGAATTCAATACCAGCACGGTGATTGACGATGTCATGACCAATGTCCCGTTCCAGGGGCGTTTCAGTTGTGACGCCCTTGCAACGACCAGCGGTGACCGATCCCTGCTGCGCCAGGTATGGGAGAACCTGCTGTCGAACGCCGCCAAGTACAGCGCCAAGCAGGAGAACCCGGAAATTCATGTCGGCGGTTACCGCGAGGACGGCTTTGATGTTTTTTACGTTCGCGACAATGGCGCCGGATTCGACATGAAGTATTACGACAAGCTGTTCGGCGTATTCCAGCGCCTTCATGCCGAGAAGGAATTTTCCGGTACCGGGATCGGACTGGCGATCGTCCAGAAAATCGTGAACCGCCACGGCGGGAGGGTCTGGGCGCAGGGTGCGATTGGCAAGGGCGCCACCTTCTACTTTTCCATTCCGGTCGGCAAAAGCCCCCATCAGGATGAACGCCCCGTGCCCGCTTCCAGGTTGGGGGCGGCGCTCTGATTCCGGCGATGGCTGCCCCGTTGGCAGAGGGGGCTGGCTGTTTCAGGTGAGGTACCATTCCAGGTCAGCGTCGTCACCGGCGGCCGAACGCCGACATCAAAGAACGGTGCCATCAAACGAGGACCCCCCCATGCAATTCGAAACCTACTACGACTATCGGATCGAGAGCTTCAAGGCCCGCGTCTACAGCGGAAAGAATGCGCTCGCCAACCTGCCGGCGGAGATCAAGCGCCAGAAGGCACGGCGCGCCTTCATCATCTGCGGCCGCTCGGTGTCGCGCAAGACACCGCTCATCAACGACCTGCGCAAGCTGCTGGGTGATGTGCTGGTCGGGGTGTACGACGAAATGGGCAAGGACACGCCGCTGGCCGATTGCGAAGCGGCACGCGACGCCGCGCGCGACGCGAAAGCCGACCTGCTGATTGGAGTGGGCGGCGGCAGCGTGGTGCAGGGCGCGCGCATCACCGCCATCCTGATGGCCGAATCCGGCCCGCTCGAATCGCTGATCACGCAGTACCCCGCCGAAGGCCCGGCCATCAGCGCGCGGCTCCTTGCGCCCAAGCTGCCCATCATCAACGTGCTCACCAACCCCACCTCGGCGCAGAACCGCGGCGGCTCGCCGGCGAAATACCAGGGCAGGCGGATCGAGTTCTTCGACCCCAAGACCCGCCCGGTGGCACTGTTCTGGGACCCCGAGGCGCTCGCCACCATGCCCGCCTCGCAACTGCACACCAGCGCTGCGGCCCTGTACTGGCGCGTCACCCTCGACATGGGCTATGTGCGCGCCACGCCGCTCTCGGTCATCAACCGCCGCGGCATGTTCACGCTGATCCGCGACGCCATCCGGTGCCTGGACACCGACGACATCGGTGCGCGCATGGACATGTGCGTGGCCACCTTCCTGCAGAACCGCGAAGGCGACGACGGCGGCGCGCGCGTGCCGAACTGGGCGGGGCGTTTCGGCTATGCGCTGTCGGCGGCCATCATCAACCTGCATGACGAGGCCGGCCAGGGCGAAAGCCGCGCCGCCATCACCCAGACCCTGGTGAGGAAGCTCGGGTATCGCGACCCGGTGGCCCTATGCAACATCGCCGAAACGCTGGAAGTATGGAAGCAGGGCGACCCCGTGGCCGAGGCCCCCGAGCGCGTAGCGGTGGCGATGGGCGCGGAGTTCAAGCGCCTCGGGATGCCGATGAATCTCACCGAACTGGGCATCCCCAAATCCAGCGCCCCGACGCTGCTGCAGAATTCACTCACCAGCTTCAACGCCGACCCCAAGCGCGAGTTCAGGCACCACCAGGACGAACTGCGCGCCGTGCTGGAGGCGTGCTGGTAGATAATTTGTCTGATAATAATTTCAACGAAAATGCTATTGGAATAAAGTATTAATATTGAAATTGATTACATATCGTTTCCCGTTTCATTGACCGAAAAATCCCCTCCCTTGCGAACGAAGTGAGCGGGGGAGGGTTAGGGAGGGGGCGGTTCACGGCTCAATCATGCCGAGAGCCCGAACCCGCCGTCACGCAGACAAGATCCAATGCAACCCAAAGACCTCGAAACCCTGGTCACCCTGAAAATGCCCTTCGGCAAGTACAAGGGCCGGGTGATCGCCGACCTGCCGGGCCACTACCTCAACTGGTTCGCCCGGGAAGGTTTTCCCAAGGGGGAGATCGGCCGCCTGCTGCAGTTGATGCAGGAGATCGATCACAACGGGCTGAAGGATATTTTGAAGCCGATTCGGGGGCGGGTTGGGGAGTGAGGTATCTTGAGGATAAATGCCGGGCCGTACTCAAGAAAACCGTGCGCGATAAGTGATCGGGTCAAGTAAGCAATGCGCATTCACCGCGCCGCTTAGCGCGAACATTTTAGGTTCCTTGCGAAACTCAAACACACGATATAGCTGGAAGATTTCCGCTTGTGCTTTAGAGAATGCAAGCTCATTTTGAGTGATGAAAAAAGGCGTTTCCTTGCCGAACGATGTGGTTTTCACCTCAATGAGTCGTTCTTTGCCGCTTGTTTCATAAGACAGGATGTCATAGCCGAGCCCGTCTCCTTGCGTCTGGGAAACATGCTCGACTTTGTCGGCAAGCGACTCTTTTCCACTTCTGATCAGGCGCCAGCGTTCGTACTGAAGGATGAAATCTTCGCCAGCTTTGCCTAGAGCCTGATTGTGAGCTTCCCGAGCGAGGTAATCGCGAGTTATGCCTCGCTTGGGCTGTGGAGTGTAGGCACCTTTTGCTGAGTCGCTTGCAATAACTGCCATTGCTGGTGGATCGACGTTAATGTTCGAGAAATCTTCGATTATCGGAGTCGCGGCTGGAAGTTCAACGGCAGCGAGTGCCGCTCGGTCGAACGGAGCTGCAGCCTTGAGTTGATCGGCGACTATTTCAAATAGCAGCCCTTGATAATTTCGCCTTGGCTTGTAGCCGCTGATATAAGGGCATCCGAGCTCAATCATGATGGCGCAGATGTTCTGGTGCTTCAGCTCGATTGCCGCTTCCGTCCGGGAATTGAGTTTCCGAAGCAATGCGCGACGGTATGTGGACTTGTTGTAGGTCTGACCTGCAAGCTCGAGCGTAAGCATGTGCAGATAGTCTGCAACAGTGGCTTCGACTTCCAGGCGGGACCAAGCATCGCTCATTGGGCGCGGGAAACTTTGCTTAATTTTCTAGTGCACATACTTTATCTTATCCACACACTCGCCAACCACGGCTGCTGCTCAATCGGCAACCCCGGCGGCCGATAGTAGTGTTCCAGTTCCGAGAATCCCGCCGCTTCGAGAAACCCGCGCCAGGCTTCGAGGTCGTGATACGCCCCATACCGGCCGCGATTCCAGCCTTCTTCGTTGTGTCCCCGCGGGTTTGAACTGAACAGCACGCCCTGCGGCTTGAGCGCTGCATGCAGTTCGCCCAGCACGCGTGGCAATTCCTGTTTTGGCACATGGAACAGCGAGGCATTCGCAAAAATGCCGTCGAAGTGACCGGCGGGCAGCTTCAGCGCCAGAAAATCCTGTTCCCAGACTTCGCAGCCGCTGTGCTCGCGGGCCATGGCGGCCAGCGGTGCGGAGCCTTCGAGGCCGATCGGCGCGTGGCCCAGTGCCTTGAAGGCCATCAGGTCGCGCCCCGGGCCGCAGCCGAAATCGAGGATGCGAAAGGGCGGGGTGCCGCGGATGTGGCGCAGCAGGGCTTCGATGTTCTGCTTTACGTCGTGGTCGCGCGTGCCTTCCCAGAATTGTTCGGCGCGCTCGCTGTAGTGTTCGAGCGTTTTGGCGATGATCTGCTTCAGGTCGCCGGGCGGTTGCGCCATCGCCTACTTCTCGTCCGGCATCATCTGTCCGTCGATGTAATACCAGCGTCCGGCCTGCCGCACGAAGCGGCTGATCTCGTGCATCTTCTGCGCCCGGCCATTGACCTTGAAGCGCGCGATGAATTCCACCACGCCGGCATCGCCGGTTTCTTCGGCGTGCAGCACTTCGAGGCCGGTCCATTTGATCGGTGAGAGTTCCAGTTCGCCCGGCGCGGTTTCCGGATACCAGGTGGCGAGCAGGTAGTGGATGAGGCCGACCGAGTAGGCGCTGTAGCGCGAGCGCATCAGCGCTTCGGCGGTGGGGGCGTGTTTGCCCGCATCTACACCCGCAGCGAGTCCGTTGTGCCAGATCTGGCAGCAGGCGGTGTAGGCCGGAGGGTCGGCTTCTTCGCTGCGGCAGGGGCAGGGGAGGTAGCGGGGGAGGGCGGGGGCTCTGGACAATTGGGGCTTTTGGAGAATGGTGATTTGCTGGGCGATAAAAAGCGGCCCCCTCCCTGGCCCTCCCCCGCTTCGCGGGAGAGGGGACTTGTCAGTTGAGGGAGGAGGTCAGCGCTCCATGCCGGTGGAGCCGGCGGGGACGTCGTAGAAGGCGAGGGTCATGGCGACGGTGGCGTAGAAGCCGGCCAGGGCGATGACGTCGGTGGCGCCCACATGGCCGAGCGCTTCGATGGCGCGATCGAACAGGCCCTTTGACACCCAGCGCGATTCGGCGAGGCAGACGGACATTTCATAGATGACCTGTTCGCGCCTGTCATCGAACGAGGCGGTGAGTCCGGACAGGATGGCCTCGACCTTTTCGGCGGGCAGGCCGGCCTTCTTGGCGTGTTTTTCGTGCGCGTCGGTGGCGTACGCCGTGTTGAATTTGGCGCAGAAGATGATGACGACGATTTCACGTTCGCGCGTGCTCAGCGAGTATTCGGTGCGAAAGTGCTTGCCCAGTGGCCCCAGCACTTTCGCGAGCTTGGCGTTGTGCACATAGATCTTCGCCGGCCCGGGCAGCTTGCCGCGCGTTTCCATGAGCACGTTGAAGCCTTCCTGCTGCTCGGGCGTCATCTGGTCGTAGGGGATTTCGGCGTAGCGTCCGAAGGTGGGTTTCTCGGCCATGGGTTCTCTCCTTTTGATTTGTTTTGTCTGGTGAAGTGCTGATTATGCTTGATGAAAAGCGGCGGCTACGACTGCCCAACATCAAAACCTGCCCCTACCCTAACCCTCCCCCGCTTCGCAAGGGAGGGAATTTCCTGTTTGAGGGGAGGGTGTTAGGTTTTCACAGCCTGTCCAGGAACGGCCTGACCACCTGCGTGAATTCGGCAGGGTTGTCGAGCGTGATGTGGTGCTCGCTCTGCGATACCTCGACCAGTTCCACATGCGGGCAGATTGCCTGGGTGTCAGTGATGATCTGCGGCGACAGGCGCCGGCTGAGCGCGGCCTTCACCAGCAGCGCCGGAATTTTGATGTCCTTCCAGTGCGGCACGCCGTCCCTCGGGGTGCGTGTGGCCATGGCATTGCGGTCGATCTTGTGGCGCCACTGGCCGTCCTCGAACTGCCGCGCGCTCTGCCGGGCGATGTAGTCCAGCGTGATCTGGTCGGCCATGGTCTCCACGGGGCGCAGCTTGAAGCGCGCCACGTAGTCGTCCAGCGTCGCAAAGGCCCGGCCCGGATGCTTGCCGCGCGCGTTCATGCCCTCGACGTGGGCAGCGGTGATGCGCAGTGTGGAATCGATGACGATCAGCGCCTTGATGCGCTGTGCGCGCTGCTCGACGGGCGAGGATGCATGCAGCAGCGACACCATGCCGCCCATGGAGTGGCCCATGAGCACGAAGTCGCGCAGGTCGAGCGCCTCGATCACCTTGCCCACGTCATCGACGTAGTGGTCATAGGTGTAGATCGGCGGATCGGCCCAGGCGCTGTCGCCGTGGCCGCGCAGGTCCAGGGCCAGCACGTGGTGGTCCGGCGTGAACGCCCCGGCGACGAGGTCGAACCAGTGCGCGTTCGCGCCGCCGCCGTGGAGGCAGAGCATGGTTCGCTTGTTCGTTGGATTGCCTTTGCCGCCATAGTCGAGCAGATGGAAGCGGATGCCGTTCGCCGTGACTTCGCGGTGGGTGTACGGGGCGGGGTTCAGGACCTTGTTCGTGTTCGGCGTGTTCGATGCTTCGGCCATTGCAGGCGGCTCCTCGGCAGCAGTGTCAGCGGTCAGGGTGAGCCCGGACTGTATTCGAAAATGACGCTCAGACCAAGGCAGTCAACGTGGACAGCGCCCGGGTGGTAGCTGTGCCGATAGAATATGCGGCATGGATCCCTACCGCGAAAAAGCGCTCAAGCTCTATCCCCATGTCTGCGGACGCTGTGCGCGCGAGTTTCCGTTTTCGCGGCTGAAGGAGCTCACCGTCCATCACAAGGACGGCAACCACGACAACAACCCCATGGACGGCAGCAACTGGGAGCTGTTGTGCATCTACTGCCACGAAAACGAGCACGCGAAGATGATCGATTCTGCTGCCGGTGGCGGCGGCACGGTGAAGGCGCAGCCGGGCACGTTCAATCCGTTTGCCGATCTTGCCGAGCGGATGAAGAAAAAAGGGGAAGCAAAGTAGGCATTCCAGCAAGTCCAACGGGTGCCCCGGGGGATAATCCGCCCATGGAATCCGGACAGGACATTTCGGCCTTCGCCAACCGCCTGCGCAAGAACTTCGCCCACTGGCACAAGTGGGCGCGGCGGCGCGGCACCACCTGCTTTCGCATCTACGACCGCGATGTGCCGCAGTTTCCGTTCGCGATCGACGGGTACGAGACGGTGGCCCCGCGCAGCGAGACCCACCTTCATGTGCAGGAGATCGACACCGGCTGGGTTCGCAGCGATGAGGATTACACCGCGTGGCTGGTTGCGGTGTGCGATGCCATCTGCGAAGTCTGTGCGGTCCCGGCGGCGCAACTCCATCTCAAGCGCCGCGAACGCCAGCGCGGAACATCGCAATACGAAAAACTCGACGACGCCGTTGCTGAATCGTTCGTGGTCGAGGAGGCGGGGCGGCGCTTCGAAGTGAACTTCGACACCTATCTCGATACGGGCCTGTTCCTTGACCACCGGCCGACCCGCATGCTCGTGGCCGACAACATCGCGCAGCGGGTGAAGGCGGGGAACGCGGGAACGCGCTTCCTGAATCTCTTTGCCTATACCGGCAGCTTCACGGTTCACGCCGCCTGTGCCGGTGCGAGCCATTCGACCACGGTCGATCTTTCCAACACCTATCAGGCCTGGACGGCACGCAACTTCGCGCTGAATGACATCGACACCCGGCGCCACGTGCTGGAGCGCGCCGATGTGCTGGCCTGGCTGGGTGCGGCGGTCTCGGCTGGCGAGCGCTACGACCTCATCGTGCTCGATCCGCCGTCATTTTCGAACTCGAAGAAGATGCAGGGCGTGCTCGATGTGCAGCGCGACCATGAGCGGCTGGTGAGCCAGTGCCATGACCTGCTCGCTGTGGGCGGTGAACTGTTCTTTTCCACGAACCTGCGGTCGTTCGCGATCGATGCGCAACTGGAGCAGCGCCTCGGGCTGCGCGAAATCACGCACCAGAGCGTGCCGGAGGATTTCAGGCGCCCCAGCCGGCCCGGGCCGCACCGCGCCTGGCATGCGCGGAAGTGATGCGTATTGTCGGAGATATCAGAAATACTCCCGGCTTCTTTGGCGCAATTTTTCCCTCATCCCCGACCCTTCCCTTGCAGGGCGCACATGCCGATGCATCGGCACGCCGTTCGACAGGCGGACCGCATGCGGCCCGAATTCCCCGTCTCACCCCCGAGGGAGAAGGGAGAAAAGCCCCCTCTCCCTCGGGGAGAGGGGTTGGGGTGAGGGAGAATTTCTACGACAGGTAGATCTTCCGCGCAAGCTGCACGTCGGCCTTGTTCACATCCAGCGCGCGGCCTTTTCTCGGCTTCGGTATTCCGAGCTTCCGGAAATCGACCATCATTTCCGCGGACTTGATCACCGCGGCATGCAGGTCGAGCACCGGCACGCCATCGACATCGCGCACGCCCTGTTCTGCGAGGAAGACGCTGATCGGCGCGGTGCCGGGAATCAGCAGCGAGGCGCCGTCGTTGATCGGCCCTTGCGCTGCCGTCTGGAATTCCGCGATCGCCCGCTTGGGGTCCGTGGACATCATCGCGAAATGTTCCGCCTGCTGCCGGCCGACATGCGCGCCGGGGATCAGACGATCCGCCAAGCCGTAGCGGTGCGCATTCGCCGTGGCCGCTTTGAGGGAGCGCGCGTCGGAATTGATGATCGCAAACTGCGCGCCCATCAAGGTGGCCACCAGGAATGAGGTCTCGCCGATGAAGAGCACGGGAATGTCGATCGCTTCCCGGAGTTCCTGGTAACCGAGGTCGCCCACGCCGCCGATGATGAAGGCGTCGTAGCCTGATGCTTCTGCATGGATGGCGTTCTCGATGATCTGCCCCAGGTGCAGGTATTTGACGTAGCTGGAGATCACCATCTTCGGCGCGCGCTTGTCGGCGGAGGCGAAGTGGATCTCCGTCCCGGGCCGCGCCACCGTGGGCGCATGCCTCTCGCAGGCTTCATCGTAAGCGCGCCAGGTGGGGTCCTGTTCGGGGTTCTGGCTGAGTGCCTGGATCCATATCTTCATTTGGAGCTCGCTTTCATGGGCTGTGCGATGTGGCAGGATACTATCAGCTTCATTCCATGCCGGAGCCTTGTGAAACAGGCTCGTTGAACATCGTTGTTTCTGGAGGACAGGCGTCATGACCGAACCAAGTCGCATCAGGGAAATCCCGGAAAACGAAATGACTGCAGAGCAGAAAAAAGTGCTCGCGGACCTCATCGCCGGGCGCGGCAAGATGCTCACGCCCTACAAGATCTGGTTCCACTCGCCGCGCTTCGCCGCCGCGATGGAGACCATCGGCACCTTCCTCAACAAGCGTGGCTCGCTCAGCACCCGCGAGGTCGAGCTCGTCATCTGCATCATCGCCAATCACTGGAAGGGCGAATACGTCTGGGCCGCCCATGTCAAGGCCTGCCTTGAGCTCGGCTATCCGCAAAGTGTGTTCGATGCGATCCGCGCCGGACAGACACCGAAGCTCGATGACGAGCGCGAACGCACGATCTACGAGCTGGCGATGATTTCGATGGCGCCGGGCGGCGGCTCTGACGAAGTGTTCAAGCGCGCTGAAAAACTGCTGGGCCGCAATGGCATCGCCGAAGTGCTGGGCCTCCTGGGCTATTACAGTTCGGTCGCGATGGGCATGAAGCTGCACCGGGTGCCGGTGCGCGTCTAGCCGATTTCTTCTTCCGCGAAGGGCGAGTCGGTGAGCTTTGTTCTCTGCAGCCACACCATGTACGCCGCCCAGACGAGCCCTGCGAGCATCACGGCGTAGCCGATCCAGCCCCAGAACAGGCCGATGCCGCGCGCGTGGCGCAGCAGGCCGAGGTCGCCGAAGATGTTCTGCCAGTCGTGGCCGTCGCTCTCCGCGCCGGTTTTGCCGGAGAGCAGCATGAGCTTCGGATCGAAGGCGTCGTACATGTACACGCCCATGTCGATCAGCGAATAGCCGAGCAGCCAGAGCGCGATCGCTGCGCCGTAGGGATTGCGGTTCTTCACCAGCAATGCGTAGCCCAGCACGATGGGCAAAAGGTGCTGCCCCAGCGTGCCGCCCAGCGTCATGATGAACTGGCCGAACCATCGGAAGATCAGGTAATGCCCCGATTCATGGAAGGGCGTGAGCACGATATGCAGGAAGCGGCTGCCCGATTCGCCCGCGGGAATGTCCACGTCGCTCCAGATCCACAGCGTCCACAGCGAGAACAGCGCGAGGCCCGCAATGCGCGCCCACCAGTTGACGTTCGAGACCTGCTCCGGCACATGCAGCAGCCAGTACTGGATGAGGCCCGGGTCTTTTTCAATGATTGCGGGTTCTGCGTCAGGCGCAGCATTGTCTGCCTGGGCAGCGGAGGCGGCGGGCACGCGAACCGGTGAAGCGGCTGCGGTGAACTTCGCGAAGATCAGGCCGCAGGCCGGGCAGGCAGCGGGAAAGGACTGGTCTGCGGGCAGCGGTGCATGCGCGCACTTGGGACAGGCGGGGTAGCTCACGGCGCCACGATGCGGAAAATAGTGGTGATCATAATTTCCGCTTTAATCTGTATGAATATTTGACTAAAAAATAAAACAGATAATATTGAATTTCATCTTTTGAAGGCGGTCGGCCTATTCCGGCGTGTCGAACAATCCCATCTGGCTGGCGCCGAAGGCCACCGATTGTTCAACCTGCTGCTTGGCTGCGGCGAGCGTGGAGGCTTCGCCGATGTGGGTGCCGGCCTGCCAGCGATAGACGCCGTCCCATTCACCCTTGGGTCCGAGCTGCACCGTGCCGAGCTTCTTCTTGCCGGCCCAGTAGCTGTGCGAGTAATAACCGCGCTCCCACACGGCGCGGACCCTGCGCCCCTTTTTTGCCGTCACCATTGCCGTCTCCCTGCGCTGTGCACATCCACCGCGCAGGGCGAATGCTATCAGGCCGGGCACCGGTTGCGCCCTGCAGCATGACTTGTGCGCCGGTCGGTGTGATGATGCCCGCTCCACCCGGGGGAGGGCGACATGAGAATGATTCAGCGCGGCAGGGGACTGGCAGTGTGCGTTGGCGTCGTGATGGCAATGCTTTCCGGCGTGGTTCAGGCGCAGGCCGGCTATCCATCGAAGCCGGTGACGATGATCAGTCCTTACGTGCCCGGCGGCACGATCGACAAGGACGGCCGGCTCTGGGGCCAGCGCATGAGCGAGGTGCTGGGCAAGCCCTTCCTGCTCGACTTCAAGCCGGGCGCCGGCAGCACGGTGGGCACGGCCTATGTGGCGAAGGCCGCGCCCGACGGCCATACGCTGCTGGTGATCACCGCGGGCTACTCGATCACGGCAGCCACCTACAAGGATCTGCCCTACGATCCGCTGAAGGACCTGGCGGCGGTGACCATGACGCTCAAGCGGCCGACGCTGCTCATGGTGCACCCGTCGCTGCCGGTGAACAATTACGAGGAATACATCGCCTATGCCCGGGCCAATCCGGGGAAGATCAACTTCGGCACCTCCGGCGCCGGCGGGGTCTATCACCTCATGGGCGAGTGGATGCACAGCGAAACGAAGACCCAGGTGACGTTTGTCCACTACAAGGGTGCCGGGCCGCTGTTCGTGGATCTGGTGGCGGGCCGGGTGCATGCCTCGCCGGCCAGTCTGTTCAATGCGCTGCCGTTCATCAAGTCGGGCAAGACCAGGGCCATCGTCATCACGAGCAAGGAGCGCTCACCGTTCTTCCCCGGGATGAAGACGGTCGCCGAACAGGGCATACCGGATTTTGAATATGCCGCCTGGGGCGGGTTCCTGGCGCCGGGTGCGACGCCGCCCGCGATCCTGAACCGCCTTGCCGCGGAGACGGCGAAATACGCGAAGGATCCGGCCATCCTCAAGCAGTACGAGGGCGACGGCACGGTGCTGGTGGGCAATACGCCGGCGGAATTCCAGAAGGTGCTGGTGACCGAGATCACGCGCTGGCGCAGGCTGGT
>CAIYPG010000066.1 GCA_903928055.1 uncultured beta proteobacterium | reverse complement strand
GGGACCCTGCTCTGCGCTCCGGCGCACCCGAGGGCGGCGCGCAGCGCAGGGTACTCCGTAGCGAAGCGGAGGAGCGATGCCCGGGGTGTGTTTCTCTTTGCCTACTTTCTCTTGCACAAGCAAGAGAAAGTAGGTCGCCGAAAGGCGAAAAGAAAACTCAGAAGAAAGTAAAAACCTGAACTCCCGCCTGCGCGGGAATGACATTGAACGGCGATAACAATATCATTTTCCGTTATCAGCAGCCTTGCGTACGGTGCGCTTCTCCGGAGACACCTGTTCCTCATCCGCCAGCATTCCCGAGGTAAACGCATAGGACGCAAACTGATAGAAGGCGATCGCCTCGCGTGCCAGCGCCGGGTCGTGCAGCTCGCCGATCACCTTCATGTCCGGCCCGATGCGCATCACTTCCACCATGCGCTTCGGCCTCAGGAGGACCATCCGGTCGCCCTTGATGTAACCCACCGTCTGGTAGTTGCCCACGAACACCCGGTCGGTTGAGGGCGGGGCATGCAGCACGTCGCGGCCGATGAATTTCGAGAAATAACGCAGGTTCAGCATGCCCAGCATCGTGGGTGCGATGTCGATCTGCGACATCAGCCGGTCGATCTTCTTCGGCACGATGTGTTTCGGCGAATAGATGAACAGCGGGATGCGGTACTTGTCCACGGGAATGCGCGCGGTTCCCCGCGCGTCGGCGCCGTGGTCGGCGGTGATGATGAACAGCGTGTTGTCGAACCAGGCATGGCTGCGCGCCTGTTCGAGGAAGCGCCCGACCGCGTAGTCGGTGTACTTGACCGCGCCTTCGCGGCCCGTCCCCGACGGGATGTCGATGCGATCCGGCGGATAGGTATAGGGCCGGTGGTTGCTGGTGGTCATGACATGTACAAAGGAAGGCTTGCCCGGGCGGGCCGCCATTTCGCGGTCGAGCTCGTCCAGCACCTGGTCGAACAGGTACTCGTCGGCGACGCCCCAGATGTTCTCGAACTTCACGCGCTCCGAAGGGATGTCGCGCCGGTCCATGACGCGGTAGTGGTTCGCCGCGAAATAGGCATTCATGTTGTCGAAGTAGCCGTAGCCGCCGTAGGCGAACAGGTTCTGGTAGCCGGCGTCCTCGAGCACGCTGCCCAGCGAAAACAGGTTGCCGTTCTTTGGTCGGCGGACGATGGATTGTCCGGGCGTCGGCGGCTGTGCCAGCGACAGCGCCTCCAGGCCGCGCACCGTGCGGTTGCCCGAGGCATATACGCCCGAGAACCAGAGGCTCTGCTCTGCGAGCCTGTCCAGGTTGGGCGTGAGTCCGCGCTTGTCGCCGTAGGCGCCGAGGAATTCGGCACCCAGGCTCTCGATGCTCACCAGCACCACGTTCATCGGCTTGGCGGGCCCGTTGGCGGGGATGATGCGCTCGATGCCGGCGGCCGGCGGCGGCGCCCAGTCGGTGTTGCCCGTGTCCAGCGCCGCGCGCACCGTGCTGATCGCATCGGCAATCGGCAGCGTGGCGTAATTGCGATCGTAGTTCAGTTCATTGCGGCGGTTCGCGGCAAAGAACTGGTAGATGCCGTTGCCGGCCAGTTCGTTGGCCGCGTCCTGTGACGAATAGTCCTTGAGGTCGCTGTCAATGAAACGCAGCGTGCCGGCCATGGCCAGCGCGTACAGCACGATGACCCCGAGGCGCATGCGCCAGGTGATCGGCGCGCCGGCCGTGCGCCAGATGCTGCGCGCGCCCAGCAGTGCAACGGCCCCCGCGGGCAGCAGCAGAATCTGCAGGATGGTGCCGACCGGATAGCTTTCGCGGATGTTGCCCCAGACTTCCTGCGAATAGATCAGGTAGTCCACGGCGATGAAATTGAAGCGTGCGCCAAATTCATCCCAGAAGATCCATTCGGAGACGGCAACCAGCACCAGCACATAGGCAAGCAGCGCAAGGCCGAGCAGCGTGCTGGCGCGGTACACGCGCCAGGCGGCGACACGGTTGGGCGTCAGTACCAGCCAGAGCACGAAGGGCGCGCAGAAGTAAAGCGCAGCGGTGGCATCGAACAGCAGCCCGAATCCGAACACCGCCAGCCAGTCCACGGCGGAAAGCACCGGGGCGGCATGCACCGCAAGCGCCAGCCGGGTGATGCCCGAGATGGCGAGGCAGGCGATGGCGAGGACGCACGCGGGCACAAGGCGGCGCAGTGAACTCAGGGACGGCATGAAATGCTCTCCTCCCGGGGGCGGGTGTTCCCGTGAACGGCGGAAGCCGGGCCGGGCTGCATGGTTTTGGTTATGCTGATAATAATTATTCTATGAACTTGCCATGAATAATATGAATTATCCAGAATAGACAACAATACTATTTTTCGCTCTTGATGGCCGGTACCGACTTCAGGTAGGCGATCATTGCCGCCAGATCTGCAGCCGTGAGCTGGCTGGTGGTGTTGCGGATGACCTCGGCCATCGTTTCGTTGGCAGAGTCAAAATCGGGCGTCATGCCGGTTGCAAAGAACTCCTTGAATTCCGCGTCGCTCCAATCGAGCCCGCCAGGCGTGATGTTCGGTGTGCTCTTGATATTGTTGCCCGCCTTGGTTCCCGCCAGCAGTCGATCCTTCTGGAGTCCGCCGAGAAAATTGCGCGGGGTATGGCATTCGCCGCAATGCGAGAGTGCATTCACCAGGTAGGCCCCGCGGTTCAATTCGGCGGAGAGTTTTGCATCACTGGCGTAGGCGCCCGGCGTGAAGAACAGCCATTTCCAGATGGCCAGCAATGGACGCCAGCCGAACGGGAATTTCAACTCGTGCGCCTGGCTGGGCCGCGGGCTGGGCGGAACCATGCGCAGGAAGGCCCACAGATCGCGCATGTCGGCATCGGTCATCTTCGTGAAGGACGGATACGGGAAGGCCGGGAAGTAGTGAGCGCCGTCGGGGCGTTGCCCCTGACGCAGGGCGTGCATGAAATCGGCCTCCGTCCAGCGGCCGATGCCGGCGGTGGCGTGAGGGGTGATGTTGGGGCCGTAGAACGTACCGAACGGCGTTTTCAGCGCGCGGCCACCGGCGAAGGGCACCGCATCCTTTGCATCCGCGGTATGGCAGGCCATGCATCCGGCTGCCTTGATGAGGTATTGGCCGCGTTTCGCGTCGCCCTGGGCGGTTGCGCTGTTCATGGTGGCCAGCATCATCGCCGCACAGATGATGGACAGGATGCGGAGCATGGAAAGGCGTGGCAGTGTCATGATCGTGTGGTCCGCAGTCCGGAGGGTTTGGCCGGCGAAATTCTAACAGGCGATTGGCCGATGCCGGCCGGGCCTGCCAAAAACAAAGCCCCGCGATGCGGGGCTTTGCAGGGAGGCGAGGCGGTTGCTACGGCTTGGCGCGGAACGAGTCGTGGCAGGTGTCGCAGGCCTTTGCAACGGCGCTGTAGGCCGTCTTGACGGCCTGTTCATTGCCACCCTTGGTGGCAGCGGCGAACTTGGCGGCCTCGGCCTGATAATTGTCAGCGGCTGCCTTGAACTTCGCAGCGTCCGAATAGGCCTCGGGAAGCGTAGCTGATTTTTCGCCTGCAGTGGCCGGCGTGAAGCCATCCCAGGGCATCTTGCTCAAGACTTCCAGAAAGGCTGCGTTGCGGGCAAAAATGGCCGCATCGTAGGGCGCTTTGCCATCAGCCATGGGTCGCAGGGAGTAGAAATATTTTCCATGCAATGTCATCACGGCCTGGCGCTGCTTTACCAGCGCGGCCGGGCGGGCCTGCGCGGCCGCCTCCAGCGTGAATCCGGCACTCATGATCAGGGCCAGGCCGGCTGCAACGAGACTTTTTTTCACTTTGATTTCTCCATTTTGAAGTTGGGGATGCTAATTGCCATTGGATGATCTGAACGGGATCTAGGGTTTGATCTGGCCGCGTATTTCGCCGGAGGGGTTGGCGGCGCTGTGGACGTTGACGTAGAGGTTGCCCGCCTTGTATGCGGCGTATTGGGCTTCGGTGAGCTTGGCGCCTGGCGCTGATGCAAAGCCATCAGCATTCTTGGCGAATGGCACGATGACCGGACCATTCTGTCCCGCCGGCGCCATGTGGATGTGCGATGCCGTGCCGGCGATGCCGGTGGTCGTGACCTTGACGCTGACCGTCATGTCGTCATTGATCGTGACGATTGCAGTGCCGGTCGCCGCGGTCGTAACGGGAGGGTTTTCCTGGGCGCCGCTCAGCTCCACCTTGGTTTCACCAGCCTGTGCCTGGACGGTGGCGAGAGCGAATCCTGTGCCCAGCAGCAGCGTCAGGATGGCGGAAAAAATACGATTTTTCATGCAAGCCTCGTTTGAGTATGCGTCGGCAGCGATGATCGCCGGATCGCGGTTCGGAGTGTGCCCTCGCCAGCAAACAGCGGAGGGGCACGACTTATTCCCGCAAGCCCGGATTTTCCTTGATCACCTGCGTCCGGATCACCGGAATCCAGTCAAACCGCCGACGTCATACCTCAGACAACAGCCTCTTCCTTGCGTTCCTTGACCGGCTTGATCAGATCCTCGCGCTTCACGCCCAGCCAGCGTACCAGAGGGGCCATGACCAGCACCGAGGAATAAATGCCGAAACAGATGCCGATGGTCAGGGCGAGGGCAAAATAGTGCAGCGCCGGGCCGCCGAAAATCAGCATGGAGGTGACCATCAACTGCGTGCTGCCGTGGGTGATGATGGTGCGCGAAATCGTGCGGGTGATGGCGTTGTCGATGATTTCGGTGGTTTCGGCACGGCGCATCTTGCGGAAATTTTCGCGGATCCGGTCGGCCACCACCACCGATTCGTTCACCGAATAGCCCAGCACGGCCAGCACTGCGGCCAGCACCGGCAGCGAGAACTCCCACTGGAACAGCGCAAAGAAGCCGAGGATGATGATCACGTCGTGCAGGTTGGCGATGATGGCGGCGACGCCGAACTTCCATTCAAAGCGCAGCGCGAGGTAGGCGACGATGCCCAGACAGGTGATGGCCAGGGCCAGTGCGCCGTTGTAGGCCAGTTCCTCGCCGACCTGCGGCCCGACGTACTCGACGCGTTGCTTGGTTGCGCTGGGATCGGCGTCGGTCAGCACCTTCATGACATTGTCCGCGAGGACGGAAGTGGACTGGCCGTCCTTGATCGGCAGCCGGACCAGCACATCCTGCGAGGTGCCGAAATTCTGCACCGAAAAATCGGTGAAGCCGCCTTTCTCGAGGGTGTTGCGCACGCCGTCCACATCGGCGGCGTGCGAATAACGCACCTCGACGACGGTTCCGCCGGTGAATTCGATGGAAAAATGCAGGCCCCTGGTGGAGAGCAGCACGACCGCGGCGACGAAAATCAGCGCGGAAATGATATTGAACACCAGCGCATGCCGCATGAACGGAATGTCGCGGCGGATCTTGAAAAACTCCATTGCTAGCGCTCCCTGGCCATTGGGCTCATTGCCTTGATGTTCATTTTCACGCTTATTTCCAAGCGGTATTGCCGATTGCCACGCGCGTGATCTTGCGGCGCGAGCCGTACACCAGATTCACCATGCTGCGGCTGACCACGACCGAGGAGAAGATCGAGGTAAGGATGCCCAGGCAGTGCACCACGGCGAATCCGCGCACCGGGCCGGAGCCGAAAATCAGCAGGGCAAGGCCGGCGATCATGGTGGTGACGTTGGAATCGAGAATGGTGCCGAATGCGCGCTCGTAGCCGGCGGCGATGGCCGCCTGCGGCGTGGCGCCGCCGCGCAGTTCCTCGCGGATGCGTTCGTTGATCAGCACGTTGGCGTCGATCGCCATGCCCAGGGTCAGCGCAATGGCGGCGATGCCGGGCAGGGTCAGCGTGGCCTGCAGCAGCGACAGCAGGGCGATCAGGAACAGCACGTTGGCGCACAGCGCAACGGCCGAGAACACGCCGAACAGCGCGTAGTACACCATGATGAACAGCGACAGGGCGATGAAGCCGTAGAGCGTGGAATGAAAGCCCTTGCTGATGTTTTCCGCGCCCAGTGACGGGCCGACGGTGCGCTCCTCGATGATCTCCATCGGCGCGGCCAGCGAACCGGCGCGCAGCAGCAGCGCGGTGTCGTTGGCCTCGGTGGTGTTCATGCGGCCGGAAATCTGCACGCGCCCACCGCCGATTTCGGTGCGGATCACCGGTGCGGTGACCACTTCGCCCTTGCCCTTTTCGATCAGCAGGATGGCCATGCGCTTGCCCACGGATTCGCGCGTGACGTCCTTGAAGATGCGCGCGCCGGTGGCATCCAGCGTCAGATTTACCGTAGGTTCGCGGGTCTGGCTGTCAAAGCCGGGCTGGGCATCGGTGAGGCGCTCGCCGGTGAGGACCACCTGTTTCCTCACGATGATCGGTTGTCCGTTGCGTTCCACGTAATACTCGTCGCCGAACGGCACCTGTCCAGTCGACGCGGCGGCCAGCGCCGAGGGGGTCATGTTTTCTTCGTCGACCATGCGGATTTCCAGGGTCGCAGTGCGGCCGAGTATTTCCTTGGCCTTGGTCGGATCCTGCACGCCGGGCAGTTGCACGATCACGCGGTCGGGACCCTGCTGCTGGATGATGGGTTCGGCCACGCCCAGTTCATTGATGCGGTTGTGCAGGGTCTGGATGTTCTGCTTGACCGCGGATTCCTGGGTGCGCTTGGCCGCGTCGGGCTTGAGCGTGGCGGTGAGCCGCAGGTCTTCGCCTTCGCCGGACTCAAGAAGCGCGAAATCCGGCAGCTGGTCCTGGATGAAGCGCGAGGCCTTGTCGCGGGTATCGGCATCGCGGAAGCGCACCACCACGCGGTCGCCTTCACGCGCGATGCCGTTATGGCGCAGGTTCTTGTCGCGCAGCCCGGTGCGCAGGTCGCCGGTCAGGCCTTCGAGGCGCTTGATGATCACCGCGCGCATGTCGACCTGCATCAGGAAGTGCACGCCGCCGCGCAGGTCGAGGCCCAGGTACATGGGCAGGGCGTGAATGCTGGTGAGCCATGCGGGTGAACGTGACAGCATGGTCAGCGCCACGGTGTAGACGGGGTTGGCCTTGTCAGGATTCAGCGCCTGCTCGATGATTTCTTTTGCTTTTTGCTGCGTGTCAAGGTCGGCCACGCGCACCCGCAGGTTGCCCTGGTTGGTCGGGTCGAAGAATACGCCGGTAGGTTGTATCGCTGCGCTCTTCAGGGCTTCCTCGACGCGCGTCATCACGCTGCTGTCCACTTTTAGCGTGGCACGTGCCGAGGACACCTGCACCGCGGGCGCCTCGCCGAAGAAATTCGGCAGCGTGTACAGCGCGCCGAGAATGAGCGCGGTGGCGACGGTGATGTAGACCCAGAGTGGATAGCGGTTCATGGTGTGGGCAATGTGAACAATGCGAAACGTGGGAGGAGGGGAAGACCGGTGGGCGGACAGTCTGGCCGGGGTGTGCTTTCCCCGCAGCCGGATGCCGCCCGGTTGGTGCCGGTCAGAGGCTCTTCAGCGTGCCCTTGGGCAGCAGCGTCACCACCGAGGCGCGCTGCGCGCGGATTTCGGTGCCGGGTGCGATTTCCAGGGTCATGTAGACGTCGGTCAGCGCGGTGATGCGGCCGAGCACGCCGCCCGCGGCGATGACCTCATCGCCCTTTTGCAGGCCGTCCATCATGGCCTTGTGCTCCTTCTGCCGCTTCATCTGCGGGCGGAACACCAGGAAATACATGAACACGATCATGCCGACCATCATGAGCATGAAGCTGCCGTCGATGCCTTGGGCGGCGCCGGCCTGCGCGTATGCAGGTGAAATGAACACGGTGAATCTCCTTTGTGCCCTCTACGTCCTGGACGTCTCGGGCGATTTCATGGTTGGCCCTTGATCTTCAAGGCCAATTTTGCAGGGCGCATTGTACCCTGTACCCCGCACCCGTGCCCCGTCCCCGGTCCTTGGCACCGCCTGCGGCTGTGCGGCCGGCGACGCAGGGGGTGGGGGGGCGGGGCGCGTCCGTTCAGAGGTCAGGGCGGCAGGCCCTGGCTGCGCTGCGCCCGGAACGCCGCCGCCCAGCCGGCAAAACGACCTTCCCCGATGGCGGCACGCATGGTCCTCATCATGTCCAGGTAAAAGTGCAGGTTGTGCAGGGTATTGAGCCTGGCACCGAGGATTTCGTTCACTTTTTGCAGGTGATGGAGGTAGGCGCGGGTGAAATTCAGGCAGGTGTAACAGCCGCATTCGGCGTCCAGCGGCCGCACGTCGTCGCGGTAGCGCGCATTGCGAAGCTTGATGTCCCCCTGGCGGGTGAACAGCCAGCCGTTGCGCGCATTGCGCGTGGGCATGACGCAGTCGAACATGTCCACACCCATTTCGACGGCCTCGACGATGTCCTCGGGTGTGCCCACGCCCATCAGGTAGCGCGGCTTGTCTGCAGGCAGTTGCGGCGCGGTATGGGCAAGGATGCGGCGCATGTCCTCCTTGGGCTCGCCCACTGACAGGCCGCCGATCGCGTAACCGTCAAAGCCGATCGCGGTGAGGCCGGCGAGCGATTCGTCGCGCAGCGCCTCATGCATGCCGCCCTGCACGATGCCGAACAGGGCATTGGCGTGGCCGTGCGAGGATTGCGGACCGAGCCGCTGCCATTCTGATCGGCTGCGCTCTGCCCAGCGGAGACTCAGGCGCATCGATTCGCCGGCAGCGCGCTCGTCGGCCGGATAGGGCGTGCATTCGTCGAAGATCATGGCGATGTCCGAATCCAGCGTGCGCTGGATGCGCATCGACTCCTCGGGCGTGAGCATGAGCCTGTCGCCGTTGATCGGCGAGGCGAAGTTCACGCCCTCCTCGGTGATCTTGCGCAGTGCCCCGAGGCTGAACACCTGGAAGCCGCCGGAATCGGTGAGGATGGGTTTGTTCCAGCCCATGAAGCGATGCAGCCCCTGGTGCTTCTCGATCACGTCCAGCCCCGGGCGCAGCCACAGGTGGAAGGTGTTGCCGAGCACGATGTGCGCATCCAGTTCGTTCAGTTCGGCGGGGCTCATGGCCTTCACCGTGCCGTAGGTGCCCACCGGCATGAAGATCGGCGTCTCGACGATGCCATGCGGCAACTCGAGGCGGCCGCGGCGCGCCTTGCCATCGGTGTGGAGCAATTGGAACTTCATGGGTTGCTTTCGGTTGGTCTGTTCATTGCTGCCATTGTGGTCCCCGCGCGATCAATCAGCATGGCATCGCCATAGCTGAAAAAGCGGTAGCCCGCGTCGATGGCATGGCGGTAGGCGGCGCGCACCGGCGCCATGCCGGCAAAGGCCGACACCAGCATCAGCAGCGTGGAGCGCGGCAGGTGGAAATTCGTGAGCAGGCGGTCCACCACGCGAAAGCGGTAGCCGGGCGTGATGAAGATGCGCGTTTCGCCTTCGCCCGGCGTGATTGCGCCATTTTCGTCTGCGGCCGCTTCCAGCGCGCGCAGGCTGGTGGTGCCCACCGCGACGATGCGCCGGCCTGCAGCGCGCGCAGTGGCGACGGCCTCCGCCGTTGCGGCGGGAATGTTGAAGCGTTCCGCATGCATGCGATGCTCGCTGAGCAGATTCGTGCGCACCGGCTGGAAGGTGCCCGCGCCGACATGCAGCGTGAGCCATGCGGTGACGATGCCGGCCGCGTGCAATCGCGCCAGCATGGCTTCGTCGAAATGCAGCCCGGCAGTGGGCGCGGCAACCGCCCCCGGCGTCTGCGCATACACGGTCTGGTAGCGCGTCTCGTCCGCGTTGTCGGCAGGACGCTCGATGTAGGGCGGCAACGGCAGGCGCCCATGGCGTTCCAGGAGCGCGAGCAGCGTGTCCTCGCCGTCGAAATGCAGTTCAAACAGGTCGTCCAGGCGCGACACCATGGTGGCGCTGATTGCGCCCTCCAGCCGGAGGCGCGTGCCGGGGCGCGGTGCCTTGCTGGCGCGCACCTGGGCCCAGGCAGCGTGATCGGATACGACGCGCTCGATCAGCACTTCGACACGCCCGCCGGTGTCCTTTTCGCCGAACAGGCGAGCCTTGATGACGCGCGTGTCGTTGAACACCAGCACATCGCCGGGCGCGAGAAACTGCGGCAGGTCGGTGAACCGATGGTCAGACATTGCGTCCGACAGTCCGCTTCCTTCCAGCCGCAGCAGCCGGCTGGCGCTGCGTTCGGCCGGCGGATGCGCGGCGATCAGCCGCGCGGGCAGGTAGTAATCGAAATCGTCGGTGGTGAGTGCCGCTGACTGCAGGGGCAGGTCGGCGCGAAGGTCAATCATCGCCCAAGGATAACAAACGGCGCAGACTCAAACGGCGCAAACGACGGCGGGGAGACGGCAATGCCTTGATATAATCGGCACCTGCATGTCGTTTGTTCATGCCGCTTGCAGTGCCCTCCGTCCGGTTCGATGGCGGGTCATGATCAGGTTTGACGGCAGTTACCGGGCCCGGGTGGCGAAATTGGTAGACGCAAGGGACTCAAAATCCCTCGCTGCAAGGCGTGTCGGTTCGAGTCCGACCCCGGGCACCACGTATCTGCGGATGCGCGTTCCGGTAACATTGTTTTGATGATTGTTGTCAATTTTGACTGGCTGATGTTAAGGCAAGCGAGTTTGACAAAAGATTGTGATCATTCCTAGCGGCCATGCGTTGCCATATGAGCCGCAAGCCTGGCGGCGCTGAAGGGAGCGGAACGATGGTCGGTGCGGGACGGGCCCCGATGGATGAAACTGCGGCGCAGTCCGCTGCTGATACCGTGGTGGAAACCGTGGTGGAAACTGCGGCAGGCAAACTGCGCGGCATCGTTCGCGGCGGCGTCCACCGTTTTCTTGGTGTCCCTTACGGTGCGTCGACCGCAGGCTGCAACCGTTTCCGCGCGCCGCAGCCTCTGTCACCCTGGACCGGGGTGCGCGATGCGCTTGCCTTCGGCCCGACCTGCCCGCAGCAGCCGATCAGCTACGAATTGCCGATGTTCGCCTGGTACCACCCGCAATTGAACGACGGCGAGGATTGCCTGACGCTGAATGTCTATACGCCCGGTGTCAGGGATGGCGACCTCCGGCGGCGCCCGGTGATGGTGTGGCTGCACGGCGGCGGATTCTCGGTCGGCGGCAGCACCGCCGAAGTCTTCGATGGCAGCAACCTTGCGCGCCACGGCGACGTGGTGGTGGTGACGGTGACCCACCGGCTCAACCTGTTTGGCTTCCTTTATCTGGCTGATCGCGGCGAGGAATTTGTAGATTCGGGCAATGCCGGCATGCTGGATGCCGTGGCCGCACTGCAGTGGGTGCGCGACAACATTGCGCAGTTCGGCGGCGATCCCGGCAATGTCACGCTGTTCGGCCAGTCCGGCGGCACCGGCAAGGTGAGCACGCTGCTGGCGATGCCGGCGGCAAAGGGCCTCATCCACAAGGCCATTCTGCAAAGCGGCTGTGCCCTGAGGCTGCGCACCACCGAACAGGCGGCGCGCCATGCCGCTCAGGTGCTGTCGCACCTGCCGCTGGAAGGCCGGTCGCTGGATGCGCTGTACGACATTCCGGTCGGGCAACTGCTGGCTGCGGCGCGCGCCGGCGGCCCGCAATTCGGCCCGGTCGTGGATGGGGTCACGCTGCCGCGCCAGCCTTTCGAGCCGGACGCCACGGAAGTGTCTGCCGACGTTCCGGTCATCATCGGTTGCACCTTGCAGGAGGCGTCCTACAACTACCGCAAGGGCTCCGGGCCCGACGTGTTGCGGCTCAAGGACATGGGCGAAGTGCGCGAACGCCTGATGCACAAGCTGCACTGTGACGATGCCGCGATCGACCGCCTCATTGCCGTCTATGCCGCGAGCCATCCCGGGATGACCCCGGCGCAACTGATGATCACGGTCGAGACCGACTACCTCTACCGGCTGAAATGCACCTTGTTTGCCGAGCGCAAGGCGGCGCAGCAGCGCGCGCCGGTCTACATGTATCTCCTCGCGTGGCAGGCGCCGGCCATGGACGGGCTGTTTGGCGCGCCGCACACCATGTGTCCGCCGCTGGCCTTCCGCAACACACATGTCGCGGAGGAACTGCTGGGAACCGGGCCCGACACGCTGGCCCTGGCCGATCGCATCAGTTCGGCCTGGGTGGCCTTCGCCCGTACGGGCGATCCAAATATGGCCCGCACGGGCGATCCAAATTCTGCTGCTTTGCCCGACTGGCGTCCGTTCAGCGTTCCGGAGCGCGCCACGATGGTCTTCGACAATGACTGTCACGTGGTCAACGATCCCTGGCCCGAGGATCGCGCGGCCATCGCCGTCCACGGCCCGCATGCCAACTACATCGATTCGGTGCGGCGCAAATTCGCAAGGCGCGCGGCGTGATGCCGCTGAGCCTCGACGCACACAGCCTGGTGTTTGCCGGGGGCGTGTCGGCGTTCATGACCATGCTTGCGCTGGTTGCGGCGCGGCGCGGTTTCCCGGCGTCGATCCGCGGGCTTGAATTGTGGGCTGCCGGCAGTTGCGCGCAGGCGCTGGGGGCGTTCTTCCTGACCTTCAGCGGCCTGCTGCCGGAATGGACGACGGTGCTGTTCGGCCATTCGCTGCTGGTGCTCGGCCAGGCGCTGATGTACCACGCCATCCGCCGCTTCCGCGGCGACCGGCCGCGCCCCGAGCTCGTGTATACGCCGGCGGCGTTCGTCTTTTTCGGCGTGACGGTGTTCTGGCTGCTGGCCGACATGATCCATGTGCGTGCCGCAATCTACGCCGCGGGCATTTTCATTCCCCTGGCGCTGTCGGTGCATCTCCTGCTCACCGGTTTTCGCGAGCGCCTGCGCCAGCCGGCGCAACTCGCGGCGGCGGCATTCACCACCATTGCCGGGCTGCTGCTTTACCAGGCGGTGAACAGTGCCGCACTGGAAATCAGCATGCTGGATGCCGTCAATTTCGGCTACATCCTGTTCGTGGCGCTGTATGGCGGGCTGAACGTGCTCGCCACCTTCGGCTTCCTGCTGATGGCAAACGAGCGCCTGCGCGATGAAATCGAGCACATGGCCACGCTGGATTCGCTCACCGAAGTGTTCAACCGGCGCACCTTCATGAAACTCACTGAGCTCGAACTGGCGCGCTCCGCCCGTACCGGATCGAGTGCCTCGCTGGTGTTCATCGACATGGATCGCTTCAAGCAGATCAACGACATGCACGGCCATGGCACCGGCGACCGGATATTGCTGGAATTCGTGCGCTGCACCCGCCAGGTGCTGCGCCGGCAGGACATCTTCGGGCGTTTTGGCGGTGACGAGTTCTGCCTGCTGCTGCCCGAGACCGGCATGCGTGAAGCACTGATGGTGTCGGAGCGGGTGCGCGCGGCGACTGCGGCCATCCGGGTCGATGGCGGCGGGCAGCCGGTGCCCTGCACGGTCAGCGCCGGCATCTCCGGGACTGAAATCCATGGTCCCGACCTGGATGCCATATTGCGCGGCGCCGACCAGGCGCTGTATGCGGCAAAGCGCACCGGATGGGACCGCACCATGCTCGATGGCACGGTTCCGGACGTGACGAACGGAGCGAACGAAGCGAACGGAGCGGGCTGAGGCGGGTCGCCGGTCATCACGGCCGCAGCGTTTCATGACGCGCGGGTAATTTCTTGCGGCCTCTGGATAGGGCCGTGAACATGCGGTAAAGTATTTGCGCTGCGATCCAGCCGGGTTTTCAAAAGCGGCGGAAGCCACGGTCGTCATGCCGTGCGCGGAGCGTACACGGAGCAGGAGAAACGAATGTTCGCGATTGTCTACAAGACCGACGGTGTGCCGATCTGCGTTCAGGTGGCGGGCGTCGCGCCCGATCCGGTCGTGGTGTGGTCCACTGAAAGCGGCGCCAAGGCCTTCATCGACAAGAACGGCGGCGACAGCGAGTTTCAGGCGCTGGCCGTCAACGAGCAGGCGATGGAACAGTTTGCCAAGGCGCTCGGCTGCCCGGTCGAGAGCATTTCCATCGAGCAATATCCAGCCTGATTTTTTCCGGCTTCGAGACCATAAAAAAGCGACCCGAAGGTCGCTTTTTTATTTTGTCACGCAGCAATCAGGCAAGCTGCATGGGAATCTTGTTGCGCTGGCGCTTGATGCGGTTCTGGGCATCGACATACACCAGCGCCGGCTTGAAGCTCTTCATTTCGGCTTCGTCGTAGGTGGCATAGGAGGCGATGATCAGGATGTCGCCGGGGGAGGCCTTGCGGGCCGCCGCGCCGTTCACCGAGATCAGGCCGGTGCCGCGTTCGGCGCGGATGGCATAGGTGGTGAAACGCTCGCCGTTGTTGACGTTGTAGATGTCGATTTGCTGGTATTCGCGGATGTCCGCGGCCTCGAGCAGATCCTCGTCAATGGCGCAGGAGCCCTCGTAGTTGAGCTCCGAGTGCGTCACCGTGACGCGATGAATCTTCGACTTCAGCATCGTGCGCTGCATGGCCGGTCTCCAGTAGGCAACAGGGGGGTGCGCCTGGCTGTTATGCGGGGTCGCTACGCGCGACCTCAAGGTTATCGATAAGACGGGTTTTCCCCAGCCAGGCCGCTGCGACGATGACGAGGCGGTCAGTTAGGGCAGGCAATTGTAGGTCAGCTTGGTTCCGCACCGCAATATAGTCCGGTTTCCATTGATTCTCAACGAGTTTTTCCATGGCCTCGGCTTCGAGTGTTGCAAAATCGTGACGCCCGGCCTGAATTGCCTGGGCCACTGCCTGGAGGGTGCGGTAAAGGCGCGGGGCCTCGCTGCGTTCGGTAGCGGACAGATAGCCGTTCCGGGAGGACAGCGCCAGACCATCATCGGCCCGCGCGGTCTGGCCGGCGACGATGCGGATGGGCAGGGCCAGTTGCTTCACCATTTCACGGACCACCATCAGTTGCTGGTAATCCTTCTGGCCGAACACCGCCGCCTGCGGTTGCACGATGTTGAACAATTTCAGCACCACGGTGGCCACGCCGCGGAAGAAGCCCGGGCGGAACTCGCCTTCGAGCATGTTCGCGAACGCCGGCGGCTCGACCAGGAAGGCCTGTGGTTGCGGATAAAGTTCCTTCTCGTCCGGCGCGAACAGCACATCGACGCCCACCGAGCGCAGCTTGTCGCAGTCGGCCTCGAAGGTGCGCGGATAGCGGTCGAAGTCCTCGTGCGGGGCGAACTGCAGGCGATTGACGAATATGCTCGCCACCACGCAGCGGCCATGTTCGCGCGCCTGGCGCATCAGCGCGAGGTGGCCCTCATGCAGGTTGCCCATGGTGGGCACGAAGGCGACCAATTCGCCGGCCAGCCGTGTGCGCAGGTCGGCGATGCGCGGAATGATGTCCATCAGCGTGGGCTTCTTCGTGGACGATTAAAACCCGTGTTCCGGGCCGGGGAAGCTGCCGTCGCGCACGGCATCGCAGTAGCGCTTCACCGCATCACCGATGCTGGTCGAGCCCTCCATGAAGTTGCGCACGAAGCGCGCCTTCTTGCCGGGAAACACGTTGAGCATGTCGTGCAGCACCAGCACCTGGCCGGAGCAGCCTGCTCCGGCGCCGATGCC
>CAIYPG010000065.1 GCA_903928055.1 uncultured beta proteobacterium | reverse complement strand
TTGTTCGCCAGCGCCGCGTTTTCCCAGGGCGCGGCCGATTTTCCCAACCGTCCCATGCGCTTCGTGGTTGGCTATCCGCCTGGCGGTGCCACTGACATCATCGCCCGCATTGTCGGCCAGAAGGTCAGCGACTCCACCGGGCAGAGCGTGCTCATCGACAATCGACCGGGCGCAGGCGGCATCCTCGGTACCGAGATCGTCGCCAAATCCACGCCGGACGGCTACTCCTTCGCGCTGGTGACCACCTCGCACGGCATCAACCCCAGCCTCTATCCTTCTCTGCCCTATGACTCAGTCGCGGACTTCACGCCCATCAGCCAGATTGCCACGCTGCAGCAGATCCTCGTGGTCAATCCCTCACTGGGCATCAGCAACCTCAAGGAACTGATTGCCATGGCCAAGGCCCAGCCGGGCAAGCTCAACTTCGCCTCATCGGGCAGCGGCCAGGCACTGCATCTGTCCGGCGAACTGCTGAAGAGCATGGCAGGGATCAACATCGTGCACATCCCCTACAAGGGCAGCGCACCTGCACGTACCGACCTGCTCGCCGGGCAGGTGCAAATGATGTTCGAATCAGCCATCGGCGTATTGCCCTTCGTTCGCAGCGGCAAGTTGCGCGCCATTGCAGTGAGCGGCGCACAGCGCTCCGAAGCGGCACCGGACATCCCGACCATGGCGGAAGCCGGCCTGCCCGGATTCGAAGCCAGTGCCTGGGTGGGCGTGATGGGCCCGGCAAAGATGCCGCGTGCCGTCACCAACAAGCTGAGTGCCGAATTCGCCAAGGCGGTGAGGCTGACCGACGTGAAGCAGCAATTCGCGAACAACGGCGCTGAGCCCGTGGGCAGCACGCCAGAGGAGTTCGGCAAGTATGTCAATGGCCAGTTGGTGAAATGGGCCAAGGTCGTCAAGGAATCGGGCGCCAAGCTCGAATAGGAACGGACTGGGTCAACGGGGTCATCATGAAGGTCTATCAAAGAATGGCGCAGGCCTTCAAGGCCGAAGGGGTCAGTGCCACGTTCGGCATGATGGGCGACGGCAACCTGTTCTGGTTGTCGGAGATGCACAGGCTGGGCATCAAGGTGCATGAGGTCAGGCATGAAGGTGCGGGCCTCGGCATGGCCGACGGCTGGGCGCGGGTGACGCGCCAGCCCGGCGTGGCCACGGCCACCTGCGGCCCCGGCACCACCCAGCTTGCCACGGCTTTCGTCACCGCCTCGCGCGCTTCGACACCGCTCGTGGCCTTCTGCGGCGAATACCCCACGGAGGACGAGGAGAACTCGCAGCGCCTCGACCATTCGCTGTTCGCGCGCGCCTGCGAAGCCGGCTTCGTGCGCCTGGCCACGCCAGAGGCTGCAGACGAAGCCGTGCGCAAGGCTTTCTACCTGGCACGGACCGAGAGCCGCCCCGTCATGCTGAGCGTCCCCATGGACATCCAGCAGAAGGCGTTCGATGACGACGACCCCTACGTGCCCTCGACCACGCTGCTCACGCCCTGGGTGCCCTATCCGGATCCGCGCGCCCTGGAGGCGGCTGCGGACATCATCGCGGCGAGCAAGCGGCCGGTGATCATCGTCGGGCGCGGCGCGAAATGGGCGGATGCGGGCGACGCCGTCCTGAAACTGGGCGAGCGCATCGGCGCGCTCATCGCCACTTCGCTGATGGCCAAGACCTTCCTCAACGAGTGCGAATACCACGCCGGCATCTCCGGCAACTACGCCTCGCGCGCCGCGATGAAATTGCTGCAGCAGGCCGATTGCGTCATCGGCGTCGGTGCCAGCCTCAATCGCTACACCACTGAAAACGGCTATCTCTATGCCGACGCCCGCTTCATACAGATTGACGACAAGCCCGGCGTGTTGATGAGCGGCGTGCATGCAGCAGACTGCTATGTGCAGTCGGACGCAAGGATCGGGGTGGAAACACTGGAGCAGGTGCTCGCCGCGCGCGACTTCCGGTCCACGGGATTTCGCACCCCCGAGGTGAAAGCGCAACTTGCACGGCACTTCGAGGATGCCGCCGAATTCCCCATCGAGCCGGGCACTGTCGACCCGCGCAAGGTCTGCATGCTGCTGGACGAAATCGTGCCGGCACACATCAGCCTCATTTCGGGAACCGGCATGATCGCCAATATTTCCAACATGCTCATGCACCGCCAGCGACCGCTGACGGAAGCCAGCCACTTCTTCAGCTGCATCGGCCAGATGCTCCCGGCCGCCATCGGCGCGATCGTCGCCACGGGCAACAAGCCGCTGATGATGCTGGAGGGCGATGCCAGCCTGATGATGCATCTATCCGAATTTGAAACTGCGGTGCGTTACCGGATGCCGCTGCTCATCGTGGTCATGAACAATGAGGCATTGGGCCCGGAGTACTACAAGCTGGAAAGCAAGCAGATGGACACCGACATCGCCGTGGTCACCACCCCTGACCTGGGCGCCGTGGCCGTTGCCCTGGGCGGCAAGGGCCGGCTCGTCCGCAGCCTGGATGCGCTTCGCGCAGCCGTCCTCGAGTGGCTTGCCAATCCCGGCCCCATGATCATCGACGCGCGGGTATCCAGAACGGTCATGCCGATTCCCTATCGGCGGCTTTACCAGGGAAAAGATGTCTGACGGGGGCATTTCCCGGTCGGCAACCGTGCATCCCTATCGTGGACAAGATTCATCCAGAGAGGGTCCGGTCGTCGGGAGCCTCTGTCACAACCCGGTAGTGGATGCCCTTCCCCAGTCAGTCTTCGCTATTTCAGAATCGTGTCCAGATCAGCCCGACACCAACTCGGGATGGAAATGTCCCATGCGAACCCGGTTGATCGTGTAGCTCTCGAATACCCCGCAGCGAAAGAACGCTTCATTATCGACAAAGGCCTGCGCTTCGGCGCGGGACGCGGCCTTGATGATCCACAAACTGCCGATGTTCTGCGTTGCATCGTCATTCTGCAGAGGCCCGGTAAAGAAGCAGACAGGATCCATCTTTTTCAAATAGGCACTATGTGCCGCCTGATGCTCGGCACGCATTGCGGTGGAGTTCGGTTTGTCGATCAGACGAATAATCCAAAGCATGTTTTTTCCCTTTTTTTATGGCGTTGATCATGGATCGCTCGAAACAACCGGCAGTTTCGTCAAAACCGCTTCACGACATCTTCCGCAAGTGATCAAACACCTGCCGGTTCACAAGGATGCCCTGCTGGCGGCGGATTTCCCGTTCGCGAAAGCCGCGCTCTGAAGGTATGCGAATTTCAGAGACACCCGGCTGCCTTGGAAGGCCCCTGATTTTCGTCAGCAGCTCTTCGAGTTCCGACGTGAACTGCTCGGTCGGCATGAACAGCTCGGGATCGAAGGCAACCAGGAGGTAGCCAAAGTCACTGACATCGCCGTTGCGCATCCGGGATCCGGCGAGCAAGCCAAGCGCCTGTATGGCGATGGACAGGCCGTATCCCTTGTGCCCGCCAAACGGATAGACACCACCCTCCACCATGTCGCGGGCGGCACGCGTTGGTGTTCCGTCCTTGTCGATGCCGACAACCTCCGGAAACTCTTCACCGAGAAAGGCCTTCATCAGCACTTCGCCGGACATCACCGAGGCCGTACCCATGTCGAAAACGAACGGATTCACCTTTCCCGGCACGGCAATGGCCATGGGATTGGTTCCCAGCACCTTGCGAATGGCGCCCGGCGGCACCACCGTCGGGGTGCTGCTGCAGGTGTAGATTGCCGCCAGGCCGGCACGCGCGATTTTCTCCATGTAATAGGCACTGCGGCCTCCGAACCAGCTGTTCCTCAGGCCAACCACGGCGACGCCGGACTTGCGCGCCTTTTCGATGACCACTTCCGCGGCACGGTAGATCGCGATGTACCCCACATTGTTGCCGCCATCCAGCAAGGCCGAAGCGGGCGTCTCCCTGACAATGGTGACGGGTGAGCACGGCTTCTTCAATTCCGGCCTGTCGGCAATGACAAGAATGCGCGGCAGGCCGGCAAACTCGTAACCCCACATCGAGGCATCCACCAGGTGGGTGGCGATGATGGTGGCGTCATCGGGCGAATAGCCAATGCTGCGCAGCGCCTTTTCTCCCAGCGCCTGGGCCTCGCCCACGCTCATTCGAACGGTATCGTCACTATCCTTGTCCAGCAGGTCCATCCGCATTCCTTCTCTTTTTGATTGGCGGAAAATTGCAGTCGCCTGTGCCTTCCCATGGTCGGCTTTTCCACGCTGATTGCGCCAAAACCAATGCCAATTGAGCATTGTTTGTCCCGGACATCAGTGGAGCACCTGTCGAAAAGCCTGGCTTGAGGAACTGATTTTACTGGAGACGGACGGAATCGAACCCATGCGCACAGCCTTGCAGGCCGCTGCCATTTCTTATCTGATTGGGGCTCCTGGGAGCGCGCCCCTTCCTCACTCAGGAACTCAACGATCAAGGGCGCGGGCAATCGGCAAAGCGGGATCAGCTACTTCATCCCCATCTCCTTGATCAGCCTGCCCGTAAGCGCCATTTCCTCTTTCATTGCAACTTCCAGCTCCCTGGGCGAACTCCCGACGACATCCATGCCCAATCCGAGCAATTTCAACTTTATCTCCGGTATGCGCAGAGATCGAACCGTTTCCTCATTGAGTTTGTTTATCGCATAAGCAGGCGTACCGGCTGGAACGAACATTCCTGTTATCGCGGAAGATTCATATCCGGGCACTGTCGAAGCAACGGTGGGCATGTCCGGGAATACTTCGGATGGACGCGCACTCGTTATGGCCAGTGCCCGCACCTTGCCACTCTTGATGTGCGGTACCGCAGAAGTACCCGACGGAATGATCATTTGCACCCGGCCGGCAATCACGTCATTCAGTGCCAGGCCCGCGCCCTTATAGGGTATTCGCACAATATTGATGCCAGCCATGCTCTTCAACAACTCTGCAGCCAGGTGTGAATTCGAGCCGGTCCCTCCCGAGCCATAGTTGAGCTGACCCGGGTGGTCCTTTGCATAGGCAATCAACTCAGATACCGATCTGACGGGTAACGACGGGTTGATTACCAGTATGTTGGGCGACGTAACAGCCAACGTTACCGCAGCGAAATCCCGAACAGGATCGTAATCCTGCGTATCTTCAAAGAAGGGAGATACCCAGAGTGACGGGCCGTAAAGAAGCACGGTATGGCCGTCCGGCGCGGACTTGGCGACGGTATTGATCGCAATTCGGGCACGGTTCTCAACAATCACCGGCCGGCGCAATCTCTCGGTCAGTTCAGGCGCTATGAGTCGTGCAGTAATGTCCTGACCGCTGCCGGTCTCGACAGTCAGGATGCGAACAGGACGGCTGGGGAATTCCTGTGCGCCGGCAGCAACAGAAAGAAATCCAGTCAGGAATACAACCGTCTTCCGTAGAACAGGAAGCCAGCCGAGTGCACAAGCTCCCGATGTGGACAGCCGATTCGCCGATGGAACAAGTTGCATGATCCTCCTCCCTGGGAAGTTGCATTGTCACCGCTGATGCGACGAGTTCTCAGCTCGCTTGCGCATTACCAGACCAGCTCACAACCCTCCGCCGCCGTAAAAGCATCGAATCCGCGGATGACCTGCTTTGCGGCACTTTTTACTTCGGCAACTCGGATACTTCTGGGCACAGTGGAGAAAAAAACAGCATAACACCTCGCCTTCCAGGCGCAGGCTGCATCCTGACGCATGTCTTGATAATCCTAGCCCCCTTAACGAGAAACTCATCATCGAATTATTTCTAACTGTTATCTGTATTTTGTATATCTGAATTTCAGCACATGGAGGGATACAATTTCATCAACAGCCGTGGAGAGTATTCCGCGGCACTGGCGGCACGCTCCCGCAAGACGACGTCGGAGTCATATCGGCCCGTAATTGCATCAGTTATCCGATGAATTGGCACTTCGCATTGCCATATGCCTGTTGCGGGCCGGCAAGAAATATAAGAAGAGCATGTCATCATGCATCCCATGTTTCCCGAGCAATACGATTTCGCACAATAACAAACACCAAAGGAGCCTTTAGATGTTGATCATCGATTCCCAGGTTCACCCCTTCGCCGCCGAAACACCACAACGTCCCTGGGCCCACTCCCACGACGAAGGCCGCCGTCACGTCACCGCCGACGAAATGGTGATGGCAATGGATGCGGTTGGCGTGGATGGTGCGATCGCCGTATCGCCCAAGGGAATGTACGGATTCGATGCCAGCTACGTTACCGAAGTTCAAAGGGCGCATCCGGACCGCTTCGCCATCGTCAGGCCCGTCGACCCGGGGAGTCCGGCAGTAGGTGAAACCATTGCCGAATGGAAGAGAACTCCCGGTGCAGTGGCCATTCGACTCATGCTCGGATCCCATCTTGGGATAGATCCGAACTCTCCCGGAGTGAATGTCATTGCCAGGGAAGCCTCGCGCCATGGTTTTCCGGTCAATTTCCAGTGTTCGGGCAACCTCGATGCGGCCATGGGACTGATCGATCGCCATCCTGAGACGCGCTTCGTTCTCGATCACATCGGCATTCGCCAGCCGCGCAAAATGCCGGCTGCCCCCGAGGCCTGGGACGACCTGCCCAAAGTGCTGGAACTCGCCAAAAGGCCGAATGCGGCGATCAAGGTCAGCGGCACTTGCAGCATGTCCGCCCAGGCCTATCCCTATGACGACATCTGGGACAACCTGCAGCGCGTGTTCGACGCCTGGGGCCTTGACCGCTGCCTGTGGGGTACGGACTGGACGCGCACCTACCCCCTGTTTCCCTATATCAACGGCGTCGATCCTTTCCGCCTGACCAAGCGCCTGAGCGACAGCGACCGGGCCAGGCTCATGGGCGGAACCACGGCCAAGGTGTACGGCTGGACGCCAAAGAGCAGTAGCAGCCAGCGTCATCCAAACGGCAGGCCATAGCGGAGCAGCACTCCACGACGGGAAGCCCACTCAATCCGATGTGGCGATCATCCTGAAGGGAAGATTTTCTCCGATATCAGAGGAGCTGAAATGGAGTACGTCGAGCTGGGCAGGACGGGCGTCAAGGTCAGCGTTGCAGCACTTGGCTGCGGAGGTCACAGCAAACTTGGCCAGTGCCAGGGAGCGTCAATAGAGAGCTCGATCGGGGTCGTCCACGCGGCCACCGACCTGGGAATCAATATTATCGATACGTCCGACACAGCGAACATGGAGATGATCGTGGGGCGTGCAATCAAGGACCGGCGAGATTCCGTACTGATTGCATCGAAGCTCCACACGGATCGCAAGGACGGCTCGCGCATCGATGCTGAAATCCTCCGCACCTACGTTGAAGGCGCCCTCACACGGCTCCATACCGACGTCATCGACATTTTCTACCTTCACGGCGTCCTGCCGGAGGATTACCAATACTGCGTCAAGGAACTCGTTCCCGAGCTTGATCGTTTGCGGGAACGGGGATTGATTCGCTTCATGGGCGCCACCGAATCCTGGACATTTCATGCCGACAGCAACCATGAAATGCTTGCCCAGGCGGTCCAGGATGACTGCTGGGATGTCCTGATGGCCGGCTTCAATCTCCTGAATCACAGCGCCAACCGTGTCGTTTTCCCCAAAGCCATTGAAAAAGGAATCGGCATTTTTGCAATGTATGCAGTGCGGGATCTGCTCAGTCGTCCCGAACTGTTGAAGAGTGCCATTCAGGAAGCCATCAATGAGGGTGTCATGGATTCCTCAACAATCGATGCATCGAATCCGCTCGGATTTCTGGTTCACGAGGGTGGGGCAACTTCTGTGGTCGATGCTGCCTACCGTTTTGCGCGCCACGAGCCCGGAGTCAGCGCCGTGTTGACGGGCACCGGAAACATTGAACATCTTCGCGAAAATGTGAAATCGATCAGCCGCGGCCCGCTGCCGGCCAATGATCGTGAACGCCTGGTGGCGCTATTTGGACATCTCACCCACTTCACCGGCAACTACGTCGCATCCGTCGCGTAAATCCGCGAAATCCGCCTTCCCCTCGTGCATCGCCCGCTGAAGGGGTTTGATGTCACCAGACGTATAGCCGCCTGTTTTTCGCGGACAAAACCGCCCTGCATCAATATATGCAGCTGATTTTACTGGAGGCGGGGGTCGGAATCGAACCGGCGTAGACGGCTTTGCAGGCCGCTGCATAACCACTTTGCTACCCCGCCTTGAGGGGCTCTGGCGCGGCTGAGCCTGAATGCACTCGTGCCGACGCCTGAAACTGAAAGAGGAACAACGATACGTCCTGATTCGTTGTTCCTCTGGAATTTGGAGCGGGAGAAGAGTCTCGAACTCTCGACCTCAACCTTGGCAAGGTTGCGCTCTACCAACTGAGCTACTCCCGCTTTTTCGTACCATCGGCGCTTTCCGTGCCACCAGCTTGGTAGGGCGATGATTTTATTCGAAAAGCGGTGGGCTGGTCAACTCCATTCAGGGATTTTTCCCGTCGCCCCCGGTAAAGGGCGCCGCGAGCTTCAGATAATAGAACATTGAAATCAGGGTCAAGGCAGCGGCGATATGGATCAGCCAGTAGCCGATAACCGCCATCTGGAAGGGCCCCAGGCTGTCGTGGTACAACAGCATGGGAATGGCGACCATCTGGAATGCCGTTTTGACCTTGCCAACCATGCTGACCGCGACGCTTTTCCCTTTGCCAAGGGAGGCCATCCATTCCCGCAATGCCGAGATCGCAATTTCGCGGCCGATGATGATGATCGCGACGATCGCCCCCAGGCGCTCCACCTCCACCAGGAGGATGAGCGCCGCAGCGACCATGAGCTTGTCGGCAACCGGATCGAGGAATGCGCCAAAGGCCGAGGTCTGGCTCAGCCGGCGCGCAAGATAGCCGTCCAGCCAGTCGGTCACCGCCGCTGCAATGAACAGCGAAGTCGCCAGGATGTTGCGCTGCTGGTCATCCAGCCAGCCGTCGGGGCAATAGAACACCCCGATGATCAGGGGAATGCTGAGGATGCGCAGCCAGGTGAGCAGATTGGGCAGGTTGTTCATCATGTCATTGGAGCACAATTACTGCGCGTGCAGTTCCCGGTAGATGCGCTCGGCCAGCGCCTTGCTGATGCCTTCCACCTGCGCGATGTCCTGGATGCTTGCACCCATCACACCCTTCAACCCGCCAAAGCGCGCCAGCAGTTTGCGCCGGCGCATGGCCCCCACGCCTTCAATGCCCTCCAGTGACGAGGTCACGCGCGCCTTTGCGCGCCGCGCACGATGGCCGGTGATGGCAAAGCGGTGCGCCTCGTCGCGGATCTGCTGGATCAGATGCAGTGCCGGATGGTCGGCGGGAAGCGAAACGGGAAGCTCTCCGTCTGTCTTCCACAACTCTTCCATGCCGGGACGGCGCTCCGGCCCCTTGGCCACGCCCACGAGCATGATGTCGGCGAGGCCGGTTTCGGCCAGCGCCTCGCGCGCCACACCGAGCTGCCCCTTGCCGCCATCAATCAGCAGCAGGTCGGGCGCCACGCCCTCGCCGCCCGCCACCTTGCCGTAGCGACGGGTCAGTGCTTGGCGCATTGCGGCATAGTCATCGCCGGGTTGCACACCCTCGATGTTGAACCGCCGGTATTCGCTGCGCTGCATGTCCATGCGGTCATATACCACACACGAGGCCACCGTAGCCTCGCCCTGGGTGTGGCTGACGTCAAAACATTCGATGCGCTGGGCCGACTCGGGCAGCCCCAGTGCCTGCCTGAGCGCCACCATGCGTGCCTCCTGCGAGCTGCGCTCCACCAGCCTCGCCTTCAGCGCCTGGCGCGCATTTTCCTCGGCTGCCTCCAGCCAGACGCGCCGCTCGGCGATCGGTCGCGTCACGATCTGCACGCGATGGCCGCTGAGTTCGGTGAGCAGGGCGGTGCTCTCCGCGGCATCGGCCATGCCCGCGCAGACAATCACCTGCGGGACCGGACGCTCCAGATAATGCTGCGCAAGAAAGGCCTGGAGCACGATGCCGGCATAGGACTCGGCGGATTCGTCCTCCCCTTCCACCCGGGCACTGCTCGGAAAAAAGCTGCGGTCGCCAAGGTGCCGCCCGCCGCGGATCATTGCGAGGTTGACGCAGCCCGTGCCCTGCTCTTCGGCATAGGCGACCACGTCCACATCCGTATCCGTGCCGGTGTCGGCGTACTGGCGCTGCGCCATGCTGGAGAGGGCATGCGCCTGGTCGCGATACATTGCCGCCTCCTCGAAGCGCAACGCATCGGAGGCCTCCTGCATGCGCCCCGTCAGCCGGGCCACCACGTCGTCGCTCTTGCCCTCGAGCAGCATCACCGCGCTGTTCACGTCCTCGTCATAGGTGGCGGCATCGACCAGCCCGACGCAGGGCGCGGTGCAGCGGCGGATCTGGTGCAGCAGGCAGGGACGCGTGCGGTTGCGGAACACCGAGTCTTCGCAGGTGCGCAGGCGAAACACGCGCTGGAGCAGTTGAATGCTCTCGCGCACGGCACCGGTATGCGGGTACGGCCCGAAGTAGCGGTTTGCCTTGTCCAGCGTGCCGCGATGGAACCCGAGCCGCGGAAACTCTCCGCCGCCCACCATCAGATAGGGATAGGACTTGTCGTCGCGGAACAGGATGTTGTAACGCGGCGTGAGCGACTTGATCAGGTTGTTCTCAAGGATCAGCGCCTCGCCCTCGGAACTCGTGATCGTGACCTGCATGGCGGCGACCTGGCTGACCATCATGGCGATTCGCGGGCCGTGGCCGCCCTTCTGGAAATACGAGGACACGCGTTTTTTGAGGTCGCGCGCCTTGCCGACATAGAGCACCTCGCCGCGCGCATTCAGCATGCGGTAGACGCCAGGCAATCCAGGCAGCGTGGCGATGAACGAGGCGCTGTCGAAGGCGGGCTCAGTACTCGCGGCGGGGCCGGGAGCGGGAGCAGAAATAGCGACGCCAGCGGCATTAGCGACCGCATTGTCGACCGCCTTGTGGACCTTCTTTTCGAGACGCCGCGTCCGGACTTGCGGCGCTCGCCGTTCCGTCTGCTCCGGTATGCCGCACTCCTCCCGTGCTCCGCCCTGCGGATCGGGCGGCTCGATTGGCCCAGATGGCCCAGGTGGCCCAGGTGGCACGGTCGGCGCAGTCACTACTTCGTCCCGAGGAATTTCCGGATGTCGGCGAACACGGCGCGGAACATCTCCGGCGTGAGCCGCCGCGTGTTCGTGTTGTAACGGCTGCAGTGGTAGCTGTCGAAGAGGCGCACGCCTTTCGGGATGCGCTCACCCGCCGGCAGATCGTGCATGGCGTGGTGGCCAAACGGAAAGCCCTTGATCTTGAGCCCCAGCGCCAGCAGCACCGCCTGGTGCGCGATGTTGCCCAGTGCGAGGATGGCGAGCGGCGGATGCGCGACAATTTCGGCAGCAAGATAGCGGTTGCAGCGGCGGATCTCCGCCACATCCGGTTTGTTCTGCGGGGGCAGGCATTTCACGGCATTCGTGATGCGGCAGTTGATCAGCTTGAGGCCATCATCCGGTTCTGCAGAGCCGGCATGGCTGGCAAAGCCCGTCTCGAACATGGTCTGGTACAGCAGGATGCCGGCATGGTCACCGGTGAAAGGCCGTCCGGTGCGATTTGCGCCATGCATGCCGGGTGCGAGGCCGACGATCAGCAGGTCGGCACGGGTCACGCCAAAAGGCGGCACCGGTTGCGCGAAATAGGTGGGCTGTTCGGTGCGCACCTCCTGCAGGAAAGCCGACAGGCGGGGACAGGCGCGGCATTCGATGTTGAATGCCGCAGCGCAAACGCCCGTCGCCGCCTTCACGCCGGCTGCCATGATCCACGAGCATCTAAAACGGGAGTTAATATCATTTTAAATTACCCATCAAATAATCAAGCAATATTACAGAATAAATATGATCAACCCTGTTTTCCGTAATCAGGCCACTCCGGCCTGCAGTGCATCCAGGGCAACGCGATAGGCCAGTGCCGAATCCAGTTCCGGCAGGTCACGACGTGCGCGCATGCGTTCTGCACGGTGCGGCTTGAGCATCGGCACATCTGTCAGGCGCCCTTCAAGTTCACGCGCGAGTTTTCGTGCGAGGTCCGGTGCATTGCAGACCAGCACCATGTCGCAGTCTGCCGCAAACGCTGCCTGCGCTCGCGCGACGATGTCCCCCGCCACACTGGCGCCTTCCATGGAAAGATCATCACTGAATATCAGGCCATCGAAGCCGAGGCGCTGGCGCAGGATGTCCTTCAGCCAGCGCGATGAAAAGCCGGCCGGCTTGTCGTCCACCTTGGGATAGATCACATGCGCCGGCATGATGCCGGCCAGGCCCTGGGGAATCAGCATGTAGTAGGGAATCAGGTCCTCATCATCGATCTCTTCCATGCTGCGCTCATCCACGGGAATCGCCACATGCGAGTCGGCGGCGACAAAGCCATGCCCCGGAAAATGCTTGCCCACCGCTGCGACGCCGGCGAGCGCCAGGCCGCGCATCAAACCTGCAGCCATCTCGCCGACGATCTCCGGCTCCTGCGCGAAGGCGCGATCGCCGATCACGCCGGAATTGCCGAAGTCGAGATCGAGCACCGGAGTGAAACTGAAGTCCACACCGGCAGCGGACAGCTCGGAACCGATCACCGTCCCCGCCGCCTCGGCCAGCAAGACGGCGTTTTCCGGATCCTCCTCCCACAGCAGGCCCAGGGTGCGCATGGAGGGAATGGCCGTAAAGCCTTCGCGAAAACGCTGCACCCGTCCGCCTTCGTGGTCCACGGCAATCAGCAGTTCCGGACTGCGCAAGACACGGATGTCGGCAGTCAGGGCATGCAACTGTGTCTGGTCACGGTAGTTGCGCGCAAACAGGATCACCCCGCCAATCAACGGATGACGCAGGAAAGCCCGCTCCTCTTCGGTTAGTTCCAGGCCGGCGACATCGGCCATGATGGGACCGAGCGGCGTGGCGGAATCGCGATGACTGCGGGACGTCATGTCTTTTCACCTTCAACAATTACATAAGCTGCGGCAAGATTCGTTTCGTCGGTCAACGACAGATGCACCGTCGTAATGCCGCGTTCCTTCAACCATGCATCCAGCGCCGGTGAAAACCGCAGCACAGGCTTGCCGGAACGCTCGTTCTCCACCCCGACGTTATGCCAGTTCACCGGGTAGCGTATTCCCCGCCCCACTGCCTTGGAGAACGCCTCCTTGGCGGCAAAGCGCTTGGCCAGATAGGCCGCGGGCTTGCGATGACGGCGAAAGCGCGCCAGTTCCGATTCGACCAGGACTTTTCCGGCAAAGCGCTCGCCCCAGCGATCGATGGCCTTCTGGATGCGGCCGATCTCGCACAGATCCATGCCGATGCCGAGGATCACGCCTTTTCTCCATGCGATGCTCCAGCCCTGATGGCATCGAGATATTTTTTCACGGTATCCGCCAGGCCGAACTCCAGCGCATCGGCAATCAATGCGTGTCCGATGGACACTTCCAGCACACCCGGCACGGCGCGCAGGAAGGCGGGCAGGTTGTCGCGATTGAGATCATGCCCGGCATTGACCCCGAGGCCCACGCGCTGTGCGGCGCGAGCAGCGCTGGCATAACTGGCCAGCATCGCGCCCTCCTCCGGCGTGCCAAAGGCATCGGCATAGGGCTCGGTATAGAGCTCAATGCGGTCGGCGCCAATCTCACGCGCCATCGCCATTGCCTCGGGAACCGGGTCCATGAACAGGCTGACACGCGCACCCAGCGCTTTCGCTTCGGCAATCACCGGCCGCAGCCGGTCAGCGTCGCGGGGCAGGTCCCAGCCGTGGTCGGAGGTGAACGCACCGGTTTCGTCCGGCACCAGCGTGCACTGCGCCGGACGTACCTCGCGAACGAATTCCAGCAGACCGTGGAAGGGATTGCCCTCGATATTGAACTCGGCCTTCGGCCAGGCCTTGAGCACATCCGCGAGTTCGCGCACATCGGGACCGCGTACATGGCGGCCGTCGGGACGGGGATGCACCGTGATGCCATGGGCACCGGCTTCAAGGGCGATGTGTGCCGCGCGTACCAGGCTCGGTATGCCCAGCGTGCGGGTATTGCGCACCAGGGCAATCTTGTTGAGGTTGACGCTCAGCTCAGTTGCGTTCGTGGTTGCGTTCATGGTCATGAAATCGGTCAGGACTGGTTCAGGATGAAGGCTGCAGTTCGAGCAACTCACGAAATACGCGCCGGCTGCGCAACGGTTTGTTCTCGAGGCGGTGGTTGATCAGCAGACGCATCAGCGCCTTGGCCTGGGCGAGCGTCTCGGGGTCGCGGTAATCGTCATGGGCAATGTCCAGCAGCACCCGGCCGCGCAGCAGCGGTTCGGGCACGGCGCCATGGTCCACGCTATCGGCCAGTTCCAGCGGGCCACGCTCCGGGTCATAGGTGTAGGTGGCATCCGGATCGAGCATGCGGCCCGTGGCGCCATCGCGATCCAGCGTCATGGCATAGCCCAGTTCGGCCAGCAGCGCCTTCTCGAAACTGCGCAGCACCGAGGCGGAAGCCTCACGCCGCGACAGCGCAAGCAGCGCCTGCTGGTAGCGACCGAACAGGACCTCATGCGCATCTTCGCGCGGCAGCAATCGCAGCAGCAGTTCATTCATGTAGAAGCCGCACAACAGCGCTTCACCGGCAAGCAGCGCCTGGCCGCCATTCCATTCAGCTCGCGACAGGGTGCGCACCTCACCTTTGCCGAACCACCCCAGGGTCAGCGGCTGGAATGAAAGCAGCAGCCCACGCAGCGCCGATCGCGGCCGGCGCGCACCGCGCGCCACCATGGTCACGCGGCCATAAGGCCGCGTGAAGGTCTCCAGCAGCAGGCTGGTTTCGCGGTAGGGATGGCTGTGCAGGACAAAGGCCTGCTCGGCCTGCGCGCGCCGATGGTCGGTCATTGTGCAGCGCTCACGGAACGCTCAGTCATTCGTCACCGGCCTGCGCCTATTCGTAGCCCAGCCGCTTCAGCTGGCCATCATTTTCGGTCCACCCGCTGCGCACCTTGACCCAGACCTCAAGGTAGACCTTGCTGCCGAACAGCTTTTCCATGTCGAGGCGCGCTGCAGTGGCCATGCGCTTCATCTGTTCACCGCGCTCGCCGATGATGATGGCCTTGTGCCCCTCGCGGTCCACGACGATGGCCGCATGGATGCGGCGCAGTTTCGGGGTGGCCTCGAACTTGTCGATGGTGACACTGGCACCGTAGGGCACTTCATCGCCCAGGGAGCGGAACAGCTTCTCGCGCAGCAGTTCAGCAGCAAGGAAGCGCTCGTCACGATCGGTCAGTTCGTCCTCGGCATACATGGGCGGCTTCTCGGGAAGGTAGTTGCGCAGCGTACGCAGCAATTCCTCGATGCCCTTTTTCTTCTGGGCGCTGACAGGCACGATTTCGGCGAACTTCGCCTCGATGGATGAGCTCTCGAGGAAGGCCATCAGTTCCGGCCGCTCGACGCGATCGGTCTTGTTCACCACCAGGATCAGCGGCTTGTCCCTGGGGACGATTTTCAACAAGGCGCGATCATCCTTGTCAAAGCGGCTGGCCTCGACCACGAACACCACCACGTCCACTTCCTGGAGCGCGCCCCTCACACCGCGATTCATGCTGGCATTGAGCGCGCTGCGATGCTTGGTCTGGAAACCCGGCGTGTCCACGAAGACGTACTGCACATCGGGCCGCGTGAGAATCCCGCGGATGCGATGGCGCGTTGTCTGGGGTTTGCGCGAGGTAATGGACAACTTCTGCCCGACCAGCGCATTGAGCAGCGTGGACTTGCCCACATTGGGGCGCCCGAACAAAGCCACCGTGCCGCAACGAAAGCCGGCCTCGGCAGCATCAGGCGTCTTTACCACCTCATTTCCGGGGGCATTCTTTGGCGCTGTCATTGGCACACTCTTTTCACACTCATTTTCGCAGCAGCGCGAAAGCGCGCTGCGCGGCCGCCTGTTCGGCTGCTCGACGGCTGGCACCCGTGCCGGTGGACCGGAGGTCGAGCTCGGGGATGGCGCACTCGACTTCAAAGCTCTGGTTATGCGCAGCACCCTCGGTGGCCGTCACCGTGTATCTTGGCAATGCTATGCGCCTGGACTGCAGCAGTTCCTGGAGCAGCGTCTTGGGGTCCTTGCCCGGGGAGGACGGATCGAGTTCGCCGAGTTGCCCGTGGTACAGCCGAAGAACCGCATCGCGCGCGGCTTCAAACCCGCCGTCGAGGAACACCGCTCCAATCAGCGCCTCCAGCGAATCAGCCAGTATGGAGGGACGCGCATGGCCGCCGCTTTTAAGCTCCCCTTCGCCAAGGCGCAGCCAGTCTCCGAGGGATAGCGACTGTGCGACACCGTGCAGGGACTCCTGTCGCACCAGATTCGCGCGCATGCGCGTCAGATCGCCTTCACGGCCATCCTGGAAACGTTCATGCAGTTCGGCAGCAATGACACAATTCAGCACGCTGTCGCCAAGAAACTCCAGGCGTTCATTATGCAGACTGCCATGGCTGCGATGGGTCAGCGCCTGCGCCAGCAGCTCGGTCCGCTTGAATCGGTAGCCGATGCGCTGCTGGAGCGGCTCCCAGTTCATTCAGACGCCGCTTGTACGACGACCGGCATCAGTTGTTACTTGAGCCGGCAAAATCGAAGAAGATGCTGACATTGCCGAACAGCGGAATCTTCTTGGGGTAGGCAAAGGACACGACCACGTCGCTGCCTTCCTTGGTGATTTCCAGGTCCCCGCCGCTGACCACCGTGATGTCATCCACCTGGGCGCGCTTGTCGAACGAGCGGCGGATGTCGGCGACGGTGCCCTTGGCCTCGCCGCTCTGCACGATACCGGTCACGGCCTTCTTGACGGCGAAGTATTCGATATAGGCCGGCACCACCTTCAGCCCGCCAATCGCCACCAAGACCATGCCGACGCAAATGAGCAAGATGCCGAACATGCTGACACCGCGTTGCCTGACCCTGTTGTTCATACCGCTCATGTCATTCTCCCGCCGTTGCGCGCCATGATCCGCGCTGTTTACCTGAATCCGCCGAATCGCTTCAGCTCGTCGAAGTTGAACCAGATGAAAAATGCCCTGCCGACGATGTTCTGGTCCGGCACGAAGCCCCAGAACCGGCTGTCGGCCGAGTTGTCGCGGTTGTCGCCCATCATGAAGTAATGGCCGGGCGGCACCGTGCAGGACACTCCGTCGTTATTGTAGATGCAATTCCCCCGGAAGGGGAATTGCGGGACCATGTCGGTATCAATGGCCGAAGGCTTGTCCTCGTCAATGAGGATGGCGTGATCGACATCGCCGGTTTTCTCCCGGAACTGCCGCGAATAGCTGATGCGCTGGCGGTGCAGGTAGTCCGGCATCGCCGTGCGCGGCGCCTCCACGCCATTGATGAAGAGGCGCTTGTTGCTGTAGACGATCTTGTCCCCGGGAATGCCGACGACGCGCTTGATGTAGTCCAGCGAGGGATCCATGGGATAGCGGAACACCATCACGTCGCCGCGCATCGGCTGGTTGATCTCGATCACCTTCTTGTTGATGATCGGGATGCGGATGCCGTAGGTGAATTTGTTGACCAGGATGAAGTCGCCCTCGATCAGGGTCGGGATCATCGAGCCTGACGGAATCTTGAACGGCTCAATGAGGAAGGAGCGCAGCGTGAAGACGACGAGGATGACCGGGAAGAAGCTCTTCGGATACTCGATCCACCACGGCTCACGCTCTCCAGCCGCGCGCGACTTTGCAAACCACAACCGGTCGGCGAGCGACACGGCGCCGGTAATGACCAGCAACACGAACAGCACCAGTGCGAAGTTCATTTGCCCTCCACTTTCAGGATGGCGAGAAAAGCCTCCTGGGGAATTTCCACGTTTCCGACCTGTTTCATGCGCTTCTTGCCGGCCTTCTGCTTCTCCAGCAGCTTGCGCTTGCGGCTGATGTCGCCACCGTAGCATTTTGCCAGCACGTTCTTGCGCATCGCCTTGATCGTTTCGCGCGCGATGATGTTCGCGCCGATGGCCGCCTGCACCGCGACATCGAACATCTGCCGCGGAATCAGCTCGCGCATTTTCGCCGCCAGCTCGCGGCCGCGATACGGCGCATTGGCGCGGTGGACCATCAACGACAGCGCATCCACCTTTTCGCTGTTGATCAGAATGTCCAGCTTGACCACATCCGCGCCGCGGTATTCCTTGAACTCGTAGTCCAGCGAGGCATAGCCACGCGAGGCGGATTTCAGCTTGTCGAAAAAATCCAGCACCACTTCGGAGAGCGGCATCTCATAGGTCAGCACCACCTGCCGTCCGAGATACTGCATGTTCTTCTGCAGGCCGCGTTTGCCATTGCACAGCGTCATCACCGCCCCCACGTAATCCTGCGGCACGAAGATCGTGGTGGTGATGATGGGCTCGCGGATTTCCTCGATGCGCGACAGGTCCGGCATCTTGGCCGGATTCTCGACCTTGATCACTTCGCCGTCGCGCATCAGCACCTCGTACACCACGGTCGGCGCCGTGGTGATCAGGTCCATGTTGTATTCGCGCTCCAGGCGCTCCTGCACGATGTCCATGTGCAGGAGGCCAAGGAAGCCGCAGCGGAAGCCGAAGCCCAGCGCCTGCGAGGTCTCCGGTTCGTACTGCAAGGATGAGTCGTTCAGCTTCAGCTTGGTCAGGGCATCGCGCAGCCCCTCGTACTGGTTGGACTCCACGGGATAAAGCCCGGCGAAAACCTGCGGCTTGATCTCCTTGAATCCGGGCAGCGCCTCGGGGGCGGGGCGATCCATGTGGGTGATGGTGTCACCGACCTTGGCGTCGGCCAGCACCTTGATGCCGGCAATGACAAACCCCACTTCGCCGGCAGAGAGGCGTTCGCGCGGCTGGGATTTCGGGGTGAACACGCCGGTGTGCTCGCAATCGTGCTCGGCGCGCGTGGCCATGAACAGCAACTTGTCGCCCGGGGTGATGGTGCCGTCGACCATGCGCACCAGCATCACCACGCCGACATAGTTGTCGAACCAGGAATCGATGATCAGCGCCTTCAGTGGCGCAGCCGGATCACCTTTGGGCGGCGCCATGCGATGCACCACCGCCTCGAGCACGTCTTCGACACCCTGGCCGGTCTTGGCACTGCAAAGGATCGCGTCCTGTGCCGGGATGCCCACAACATCCTCGATTTCCTTGATGGCATTGTCCGGGTCGGCCGACGGCAGGTCGATCTTGTTCAGCACCGGCACCACACCCACGCCCTGCTCGATGGCGGTGTAGCAGTTCGCCACGGTCTGCGCTTCCACGCCCTGTGAGGCATCAACCACCAGTAGCGCCCCCTCACAGGCAGCCAGCGAACGCGACACTTCGTAGGAAAAGTCCACGTGTCCGGGCGTGTCGATCAGGTTGAGGAAATAGGTCTCGCCGTTGCGGGCGCGGTATTTCAGCGCTGCAGTCTGCGCCTTGATCGTGATGCCGCGCTCGCGCTCCAGGTCCATGGAGTCGAGCACCTGCTCGGACATTTCGCGATCAGACAGGCCTCCACAGTGCTGGATGAAGCGGTCAGCCAGCGTGGACTTGCCGTGGTCGATGTGGGCGATGATGGAAAAATTACGGATGTGCTGCATTGCAAAAAGGGTGCCGCGGGGGCACCCTTCTCCTTCGATAAGGTCTTAATTTTAACGGATTTCCGCCAGATAGGCACGCAGCTTGTAAGCATCCAGGCGATAACGCGCCAGTTCCAGTTCGCCATGCATCAGTACTGGCACCAGTTCATTGAATCGAGCCTCCAGCGCGGGGTCCGCATCGACGTCCAGGATATCCAGCTCAAACGGCAATTCGGTGCGGATGGCCGTTACCGCGTCCGCCATCTCGTGGCACAAATGACAATAGCCGCGGCTGTACAAGGTCAGGCGCAGTGCTCCGGCCGCCTCCGTCATTCCAGCCGTCCAAGCCACGGGACCGCTTCATTCACGCGGCGGATCACTGCGCATGGTGACAAAGAAACTGCGATCCGCGCGCCTGACGTGCAGGGTGATCGATATGTCCTTGTCCAGGCCGGAAACCAGCTTGTTGAACTGCTCGACGCTGCGCACCTCCGTAGTCTGGCCCTTCGAGGTGAGCGCAGTAATGATGTCCCCTGCGCGAACGTCACCACGCGGCTGGCCACGAACTTCCTCGACAACGACGCCGCCGGCGAGTTTGCTGTCACGCTTCTGCTCGGCGGTGAGGTCGCTGGCCACCAGACCCAGGCGGTTGGCACTGCGCTGTGCCGGTGGCTTGGCTGACGGACGGGAGCTGTTCGCGACACGGTCTTCCGGACTTTCGCCCACGACGATGGCCACTTCACGCGAAGCGCCCTTGCGCCAGACTTCCATGGTGGACTTGCTGCCCGGCCGGGTGGCGCCAACGATGCGCGGCAGGTCTCCGGAATTGGCCACGGCCTTGCCGTCGAACTTCAGAATGATGTCGCCCGTTTCCACGCCGGCCTTCTCGGCCGGACCGCCCTTCTCGACGGCGTTCACCAGCGCGCCCACCGGCTTGGCGAGACCAAAGGACTCGGCCAGTTCCTTGGACACCTCCTGGATCACCACACCGATGCGACCGCGACTGACGCGACCGGGAGTACGCAACTGGCTTTGCACATCCATGGCCACATCAATCGGAATGGCAAACGACACACCCATGTAGCCACCCGTGCGGCTGTAGATCTGGGAGTTGATGCCGACGACTTCACCGCGCATGTTGAACAGCGGACCACCGGAGTTGCCCGGATTGATCGCCACGTCGGTCTGGATGAAGGGCACCAGGTTTTCCGAAGGCAGGTTGCGTCCCTTGGCACTGACGATGCCTGCAGTGACGCTGCTGTCAAAACCGAAGGGGGATCCGATTGCAAGCACCCATTCGCCCACCTTTAGCTTGTTCGGGTCGCCGAACCGGACTGCGGGAAGACCGGTGGCTTCGATCTTGATCAGTGCGATGTCGGTGCGACGGTCCGCCCCGATGACCTTGGCCTTGTATTCCCGCTTGTCGGTGAGGCGCACGGTGATTTCATCGGCATTGTCCACCACATGCGAATTGGTCAGCACATAACCGTCCGCGCTGATGATGAAGCCCGAGCCCAGCGATCGATTCTCGAACTCACGCGGTTGCTGGGGCTGCGTCGGCCCCTGATTAGGACCGGGCTGGCGTGGATTGGGGATGAAGCGGCGGAAAAAATCGAACAGCGGATCGTTCTCGTCCAGATTGGGAATCTGCGATGACCCTGCCCCGCGGCGATCACGAACCTGGGTGGTGCTGATGTTGACCACTGTCGCTCCCTGGCGCTCGACCAGATCGGTGAAGTCGGGCAATTCCCGCGCCTGTGCCGCGGCTGCAGCCGGCCACAAAGAGGTGAACAGCAGGGGAAACAGCAGGAACGCGAATGCAAGCAGCTTTTTTGCCATGTTGGCGTCCTCGAGAGCGAATTTGCCTGAATTGGGGATGGTCATGCCGGTTTCAAGCCGCCGGTCGGATATTGAACGGAAAAGCGTGAACGGAAAAGCGTGGCGAGCGACCCGCAGGCCGTCCAATGCTGCGGCGGTTATTGCTGCCTGCGGTACTCCACCGCATTGGCGATGTATTTTACGCTCTCGGCAGGCGTCTCACCGACCACCGTGATCCAGTGATCGCCCAGCCGCCGGGTAAACACGTTGATGGCGCCCTGGCGCGCCAATCCTGCGCTGGTGGCCTGGCGGTTCGCCAGCGGCTCGATGAACACCGACACTGCAGCTAGCCCATCAGACAGGATAATGTGCCCGACGCCGGTCGTACTGCCCAGGGTGCGGCGCACTTCGCCAATCTTGCGAAATCCCGGTGGCGGTGTACGCAGAATCCAGCCCGCATCGGCCAGCTTCGCGTCGATCGCACCGGAATCTTCCACGCGCCATTCCCTGCCCTTGGCGGCATAGCGGGACTTGACCTTGTCCTTGTCGACGCTGCCAATCTGCAGTTGGGTAAATGCAAAGGTCTCCATCCACTCATTGTGCTCATCCAGCGTCTTGGCCTTGATCAGCATGCCGGTATTAAGATCAGCCCAGAGTTTGTGACCATAACGCATGCGGTCTTTCGGCTGTAATGTGATCATTATCGCGTACATCGTCCGGTGCGAATTGTGTTCAAACAAGCTGGTTCGATTTGCAATTGCCTGCTGAGAACTCATGTATATGTGCGTTCCTGTGCTCATGGCAAAATTTTC
>CAIYPG010000064.1 GCA_903928055.1 uncultured beta proteobacterium | reverse complement strand
TACTGGATCAAGTCCTTCGAGGAGGCCGGCATTCCCTGCGGGCCGATCTACACCATCGACCAGGTGTTCAGCGACCCGCAGGTGAAGCACCTGGGCATTGCCACGCCGGTGATCCACCCGCGCCTGGGACGCCTGGAACTGATCGCATCGCCGGTCAATTTTTTTGGTGCGGAAAAGAAAATCCGTTCGGCCTGCCCGGACGGTGGCCAGCACACCAATGAGATACTGGCCGAATTGGGTTATTCTGCGCAGGAAATCGAGCGATTCCGGAAAAGCAACGTCGTCATGTAAGCAGGCAGGCGACGGGCCATCAACGGCCGACATGTCGTCAGGTCAATCAAAGGATCAGGAGGAGACAAATGAGCACCAACGCAGCCGAAGTCGAGAAAGCTGAACTGACCACCGAACAGAAAGTCATTGCCCTCAAGGAAAACGGCATTGGCTGGCTGATATTCAACAACCCGGAGCGCCGCAATGCGATCTCCGTGGACATGTCCGAGCGTGCCGGCAAGATCCTCGAGGACTACGCCACAGACCCGTCCGTGCGCGTCATCGTGCTGCGCGGTGCAGGCGACAAGGCCTTCATCTCCGGCGGCGACATCTCCAAGTTCGAGAAAATGCGCGCCACGCCTGAAAGCAATGCGCGCTTCGAGGACATCAAGAACGCCACCCGCAAGCGCCTGCGCACCATCGACAAGCCCACGATCGCCATGATCCACGGCTACTGCCTCGGCGGCGGCCTGGCCTATGCGCTGAACTGCGACATCCGCCTGTGCAGCGAGGACTCCCGTTTCGGCATTCCCGCGGCCAAACTCTCCATCGGCTACGGCGCCTCCGGCATCCGCCAATTGATCGACCTGGTCGGCCCGTCGGTGGCCAAGGAAGTGCTGTACACCGCGCGCCAGTACACGGCGGCCGAAGCCCAGCAGATGGGCCTCGTGAACCGCGTCATTCCGAAGGCCGAGCTGGAGGCCTACACCCGCGAATACGCGCAGGTCATCGCCGACAACGCGCCGCTGGCAATCCTCAATGCCAAGACCGCAATCAACGAACTGGTGAAGGACCCGGCCGACCGCAACATGAAGCTGGTCGCCGAGCGCGCTCACGCTGCGACTTCAAGCCAGGACCACATCGAAGGCCGCAACGCCTTCCTGCAGAAGCGCAAGCCAGTGTTCACCGGCAAGTAAGCGGCGTTACATTGCGGCAATGACGACGGGACCTGCGGGTCCCGTTTTCTTTTTGTGCGCCCGATTGCCTGCCGCGCGTTTCTCACACTGAAATGCCGGGCGATAACTTGCACAGGCCATTGCCCGATGCTAACTTGCCCGTGCTTCATCAGAATGTGCGGATGAGGGACCGGAAATCCATTTTGCGGACCTGCCGGCCGATCCTCCGCCAAGCGCTCTGGCACCTGCGGTACACCGTATCGATTCCAGCCGGCCAAAAGGAGTAAGCATGCAATCCGGATTTCTGAGAGTACTGACCGCGGTGCTGATGCTGTCAGCGTCAGTGGCGCCGGGCATCGCGTTCGCACAGAACTATCCGAACCATCCGGTCACCGTGGTCATTGCCTTTGCTCCCGGCGCCTCCACCGACATCGAAACGCGCATCTATACGCAGAAGCTGATCGAATACACCGGCCAGTCCTTCGTCATCGACTACAAGCCCGGCGGCGGCACGACGATCGGCAATGCCTTCGTCGCCAAGGCCGTGCCGGATGGCTACACGCTGCAGGCCATCACCGGCGGGTTCAACGCCTCCCCTGCCCTGTACCCGAAGCTCACCTACGATCCCATCAGGGATTTCGCGCCCATCTCGCTGATGAGCCGGCGCACCACCATGATCGTCACGAACGCCATGACGCCCTACAAGACACTCAAGGAATACATCGCGTATGCCCGCGCCAACCCCGGCAAGGTCAATGTCGCCACCACCGGTGCCGGCGGCTCGCCCCACCTGAATGCCGCATGGTTCCACCAGATCATCAACGCCAGGCCGACCTTCGTGCATTACAAGGCCTCGGCACCGGCCCAGACCGACCTGATCGCCGGACGCGTGGATCTGTACTTCACCACCGCACTCAGCGCCGTGCCCCACCTGAAATCGGGAAAGCAACGGGCGCTGGCAATTGCCAACCTAGAACGCAGCCCGCTGTTCCCGGACCTGCTGCCGGCATCCGAGCTGGGCGCAACGGGCTTTGACTACTCGAGCATCTTCGGCTTCATCACCCAGGCCGCAGTGCCGCAAGCCATCATTGCAAAACTCGCCGCGGATCTGCAGAAGGCCGCCAGGGATCCGGAGGTGAGCAAGCGAATCGAAGCCGACGGCGGCTTCATGGTGGGCAGCACGCCGGCGCAGTTCCGCGAAGTCATCGTCACGGAAATCGCGCGCTTCAGGAAAATCGTCCAGGAAAACAACATCGTGCTGGAGGAGTGAACGCAGCGCCTTCGCTATATCTCGTGCCACAGCGACAATGCGAAAACGGGGCCTGCAGGCCCCGTTTGCATTTTTGCCGGTTATTGGCCGGTTATATTATGATCACTTTTATATTAGTGATAATTATTCAAGAGACAATGCGCAGCTATTGATATCACGTATTTACGGATTACTGCTCCGGGAACGGCCCCGCGACGATGCGATACAGCGGCCCGGCCGCATCGCGATCTGAAGAGACCAGCACGAAATCCCTGACCGGCCAGGCCAGCTCAGCCACCTGAGGAAGGCCTTCGCCCGTGCGCGCATCGCGCAGCAGAGTCACGTGCGGCACAAAGGCTTTGGCATCGAAACGGATGCCGGCGGCAGCCAGCCCCTTGCGTAATTCCTGCGCTGCAGCGCTCAAAGCCGAAGGCGCTTCACCACCCGCCCAGACGATGCGGTTGTGCTTCCACCAGTTGCAGCGATCCAGCGCAAGCATGCAGGGCGCGAACCTCACGTCTTGCGCCACCTGCGCCAGATCCGGAATGCGGGCTTCGTCGATGTCACCAATGAAGGCCAGCGTCATGTGCAGGTTGCGCGGCTGGGTCATGCGACCGCCTGCAGCCTGCTGCGCCTGCGCGGCCCATCGGGCCATAGCGCGAAAAACAGCCGCGCCACGCCGACTACTCTCCGCTGGAAACGGGCGTCAAGGGATGCAGCAGCGCCACGGCGTCGGCGGCAATGCCTTCGCCGCGCCCGGTGAAGCCCAGGCGTTCGGTGGTCTTGGCTTTGATGTTCACCGCACTTGCCGGGATGCCGAGGTCGGCGGCGATGTTGGCCACCATGGCCGGCGCATGTGGCGCCATCTTCGGTGCCTGGGCAATGATCGTGGCGTCAATGTTGACCACCGACCAGTTGATTTCCGTGAGCATCCGCCCGACGGCGCGCAGCAGCACCCGGCTGTCGGCGCCCTTGTAACGGGCATCGGTATCCGGAAAATGCCGGCCGATGTCGCCCAGGCCCGCAGCGCCAAGCAATGCATCGCAGATGGCATGCAGCAGCACGTCGGCATCGGAATGTCCGTCCAGTCCGCGATCAAAGGGAATGTCGACGCCGCCGATGATGAGCTTGCGGCCCGGCACCAGTGCATGAACATCGAAGCCTTGTCCTATACGCATATTCTCTCCGGTCTTCAGACCGTCATTCCCGCGAAAGCGGGAATCCAGGGTCTTTGGCTGGGACGTCACAGGATTCCCGCACCTTCTCGAATCGGCGCAGGAATGACACTTCCTTATTGATTGTTTGCAGCAAGTATCAATTCCGCCAGTGCCAGGTCGGCCTGCAGCGTGACCTTGATGTTCGCCGGACTGCCGGCGACCAGTTGCGGTTTCATGCCCAGTTGTTCGATGGCGCCCGCCTCGTCGGTGACACCCGGCGCCATGCGCAGCGCGCGCAGCAGCGTGGCATGCCCGAACATCTGCGGCGTCTGTGCCTGCCACAGGCCGTCGCGCGGCTCGGTGGCACCGATGCGGCCGTCGGCGTCGGCGCGCTTGAGCGTATCGGCGACCGGCACCGCCAGTATGCCTCCGCCGTTGTTGTCGCTGTCGTCGCTGCCGACGGCAGTGATCAGGCGACGCAGGTCTGCGGCCGCCAGACAAGGCCGCGCGGCATCATGCACCAGCACCCAGTCATCCGGATCGGCGACATTGGCCATGGCAATCAGCCCGTTCAGCACACTGTCGCGCCGCGACGCGCCGCCGCAGTACAGCGGCTCGATGCGCTTGCCAAAGGAACTGAGATCGAGCCCACGGAAATACTCATCGCCGGGTGCCAGCACCACGAACACGATTTCGATTTCGGTTGCAGCGAGCAATGCACTGGCGGCATGCAGCAGCATGGCCTGGCCGGCGATCAACTGGTACTGCTTGGGAAGCTTGGAACCGGCCGCGGCGCCCGAGTTGAAGCGCTCACCCGTTCCGGCAGCGGGAATCAATCCGAAGTATTTAGAACTCATTTCATAAATAGCCGCATGTGCAACGCGGGTAATTTGGCTTCAGGGCTAGGCGTGCGAAGCGCCGCAGGCCGGGTGCCTGCCAGCGACGCACAACGACGCCATGGAGCCAAATTACCCCGTCCCTTCGGGTTTTGATCCAAAGCGGCGTCTGCAGCGTTGCTCGGCACTTGCCATGGCACCACCATGGCTGCGGCCTCGCGCCTTGCATCCATCCGCTTTGGAGCAAAACGCATCATGTGGATACTTATGAAATGAGTTCTAGACGACAAAGGTTTTTTCGGTCAGTTCATGGAGCAGCCGACGGTATAATTATAGCCGTCTTCACGCATGATCCCGCGTCAATGCAGCCCGCACGAAATGCAATGCGGACACAAACGCGGGTTTTGCCATTTCTGCAGCCGCTTTTTTGATATCGCCATGAACGCACCGGAACCTTCACTGCACGCTGAGCCCTTGCTGGAATCATCGGTCGAACCAACCGGGACACCCGCGGCGACGCTGCCCGGCTCGGCCGATGCGCTGGCCATCTGCCGCCAGGCGCAGCAGGCCCGTGCCGCTGGCACGCCGCTGGCCGTGATGTGCGCCCGGGCCACGGATGCGGCGCGGCTGCATGACGAAGTCGCCTGGTTCGATCCGTCGCTGCGCGTCACGCTGTTTCCGGACTGGGAAACGCTGCCCTACGATGGCTTCTCGCCCCACCATGACCTGATCTCCGAGCGGCTGGAGACCCTGCATCGCATCACGCTACGCGAATTTGATGTGCTGATCGTACCGGCTACGACCGCGCTGACGCGCATCGCGCCGCCATCCTTCCTTGCCGGCTACACGTTCTTCCTGAAAAAAGGCGGCAGGCTGGCAGTCGACGCCTTGCGCGCACAACTCACGCTGGCCGGCTACACCCATGTGTCGCAGGTTGTGGCGCCAGGCGAATACTGTGTACGCGGCGGCCTCGTCGATCTCTTCCCCATGGGCAGCGCGGTGCCCTACCGCATTGAACTCATGGACGACGACATCGAGTCCATCCGCACCTTTGATTCCGACACCCAGCGCACGTTGTACACCGTGAACGATGTCCGCCTGCTGCCGGCGCGCGAGTTTCCCACCGACGAGGCGTCCCGAACGCGCTTCCGGAAGCAGTTCCGTGAAGCCTTCGAAGGCGATCCGTCCAAGAGCAGCGTGTACAAGGACATCTCCAACGGCACGGTGCCGCCCGGCATCGAATACTTCCTGCCTCTGTTCTTCGAGGAAACCGCGACGCTCTTCGACTACCTGCCCGAAGGCACGCACCTCGCGCTGCACGGCAGCGTGCACAGCGCGCTGGGTGAGTTCTGGGTCGATGCCGCGCAGCGCTACAAGCTCCTTTCCGGTGATCGCACCCGGCCGGTACTGCCACCGACCGGCATATATCTCACCACCGACGAGTTCTTCGGACAGGCCAGGCGCTTTGAGCGCACCACGGTGCGGCTCGAACGCGCCCAGGGACTGCCGGAGATATCCGTGGAGCGTCGCGCCGCCGATCCGCTGCACAAGCTGAAGGGCTGGCTCTCCCAATCTGAATTGCGTGTGCTGCTGCTGGCCGAGTCACCGGGCCGCCGCGAGACCCTGCTGCAATCCTTCGTTGAGTATGGCCTGCGTCCGGAAGCCGCCGACAGCTACGCGGCATTCGCCGGCGCAACACCAAAGCTGATGCTCGGCGTCGGCCCCCTGCTCAATGGCTTCGCCCTGCCCGGCGAACAACTGGCCATCGTCACCGAATCCGAGCTGTACGCCGGCACCGCCCGCACGCATGCGCGCGAGCGCGCCAAACAGACTTCCGTCGAAGGCATGCTGCGCGACCTGTCCGAGCTGCGCGTCGGCGACCCGGTGGTGCATACCGTGCATGGCGTCGGCCGCTACCGCGGGCTGATGAACCTGGATTTCGGCGAAGGCGAAGGCGAGTTCCTGCTCATCACCTATGCCGGCGAGGACAAGCTCTACGTGCCGGTGGCGCAACTCACGCAGATTGCGCGCTACACCGGCGGCCCGCCCGAAACCGCGCCGGTCCATCGCCTTGGCGGCGATGTCTGGGAAAAGGCCAAGAAAAAAGCCGCAAAGCAGGTGCGCGATACCGCCGCGGAACTGCTGCACCTCTATGCCCAGCGCGCCGCGCGCCAGGGCCGCGTGTTCAAGCTCAATCCGCATGACCTCGAAGCTTTTGCCGAAGGCTTCGGTTTTGAAGAAACACCGGACCAGGCTGGCGCCATCAAGGCGGTGGTCGATGACCTGGTGCAGGGCAAACCCATGGACCGCCTCGTCTGCGGCGACGTGGGCTTCGGCAAGACCGAAGTGGCATTGCGCGCCGCCTTTGTTGCAGTGGCCGATGGCATGCAGGTCGCGGTGCTCACGCCCACTACGCTGCTCGCCGAACAGCACTTCCAGACCTTCTCCGACCGCTTCGCTGACTGGCCGGTGAAAATCGCTGAACTGTCGCGCTTCCGGAATGCCAAGGAAACCACGGCTGCCATGGCCGGCGCCGCCGACGGGGGCATCGACATCGTCATCGGCACGCACAAGCTGTTGCAGAAGGACATGAAGTTCAAGAAGCTGGGGCTGGTCATCGTCGATGAGGAACACCGTTTCGGCGTGCGCCAGAAGGAGGCGCTGAAAAAACTGCGCGCAGAGGTCGATGTGCTGACCCTCACCGCCACGCCCATCCCGCGCACCCTGGCCATGTCGCTGGAAGGCCTGCGCGACCTGTCTGTGATTGCCACCGCGCCGCAGAGGCGCCTGGCGATCAAGACCTTCGTGCAGCCCTACTCGCCCGGCGTGGTGCGCGAAGCGGCGTTGCGCGAACTGAAACGTGGCGGGCAGATCTACTTCCTGCACAACGATGTCGAAACCATGGAGGGCATGAAGGACCGCCTGCTGAAACTGCTGCCCGAGGCGCGCATCACCGTGGCCCACGGCCAGATGCCCGACAGCCAGCTGGAGCGCGTCATGCGCGACTTCGTGCAGCAGCGCACGAACCTGCTGCTCTGCTCCACGATCATCGAAACCGGCATCGACATCCCGTCGGCGAATACCATCATCATCCACCGTGCAGACCGCTTCGGCCTCGCGCAGCTCCATCAGTTGCGCGGCCGCGTCGGACGCTCGCACCACCAGGCCTATGCCTACCTGCTGACGCCGGACGAGGAAGCGCTGTCGGCGAACGCCAAGAAACGCCTCGAGGCCATACAGATGATGGAGGAACTGGGCTCGGGCTTTTTCCTCGCCATGCATGACCTGGAAATCCGCGGTGCCGGCGAGGTGCTGGGCGACTCGCAATCGGGCGACATGCAGGCCATCGGCTTTGCCATGTACACCGACATGCTGAACCACGCGGTGCGCTCGCTCAAGGCGGGACGCGAGCCGGACCTCGACCAACCCTTCGACACGGTCACTGAAATCAACCTCCATGTCCCCGCCCTGCTGCCGGCGGACTACTGCCACGACGTGCACGAGCGCCTGGTGCTCTACAAGCGCTTCGCGAACTGCGAGACCACCGACCAGCTCGACCTGATGCAGGAAGAACTGATCGACCGCTTTGGCGAACTGCCCGAGCCGGCACGCGCGCTGATCGAAAGCCACCGGCTGCGCATCCTCGGCAAGCCGCTGGGCGTGGCGCGCCTCGATGCGACTTCAGAGACCATCCAGTTGCACTTCGTGCCGCATCCGCCGATTGATCCGGGACTGATCATCCGGCTGGTGCAGAAGCATCGCCACTGGAAACTCGCCGGCTCGAACAAGCTGCGCATCGAGGTCGTCACCGGCGAAATTCCGGAGCGCGTCAGCGCGGTGCGCAGGATTTTCGAACAACTCGGGATGCCGAAGTAATGCGCGTCGCGGCCGCTTCCGCCGGACTGATGGCCGGCCTTGCACTGGGTGCGATGGTTCCCGGCACATGGGCACAGACGCCGGCGGCAGCAGTGCAGTCCCCGGCCGCCGTAATCGAGTCGGCACTGGGCACCTATCGCGGCGGTGATGCCGCCGCGGCATTGCGAATGCTGAAACCAACGGCTGCGAGCGGCAACCGCGAAGCCCAGTACACCATGGGCCTGATGCTGGAATCCGGTCCGCGTCCGACCTTTGCCGAATACCGCGAAGCCGCCCATTGGTACCTGGCAGCCGCCTATGCCGGGCACACCGGCGCCATGAACAACCTCGCGGCCATGCATGTCGATGGCCGCAGCGTTCCGATTACCTTCAGCGTGGCCCGTGTCTGGTATGAGCGCGCGGCGAATGCCGGATTCGTCCCGGCCCAATACAACCTCGCACTCATGTACGGCCGCGGCAACGGAATTCCTCGGGACGAAGCACGCATGGTGGCCTGGCTGGAGCGTGCCGCTGCGGCCGGTTATGACCGCGCCCAGGCGCAGCTTGGTCGTGCCTATCTCGACGGCAGCGGCGTCAAGCCCAGTCCCGAAAAGGCGGCACACTGGTTCGAGCTTGCCGCGGAACAGGGCCATGCCGAAGCGCAATATCACTACGGCATGCTGTTCAGGCTGGGCGTGGGTGTTCCGCGCGACGCTGTGGCCGCGCGCACCTGGCTGGCCCGGGCCGTTGAACAGGGACATGTGCGCGGATCATGGGAGCTTGCGCAACTTCTCGAATCGGGCACTGGTGGCCCGCAGGACGTGGAAGGTGCGTTGCGAAACTACGAGCTCGCCGCCATGGGCGGACATGTCCCGGCGATAGAACGGGTCCTCAAGGTCTACAGGGATGGCGGACTTGGCCATCCGGCGAACACACAGCTTGCGGAATTCTGGTCCGGACGACTGCAGGCCTCGACACAGAAACTGACGCTGCACGAAGCAACAAGAAAACAGGGGAACTGATTTTGGGCACGGATCTCGTGATACAGGGCGGCAACATCAGGAAAATCGACATCAACGCCGTGGCGGCGGTTGCCGGCGCGCGGGGCATCGTGCGCTTCGGACCGGAGGCCTTCCGGCTGCATGACGTCGTGGCCGGCAATCCTGCCGTCGACCAGGCCTGCAGGAATGCTGCGGTGGACCTTGCCTATGTCCCGTCAGGCCGCAAGCTTGCCGATTTCGGCCTGGTGGTCATGGACATGGATTCCACGCTGATCACAATCGAATGCATTGACGAAATCGCCGACATGCAGGGCATCAAGCCGCAGGTCGCTGCCATCACCGAAGCTGCGATGCGCGGTGAAATCGATTTCCCGGAGAGCCTGCGCCGGCGCGTGGCCCTGCTCGCCGGCCTGTCCGAATCCGCATTGCAGCGTGTGTACGACGAACGACTGAAACTCTCGCCGGGCGCCGAAGCAATGCTGGCACGCCTGAAGGAACTGGGCATCCGCACCCTGCTGGTGTCGGGCGGCTTCACGTTCTTCACCGAACGCCTGAAGGAACGCCTCGGCCTCAACTACACGCTGTCGAACACGCTGGACATCCAGGACGGCAAGCTGACGGGAACGGTCAACGGCGCCATCGTCGATGCCCAGGCGAAGGCGGCCAGGCTGAAGGAAGTACGCGAGTTGCTGGGGCTTGCAAAGGACCAGGCCATCGCCATCGGCGACGGTGCAAATGACCTGGCCATGATGGCCGAGGCTGGTGTGTCCATTGCCTATCACGCCAAACCGGTGGTCCGCGAAAAGGCGACCTACAGCTTCAACCACGTCGGACTGGATGGACTGCTGAAGCTCTACCCCTAGCCTCCAGACATGACGGACACGACGGACACGATGGACACAAGAAAAACGATTTTCGCAGCCAGTTCGAACAAGGAGGACTCCATGAGCGGCATGATTGACGAAACCCACGATCCGAAACGGCGCAGCTGGATTGCCTCAGCCCAGGGCCACCCGGAATTCCCGATCCAGAACCTGCCCTTTGGCATTTTCACGCCACCCGGCGCGATCACGGCGCGTGGCGGCGTGGCGATTGGTGATTCCATCCTCGACCTGAAGGCTGCGCTGGATGCGGGACTGTTCGCTGGCGAGGCCGAGAAGGCTGCCCGCGCCGCCATCGGAACCACGCTGAATCCGATGATGGGGCTGGGCAAGGGCCCGCGCATCGCATTGCGCAAGCGCCTGTCCGAATTGCTTGCCGAAGACAGCGTCGACGCGAAGAAAGCGCAATCCGTGCCGGACCTGCTCCACGCCGCCGCTCAATGCACGGTGCATTTGCCGGCAGCCGTCGGCGATTACACCGACTTTTATGCCGGCATACACCATGCAGCCAGTGGCGGCCGTCGCCTGCGCCCCAACCTGCCGCCGCTCAATCCGAATTACAAGTACATCCCCATTGCCTATCACGGCCGGGCATCTTCGGTGCGCGCGCCATCGCTGTTCGAAGGGGCGGTGCGCCGCCCGCACGGCCAGTACCTTCGCGGCGGCAAGGAACCACCGGTTTTCGGCGTTTGCGAAAAACTGGATTTCGAGCTGGAGTTCGGCACCTGGGTCGGCCCCGGCAACGCGCTGGGCGAGCCTATCCCGATGGCGAAAGCCGCAGATCACATCTTCGGCTACTGCCTGCTGAACGACTGGTCGGCGCGCGACATCCAGCGCTGGGAGACCGTGCCGCTGGGTCCCTTCCTCGGCAAGAGCTTCAGCACCACAGTCTCGCCATGGATCATCACGCCAGAGGCGCTGGCGCCATTCCGCATCGCGCAGGCGCCGCGGCCCGAAGGCGACCCGAAGCCCCTGCCTTACCTGTGGGACGACGCCGACCAGGCGCACGGTGCGCTCAACATCGAACTCGAAGCGCTGATGCTCACCGAAGGCCTGCGCGCAAGGAAGCTGCCGCCGCACCGGCTCACGCTGAGCAATACCAGCCACCTGTACTGGACCACGGCGCAGATGCTGGCGCATCACGCCTGCGGCGGCTGCAACCTGCAGCCGGGTGACCTGTTCGGCTCAGGCACGATCTCCGGCCCGACGCCGGACAGCCAGGGAAGCCTCGGCGAGATCAGCGAAAGCGCCACCAAGCCCTTCACATTGGCCTCGGGCGAGCAGCGGACGTATCTGGAGGACGGAGACGAAATCGTGCTGCGCGCACATGCGCGGCGCGAAGGCTTTGTGTCCATCGGTTTCGGCGAGAGCCGCGGGCAGATACAGCCGGCACGCTGACCGCATGCGCCCGATGACCCGAATGGACAGGCCGCGGCTGAAGATTGCCCGTCCAATAAACGGGAACGACAATTCGGCGGAGCAGTTCCAGTGATTGTGCAACGGAACACAAACATGAGGAGTCTGGCAATGAAAAAACTGAAGAACATCGCCTTGTTGGCGGCATCCCTGTCGAGCCTGATGCCGGTGGCGTCGCTGGCCCAGAGGTCTGCGGACAGTTTTCCCTCCAAGCCGATGACCGTGGTTTCTCCGTATGAGCCGGGAGGGCCCATCGACACGGAGGCCCGCCTCTATACGAAAAAAATGGCCGATTTCATGCCCCAGCCATTCATCATCGAGTACAAATCCGGTGCTGCGACACGCATAGGCCTCAGTTACGTTGCCAAGGCTGCGCCGGACGGCTACACCATGCTGTTTACGACCGGCAGCTTCACCATCCTGCCGGCGCTGTACAAGAATCTTCCATTCGACTCCCTCAAGGACTTTGCGCCTGTTTCGCAGATGAGCCTGCAGTCCGGAGTGTTTCTGGTTCGCCCGTCCTTCCCGGCAAACACTTTTGCCGAATACCTGGCCTATGCCAGGGCCAATCCGGGCAAGGTCAACTTCGGCATGCTGGGATCCGGCAGCACACCCCATCTGGTCGGTGCATGGCTGGAGACACTATCCAACACCAAAGTCACTTTCATTCCATACAAGGGGACTGCGCCGGAGCTCATCGATCTGGTAGGTGGACGGCTGGATGCGGCCTCGACTGCAGTGATTTCCGCCCTGCCCTTCATCAAATCAGGAAAGCTGCGCGCACTGGCAATCACTGACGCGAGCCGCTCGAAGCTCTTCCCGGATTTGCCCACGGTCGCCGAACAGGGCCTGCCGGGATTCAGCTACACCAACTGGACGGCATTTTTCGTTCCCCGTGCAACACCTGCGGCCATCATCAGCAAACTGAGCGAGAGCTTCGCCAGGGTGGCAAGGTCACCCGACATCATGGCCGCAGCGGAAGCGCAGGGCAATGTCATGGTCGGAAGCACCCCGGAGCAGATCAGCAGGATTGTCGCCACCGAAACGGCCCGCTGGCAGAAGCTGGTACAGGACGTCGGGATTCAAATGGAAGAGTAGCCCCGGCGCCGCAATTGCCAGTCGCCTGGCAGTCCCTCGCAAGGACGCTCTGCTGTTCACGCTTCAGCCGTCCCGCTGCAGCCACGTCTGGACCATTGCAAGCTGCGAAGATCAGGCAACATGGCCGATTTGAACGGTGCTATGCCGATTTTGTTCTTGTGAGTCGCCGTTTTTGAGTCTTTTATTATGATCATTTCTGAGTTAAACAGGCCGCTTCACGAGAATTAACAGAGAAATTAATATCTAATCAACCCTGAAATACCGTTCGCTCACCCGAAGCGGCCACCGGTGATGTGCATGATGTCACCAGTGATGAAATCGGCATCGGCAGCGGCATAGAACAGCACGCCGCGCGCCATGTCTTCGGAATCGCCGATCCGCCCCACGACCACGCTGGCCCTGGCCCGCTCGATCGCCTGTGCGAAATTCGGCGTGGCCCGGAAGCGCTCGGTCTCGACGCTGCCCGGCGCGATGACGTTGACGGTGATGCCGTGCGCCCCCAGTTCCATCGCCAGCGCCTTGGTCAGGCCGATCACGCCGGCGTGGCCGCTACTGCCAACCTAAATGCCAAAAATGATCTGTCCAAAATTATGTTTTTTTGACAAGCTCATTTGCTGTGGTACTTCGAATCTGAATTGCAGCCGGCATATGCTTAGAAAAGACAAATCCGAGTTCCTGCGAAATCCTTTCAGAGGGATACCGAGTTCTTAGCACCAACGCATTAATGCTTGGGATATGGACTCGACCGCTCAACTGCCGAGCAAGAAAATCAAGCGGAAGACGAATCATCCATTCTGGGATTCGAATCCATGGTTCGCGCACATCGAGAACTGAAGAGATATGCCCTACCAAACTCTCAATAGTGCAATCGTTAGATAAGTTATATGTTCGATTCCTTGCCCGCAAATCAACCGCACAGGCCATTTGCGCCCTGACCACATCATCTACATGAACATAGGTCATTACAGCTCCGGGCCTGCCGATATAAAAGAACATTCCACGCGCCACCATTTCAATGATGCGGCTCAAGACCTGATTGACACTCGCGGGGGAATATACGTTGGACGGCCTGATTATCGAGTAAGTCATTCTTCCGCTATTACTTGCATTGACAACGAGTTCATCGGCAAGTGTTTTTGTGACTTCATACTCGTTGGCAGGTTGGCATATCGAATCTTCAGTTATCACGCGATCAGTTGAGGCGTGCGCCACTGGAGGTCCATAAGCTCCCACACTGCTCAATTGAACCCAGTGAATTTTTCTACCAGCACTGAAAGACTCTCTTAAAACAGCGTCAATCAAGCGCTTTGTGCCGTCAACGTGCAACGACCTCATTGCATCCGTATTGCGAATCTCCCCAGCGCAATGAAACAGAATCTCACAACCGTCAATGAATTTTTCCAGGGGACAATCTGGCCTGGTCAAGTCGCCTTTAATAACTTCTATGCTGCTGCTGCTGCTGCTGCCCCCCCCGCAAATACCGTTCCACCTTTTCGGGTTAACACCCTCACGGTGTGGCGCTCCGCGCACAAAGCATCCACCAATACCTTGCCAATAAAACCGCTGGCCCCTGTAACGCAAATCTGCATCTTGAAGTTCTCTTCAATATTTAAGTAATTCCATAGCGGAGGCACATTTTTTTCTGATATTCATTATTATCAATAATAAAAAATATCATATATTTATTAATCATTTTCGGAGTGGTTATTATCTTGCGCATGATCAACGCGCCTCGTCGATCCAGGCCAGTTGTATCGCCTCGAGGATCTTCTCGCCGCAGCGCTCCTCGCTGTCGTCGAAATCCTCCAGCGCCATCACCCATTTCATCAGCTCGGTGAAGCGCACGAGCTGCGGATCGACATCCGGATGCTTTTCATACAGCGCGATGGCAATGTCCAGCGTATCGGTCCACTTCATGTCAGTGCTTTCCCTCAGTGTTTACCTTCGGAGACCATGTTGATGGTGTATTTCGGGATCTCGAGCGTCAGGTCGGCATCGCGCACGATGGCCTGGCAGGACAGCCGCGAATTCGGCTCCAGGCCCCAGGCCTTGTCCAGCATGTCTTCTTCCTTCTCGGCGGCCTCGTCCAGCGATTCGAGTCCCTCGCGAACGATGACATGGCAGGTGGTGCAGGCCGCGACCTTTTCGCAGGCGTGCTCGATTTCGATGCCGTTTTTCAGCAGCGTGTCGCAGACCGAGGTGCCGGTGGTTGCGTCAATGACCCTGCCCTGCGGGCAGAGATGTTCATGGGGCAGTACGGTGATTTTGGGCATGGCTCTTTGAACCCCCTTGTCAAAGGGGGCGGACGCGGCGCAGCCGCGCCGGGGACTTTGATGTGTTGGTTCTGATGAAGTGTTTGCACTGGTGGAACGAGATAAATCCCCCCGCACGCCTGCCGGCGTGTCGGCCCCCTTTGACAAGGGGGATAAGTGCCGCGCTGTTTATCGGGCTAGACATTGGCAATGTTCTTTCCGGCCAGTGCCTGCTTCACCGAGCGATCCATGCGCCGCGCTGCAAAGTTTTCCGTGGCATGGTTGATGTGCTCGATCGCCGATTTGATCGCGCGATGGTCACGCCCGGAAACGAGACCCTTGAGCGAGGCCAGCTCGGCGTCGATCGCACTGCGCTCATCCGCTGACAGCAGGTCGCCGTCGGCTGATAACGCCGCATTCACCGCCTCCAGCATGCGCTCGCCTTCAACCTGCTGCTCGCGCAGGGCGCGCACATGCACGTCATCGCGCGCATGCTCGAAGGAGTCCTTGAGCATGCGGGTGATGTCGCTGTCCGCAAGGCCATACGACGGCTTCACCGCCACCGCGGCCTCGATGCCCGAGGTCATTTCCTTCGCCGATACCGACAACAGGCCATCGGCATCCACCTGGAAGGTGACGCGGATGCGAGCCGCCCCCGCGGCGAAGGGTGGAATGTCGCGCAACTCGAAACGCGCCAGCGAACGGCAATCCGACACCAGTTCCCGCTCGCCCTGCACCACATGCACGGCCATCGCGGTCTGTCCGTCCTTGAAGGTCGTGAACTCCTGCGCCTTGGCCACCGGTATCGTGGAATTGCGCGGAATGATTTTCTCGACCAGCCCGCCCATGGTCTCGATGCCAAGCGACAGCGGGATGACATCGAGCAGCAGCCAGTCTTCTTCCGAGGAACGGTTGCCGGCGAGTGCATTGGCCTGGATGGCGGCGCCCAGCGCCACGACCTTGTCCGGATCGAGGTTGTTCAGCGGTGCCTGCCCGAACAGTTCGGCCACGGCGCGCTGCACATGCAGCATGCGCGTCGCGCCGCCCACCATGACCACGCCCTTCACCTCGGCCGGAGTCAGCCCGGCATCCCGCAAGGCCTTCTTCGCCGGTGCGAGCGTCTTGGCCACGAGGTGACGGGTCATGTCCCAGAAATCGCGCTGCGTCACCATGACGTCGACGACCTGCCCGGTGGAGAGCTTTGCGTTGAAGCGCGCCTCGGCATGCAGCGTCAGGTCTTCCTTGACCTGGCGTGCCTTGATCAGCATGACGCGTGTGTCGCCATCCGAAAGCGGTGGCACTCTGGCCTGCTCGAGCACCCAGCAGAACAGGCGGTGGTCGAAGTCATCGCCGCCGAGCGCCGAGTCGCCGCCCGTTGCCAGCACTTCGAACACGCCTTTCGTCAGGCGCAGGATGGAGATGTCAAAGGTTCCACCGCCCAGGTCGAACACCGCGTAGATGCCTTCGGCCGCGTTATCGAGGCCGTAGGCAATGGCTGCGGCGGTCGGCTCATTCAGCAGGCGCATGACATTCAGGCCGGCGAGCTTTGCCGCATCCTTCGTGGCCTGGCGCTGGGCGTCATCGAAATACGCCGGCACGGTGATCACCGCGCCATACAGTTCGCCGCCATCGCTGCCGAAGAGCGCAGCCTCGGCACGCAATCGAAGCACCCTGAGTATCTCCCCGGAAACCTCCACCGGGCTTTTCACCCCGGCGCGGGTGCGCATCTGCACCATGCCTGCTCCGTTCGGCCCGTCGATGAAATCATAGGGAGAGTTCTCGGCGTGGGCCACATCCTTCAGGCCGCGCCCCATGAAGCGCTTCACCGAAACGATGGTGTTCTTGGGGTCACTGGCCTGCTGAGCCTGGGCTTCATAGCCGACGGCAACATTGCCATCCGCGCCATAGCGCACGATCGAGGGCAGCAGCGGATGGCCTTCCTCGTCGTTCAGCACCACGGCAATGCTGTTGCGCACCGTGGCCACCAGCGAGTTCGTGGTGCCCAGGTCGATGCCGATCGCGACACGACGCTGGTGTGGCGCCGGTGATTCGCCCGGCTCGGATATCTGCAGCAGCGCCATCAGTTCTTTCCAGCGGTATCACTCAAGGGGTTGACGTTATCACGCGCATCGGCGATCTCTTCGTTCAGCCGGGTGAGGAACATCAGCTTCCTGACTGTTCCGGCAGCAGCGGCCATCTCGCTGCGCTCGAACTGGCCGGCCAGTGTCGCGTAGGCCACATCCATGTCCCGCTTCAGCTCAATGTCCATGCGGATCAGTCCGCAGGCATCACCAAGCCGTCCTGCCTCTTCCAGTCCCTCGCGCCAGTCCATCTGCTCCATCAGGAAATCAGCGGGCATGGCGGTATTGGTTTCCGCGGCGGCGTCCACACCGGCGAGTTCCAGCAGGTAGCGCGCGCGCGGCAGCGCCGCCTTGAGCGTGCGATAGGCTTCATTCACCTGCGTGGCCATCTGCATCGACAGGCGGCGCTCGGCATCGGAGGCGGTGGCGAAGCGATCGGGGTGCACTTCGCGCTGCAATTCGCGGTAGCGCGCATCAAGTGCCACTGCATCCACGGAAAATTGCCGCGGCAGGCCGAACAGCTCGAAATGATTCTGATTGAGGTTCATCGCTTGGCATTAAAAAGGGGCCCGAGGCCCCTTTGTCGTTGTGTTGATTTTATTGTCTTCCCGTCAGGACGGGAACCACGGCATCAGACGTTGAAGCTTTCACCGCAGCCGCACTCGTCTTTGACATTCGGGTTCTTGAACTTGAATCCTTCGTTCAGACCTTCGCGGGCGAAATCGAGTTCGGTGCCGTCGATGTAAGGCAGGCTCTTGGGATCGACCAGCACCTTGACGCCATTCGTCTCGAACAGCACGTCCTCCGGGTTCGGCGCATCAGCATATTCCAGCTTGTAGGCCAGGCCCGAGCAGCCGGTGGTCTTCACTCCGAGGCGCAGGCCCATGCCCTTGCCGCGCTTGGCAAGAAAGCCCTGCACGTGGTTTGCGGCGCGTTCGGTCAGCGTAATGGCCATATCGTATTCCTCGTATTCCCCGTCTTCCTCAGGCTGCGGCCTTGGCCGGGACTTCCTGGCCGGCTGCACCATGCTTCTTGCGGTAATCCTCGATCGCCGCCTTGATCGCATCCTCGGCGAGGATCGAACAGTGGATCTTCACCGGCGGCAGCGCCAGTTCCTCGGCGATCTGCGTGTTCCTGATGACCGCCGCTTCGTCCAGCGTCTTGCCCTTGACCCATTCGGTCACCAGCGACGAGGAGGCGATCGCCGAGCCGCAACCGTAGGTTTTGAAGCGCGCATCCTCAATGATGCCCTGCTCGTTCACCTTGATCTGCAGCTTCATGACGTCGCCGCAGGCCGGCGCGCCGACCATGCCAGTCCCAACGCTGTCGTCACCCTTCTCGAAGGAGCCGACGTTGCGGGGATTCTCGTAGTGGTCGATGACTTTGTCGCTATAGGCCATGATGTTTCTCCAAAACCTTAATGTGCAGCCCACTGCACCTTGCTGATGTCCACGCCTTCCTTGTGCATTTCCCAAAGCGGCGAGAGTTCGCGCAGTTTCGCGATCTTGCGCTTGAGAAGGTCGGCGGCGTAGTCGATTTCTTCCTCGGTCGTGTACTTGCCCAGCGTGAAGCGGATGGAGCTGTGCGCCAGCTCATCGGAGCGGCCCAGCGCGCGCAGCACATAAGAGGGCTCCAGCGACGCCGACGTGCAGGCCGAGCCCGAGGACACAGCAATGTCCTTGATCGCCATGATCAGCGATTCGCCCTCGACGAAATTGAAGCTGACATTCAGGTTGCCCGGAATGCGCCGCTCCATGTCGCCATTGATGTAGACCTCTTCAATCGTCTTTATGCTGTTCCAGAGCTTGTCGCGCAGCGCGCGGATGCGCACGTTGTCAGCGGCCATTTCCGCCTTGGCAATGCGCGCCGCTTCGCCGAAGCCGACGATCTGGTGCGTGGCAAGCGTGCCCGAACGGAAGCCGCGCTCATGCCCGCCGCCATGGATCTGCGCCTCGATGCGGACGCGGGGCTTGCGGCGCACATACAGCGCGCCAACGCCCTTCGGACCGTACATCTTGTGCGCGGTCAGCGTGAGCAGGTCGATCTTGAGCCTGGTCACGTCGATATCCACCTTGCCGGCCGCCTGCACCGCGTCACAATGGAAAATGATGCCCTTCTCGCGGCAGATCTCGCCGATCTCCGCGACCGGCTGGATCACGCCGATTTCGTTGTTCACCATCATGATGGAGGCGATGATGGTGTCGGGGCGGATCGCCGCCTTGAATTTTTCGATGTCGACCAGGCCGTTTTCTTCCACTTCGAGATAGGTCACCTCGAAGCCCTGGCGCTCCAGCTCGCGGCAGGTGTCCAGCACCGCCTTGTGCTCGGTCTTCTGGGTGATGAGGTGCTTGCCCTTGGTCTTGTAGAACTGCGCCGCGCCCTTGATCGCCAGGTTGTTGCCCTCGGTCGCGCCGGAGGTCCAGATGATCTCGCGCACATCGGCGTTGATCAGCGCCGCGACATGGCCGCGTGCCTCTTCCACGCCCTTCTCGGCTTCCCAGCCGAACGGGTGGGAGCGCGAGGCCGGATTGCCGAAGTGTTCGGTCAGGTAGGTCATCATCTTCTGCGCCACGCGCGGATCAACCGGCGTGGTCGCGGAGTAGTCGAGGTAAATCGGTAGTTTCATGTTCGTTCCGTAATTCTGATCCGGATCAGGCAGACACCGGCATCGGTTTGTCTGCGCCTTCACTGACCGCCGGCCTCTTGTCCTGCAGCACCTTCACCTGGTGTGCTTCGCGTGCATTCTGTTTCTCGACCAGATCGAGCAGGGACACCGAATCCAGATAGGCATGCATCTTCTTGTTCAGCGTGGACCACAGGTCATGGGTCATGCAGCGCTTGTCGCCCAGGCAGTCCTGTCTGCCGCCACACTGTGTGGCGTCCAGTGTTTCGTCCACGGCGGTGACGATTTCCGCCACCGACACCTTGTCCAGGTCGCGGGCGATCGTGTAGCCGCCGCCCGGTCCGCGCACGCTGTCCACCAGCGCATGGCGGCGCAGGCGCCCGAACAACTGCTCCAGATACGACAGTGAAATGCCCTGTCGCTGGCTGATGCCGGAAAGCGTCACCGGACCCCGGCCATGGTGCAGCGCCAGATCCAGCATTGCAGTTACCGCGAATCGTCCTTTTGTAGTCAGCCTCATGTGGCCTCCGCCAGTCAGTACCCGATGAATTTTGTCAACTATACCAAATCCCGAGCATAAAGGTCAACTAATAAAATACGCTTTACCGTAGCCGAAGCGATCCCAGTTTCCACGGGCGGGTCGGCAACCCGGGCTGGACGTGCGAAAATTTCAACTCGATACCCGCCAGATCCGTATTTTAGAAAAATGCACGCCCATTGCGTGAAAAAACGAGGAAGAACAAGGATGAATTTCGAAGCACTTGTAACGTCTCGCAGAAGTGTACGAGGGTTCAAACCCGTGCCCGTGCCGCGGTCCTTGATCGAACAGGTCATCGAGATCGCCAAGCGCGCCCCCTCATCGATGAACACGCAACCCTGGCATGTTCACGTTCTGACCGGCGAGCCGCTGGAACGCGTCCGGGAACGCAACATGGCAGAGATGGTCGCTGGCGCCAAGCCAAAGCGCGACATCCTCACCCACGGTGCCTATGAAGGCGTCCATCGCTTCAGGCAGGTCGAGATCGCCAAGAAACTCTTTGCCGCCATGGGCATTGCGCGGGATGACAAGGCGATGCGGCAGGACTGGGTTCTGCGGGGATTCCGGCAATTCGATGCGCCGGTCTCGCTGGTGCTGACCTATGACCGCGTGCTTGACCCGGGCGCGACCTGCCACTTCGACCTCGGCGCGCTCTGCTATGGCATCGTGCTCGCCGCGTGGGACCAGGGCCTGGGGACCGTGGTCAACGGCCAGGGAATCACCCGGTCAGATATTGTCCGCGAAGTTGCCAACATTCCTGAAGATCAGGCCATCATGACCTGCATCGCCATGGGTTATCCGGACGATAACTTCGCGGCCAATGCCGTCACATCCGACCGCCAGCCCAACAGCGATTTTGTTCACTACGTGGGGTTCAGCGACTAAACCAAGGGAAACACCGCCGCTGCAAGGGCTACTTGCCCGCCACCTTGCGGTCCGCCCAGCGTTCAGCCGAAAGCGCTGAGTCCTGATCGGACTTCAAGGTCTCAAGTTCCTTTAAAATCAGTTCCATACGCCTGTCCATCTCGACCGTATGGTCGAGCAGGCCCTGGATCGCATTGGCCGTCGGATCGTCATCCCGGGTCACGGCATAGGCCGAGAAACCGAGCTTTGCCGCCTTTTCTTCCCGCACCTTGTCCTGTTCATCGAGGATGATCCGCGCCGGAATGCCAACCGCAGTCGCGCCCGGCGGTACATCCTTCACCACCACGGCATTGGAGCCGATCCGCGCGCCCTCGCCCACGATGATGGGGCCGAGCACCTTGGCACCGGCACCGATGACCACGTCGTTGCACAGCGTCGGATGGCGCTTGCCCTTGTTCCAGGAAGTCCCGCCCAGCGTCACGCCGTGGTACAGCGTGCAGTCGTCGCCGATCGTGGCGGTCTCACCGATCACCACGCCCATGCCATGGTCGATGAAAAAGCGCCGGCCGATGGTCGCGCCGGGATGGATTTCGATGCCAGTCATCCAGCGCGCCAGATGGGAAATGAAGCGCGCCACCCAGCGCACGCGATGCCCCCACAGCCAGTGCGAGAAACGATGGATGACCAGTGCATGGAAACCCGGATAGCAGGTCAGCACCTCCCAGGTCGTGCGCGCCGCAGGATCGCGGTCGAATACGCTGGCGATGTCTTCTTTCAGGTGGCTGAACATGGATTTGCCGGATTTTTCCAATCAAGTCCGGGAATTATCCTATTTCCGAGTTTTCCTATCAACTATTGCCTTTTTTGGACTTTTCATCCCAGGCCGACAGCATCCCGCGCCAGATGTTGACCTCCTCCTTTTCCAGGCCGGAGCGACCGAACTGCCTCCGGAGGCGTTCCATCATGCGGCGCGGGTTGTCCGGTTGCAAAAAGCTGCTGGCGTAGATGCTTTTCTCCAGGTGCGCAAAAAAGCGTTCCATCTCTTCATGGGGCGCCAGTTCCGATGCGCTCTCCTGCGCTCCGGGTGACCCCAGCGCCGCAAGCCGCAGCTCATACGCCGCGATCTGCACTGCGGCGGCAAGGTTCAGCGAGCTCGACTCCGCATCGGTCGGAATGAAGGCCACGCGATTGCAGCGAATGACATCCTCGTTCGACAGCCCCACCGTCTCGTTGCCGAACACCAGCGCGACTTCCTGCGACGCGGCAACGCTCACTGCATCGACGACCGCCTCGCGCACCGGCAGCGAGGCATGCGACAGCGCCCTACTGCGCGCCGTGAAAGCAATCTGCAGCGCCGTTCCGGCCAGCGCCTCATCCAGCGATGAACAGACGACAGCGTTCTCCAGCACATCCACCGCATTCGAGGCCAGCGCATTCGCTTCGCGATCGGGAAAGCGCACCGGTGACACCAGCACCAGCCGCGACAGCCCCATGGTCTTGATGGCGCGCGCCGCGCTGCCGATGTTGCCCGGATGAAATGTGCAGCTCAGGACAACGCGAATTCGTGAAAAAAGGTCGGAAGACATGCGCGCATTCTAATCGGCCGGTCGTTTTCGTAGCCCCGCCTGATAGAATTGCGCCACATTGCGCCGAAGTTGTGTTGCACGCTGCGCACAGGCAAACGCTCTTTTTCAAAATCCGGGAAATCCATGCATCCGACGCTGACCATTGCGGTGAAAGCCGCCCGACGTGCCGGCGCCGTCATCAACCGCGCCGCGCGCGACATTGACGGCCTGACGATTACGCGCAAGCAGCACAACGACTTTGTCACCGAGGTCGACAAGGCTGCGGAAATCGAAATCATCGACATCCTGAAGCGCGCCTTTCCCGAACACGCCATCCTCGCCGAGGAATCCGGCGCCCAGGGTGGAGCACAGGCCGAATACACCTGGGTTATCGATCCGCTGGATGGCACCACGAACTTCATCCATGGCTTTCCCCAGTACGCCGTGTCCATCGCGCTGCGTCACAAGGACCAGTTTGTCCATGCCGTGATCTACGACCCGGCCCGCAATGAACTGTTCACGGCATCGCGCGGCGGCGGCGCCTTTCTCAACGACAAGCGCATCCGCGTCTCCAAGCGCGCCGAACTGCAGGATGCGCTGATCGGCACCGGCTTTCCCTTCCGCGACTTCTCGCACATGGACGAATACATGGGCATGTTCCGCGACATGATTCCGAACGTTGCCGGCATACGCCGCGCCGGTGCCGCGGCACTCGACCTGGCCTGGGTTGCCGCCGGCCGCCTCGATGGCTTCTGGGAAATCGGCCTCGCGCCCTGGGACATGGCCGCAGGCGCCTTGCTCGTGCAGGAAGCCGGCGGGCTGGTAGGCGACCTGCGCGGCAATGCCGGATATATCGAAAGCGGCCGCATTGCCGGCGGCAATCCAAAGGTGTTTGCGCAACTCCTGCAAGTCATCGCGCCGCACGTGAAGGCATAGGGTCTCGTCCAGCCATGGGCCTGCGGGATGCGCTGAAAAGCCTGTTCGGTGGCGCGGCCCGTGCGCCCCTGTCCAGTTCCGCGCATGAAGCCGAACTGGAACGCGCCATCGGCCTGCATGAAGCCGGCCGGCTGGATGAGGCCGAGGCGCTGTACCGCGCACTGTTGAACACGACGCCAGGCCATCCCGATGCGCTGCACCTGCTGGGCGTTGCCCAGCATCAACGCGAAGACCATGCCGCCGCGCTGCAATCCATCAATGCCGCCATCCTGGCCAGGCCCGATTCCGCGCTGTTCCACTTCAACCTGGGCAATGTGCTGACGGCATTGCAGGAACCGGAGGCAGCCGCAGCCGCCTTCACCGAAGCAACACGCCTGAAACCGGACTACGCCGCCGCCTGGTTCAACCTCGGCAAGGCGCGCTTCGAACAGTCACATTTCGGCGAGGCGGTTGAGGCCCTGCGCCACGCCTTCCAGCTGGACCCTGCCCTGCCCGGCCTGCGGTTCGACCTGGCCACCATGCTGATCGCCCATGGCGACCGCGTCACCGGCTCGAAGCAATACCACCATGAAGCCGCCGGGCTGCTGAGCGAACACTGGCAGGAAGCGGACCAGCCGCTGGCGGCGCGCCTCATGCTCGCTTACAGCCTGCAGCAGCAGGATGCGTGGAGCGAAGCCGAGCAGCACTACCGTGCCGTGCTCGATGCCAACCCTGAACCGGGTGATCGCCTCAAGACACACAGCAACCTCGCTAATTGCTACAACCAGCTCGGCTGCATGACCGATGCACTGCGGCATTATCGCGAGACGCTGCGCCTGAATCCGGCGCTCGCCGACACCGCATCGTCCATTGCCGCCTGCATCAATTACGAACCAACCACCACACCGCAGGACGTCATCGAGGCACATCGTGACTGGGCACGGCGCTTTGCAGGCACCGGCGCAACGCACAAACGCATCCGAACATGGACAAACGATCGCAACCTCGAACGCCGGTTGCGCATCGGCCTCGTTTCACCCGACCTGCGCCGCCACCCGGTCGCAGCGTTGTGCGCGGCGACGCTGGAACGACTGGATCGGAATGCTGCAGAAATCTTCTGCTATTACAACTTCCCGTCGGGCGACGTGGTCACCGGGCGCCTGCGCAAGGCCAGCGCCGGATGGCGCGACATCTACGGCATGAAGGACGAGGATGTCATCCGCCGGATCCAGGCCGATGGCATCGACATCCTGATCGACCTCGCCGGCCACACCACGCACAACCGCCTTGGCGTTTTCGCGCAGAAGCCCGCGCCAGTTCAGGTGAGCTGGCTTGGCTACTTCAATACCACCGGCCTCGACACGATGGATTATTTCCTGACCGATCCGTACTCTTCACCACCCGGGCAGGATGCCTGCTTCGTTGAAAAGCTGGTACGTCTGCCGCATACGCGCTTCTGCTTCGAGCCCTGGGAATTCGTGCCCGAAGTGAATACGCTGCCGGCGCTCGAGCGCGGCCATGTGACTTTCGGCTGCTTCAATAACCTGTCCAAACTCAACACAAAGGTGCTGGCCCTATGGGGCGGCATCCTTGCCGCCGTCCCCGGATCGCGTCTCGCCATCCAGGCGGCTTCGCTGAACGATGCCGCCAATCGCGAGCGCTTCGCCGCGCTGGCCGAAAGCCTGGGCATTGCGCGCGAGCGCATGGAGTTGCGCAACTTCGTGCCGCTGGAGCAAGCCGCGCGCGCCTACCACGGCATCGACATTGCGCTCGATCCCTTTCCCTTCTGCGGCGGCATGACCAGCTTCGAGGCATTGTGGATGGGCGTGCCGGTGGTCACGCTGGACCAACCGCTCATCGCCGGACGGCAGACACTGGCCATGCTGCACAACCTGGGTCATGCAGAGTGGATTGCCAGCACTGAAGACCGCTATGTCGGCATTGCCAGCGGACTTGCCGGCGATCTTGAATGCCTTGCCGAAATACGCCGCAACCTCCGGCCGCAATTCGCCGCCTCGCCACTGGCGGATTACGCGGGCTTTGCCCGCGACTTCACGGCCGCGCTGCGTGGCCTGTGGCGTGACTGGGTCCGGAACAATCCGGACAACGGCGTAGCGAACAGCAGCGTGGTCTAATCCATGCTGCCAAAAAATAACCCTACGGAGGAAAAACCATGTCCCAGCAACAACTGCTCAAGGAACTCGCACCCACCGGTGTGCTGCGCGCCGCGATCAACATGGGCAATGGCCTGCTCGTAACCGGTCGCGCACCGAACGGCGATCCCACCGGGGTATCACCCAGCATGGCCGGCGCGATTGCCGAACGCCTGGGCGTGCCGCTCAAGTACGTGCCCTATCCCAAGCCGGGCGAAATCGCCGACGCAGCGGAGACAAATGCCTGGGACATTGCACTGATCGGCGCCGAGCCGCAGCGCGCGGAGAAGATTTTCTTCACCGCCGCCTATGCCGAAATCGAAGCCACCTATCTCGTTCCCGCGGGATCGCCGATCAAGTCGATCGCCGATGTTGACAAGCCCGGCATCCGCATTGCGGTCACCGCACGCGCTGCCTACGACCTCTGGCTGGAGCGCAACATCAAGCAGGCAACGCTGGTGCATCCGGAAAAAGGCACCAGCGCCTTTGACCTGTTCGTGCGCGACAAGCTTGAAGTGTTTGCTTCGCTGCGCCCCGGACTGTTGTCAGACGTCAAGAAATTACCCGGTTCATGCATCCTCGACGGCCAGTTCACGGCCGTGCAGCAGGCGGTCGGCACGGCGCGCAGCAACGCAGCCAGCGCGAAGTTCCTGACTGAATTTGTCGAAGATGCCAAAAAATCCGGGCTGGTGGCAAGCTTCATCGCGCTGCACAAGGTCAACGGACTGTCGGTTGCAGGCCCCGCCTGACGCGGCACACTGATGTGATGCGCACGTCACATGTCCCGCTGATTTGCGCATGGCTGCTCGGCCTGTGTGTGGCTGCCATGGCCCTGGTCGGTCGCGCACAACCCGTCGCGACCGACCAGGCCCTCCGGGGGACAATCAGGGTACTTGAGATCCGCGGCACGATCACACCGGCCCTGGTGCCGCAGATGCGCAAGGTGCTGGAAGACATAGACCCGAACCGCCTGCCGGCCGGCGCATTGCTGCTGCTCGACAGCAGTGGCGGCGACGGGCTGGCGGCGATGGAAATGGGTCGCATTGCGCGCGCCGCCGGTGTGCACGCCTTTGTCGTCGGGCACTGCAACAGCGCCTGCGTGTTCATCCTCGCCGGAGCCGTGGTACGCGGCGTGGCGAATGACCAGGCCGTCGCCATCCATCGCGGACGGATCACTGTGACTGCAAGCGGGGCCAATGTCAGCACGGCATCCAACCCCGAAGCAGCACTCGCGCTGGAAGTCGCAGACCATCTGTCCGAAGAATATCTGCGCGAGATGAACCTGCCCGAAACGCTGTTCAAGGCCATGATGGCGGTTCCCGCGAATCTTTCGCGCTTCCTCACGCTCGCGGAAATGGCCGACCTGCACCTGACCGGCAGCGATCCGGTCTGGAGCCATGCACATGTGCCGGCCGGCGCTGCAGCCTACGGAATTTCACCGGAAGAGTTCGAGCGTCGCATGCAACGCGTGCCCGCAAGCTGCATCCCGGGAAAGCCCACGCCACAGGAGTTCACCCGGTGCTATCGCCGGATCATGCAGGCCGGCGCCTGAAGCTGTCCTGCCTCGCTGTCCTTGGGACATAATCACGAATTGCCTTCCGACTTGAGGATGCATTCATGATCAAGCTGTTCATGCGCAACGCCTTCGTGGCGGGCGCACTGGCACTCGCCATCACGCTTGCCGCGGCCATCGCCAGCCCCGCACAGGCCCAGGAATTGCGCATCGGCATGTCGGCCGATGTGTCGTCCATGGACCCGCATGCCATCAACATCGCCCCGAACAACCAGATCGGCTGGCATGTGTTCGATGCGCTCGTGAACGTCGATGCGGACGTCAGACTCATTCCCGGGCTGGCAGTCTCATGGCGCGCGGTGGATCCGACCACCTGGGAATTCAAGCTGCGCCGCAATGTGAAGTTCCACGATGGTTCGCCGTTCACGGCCGAGGACGTGATCTTCTCCATGGACCGCGCCCTGAACCTGCCCAATGGCCAGTACGCGAGCTTCGTGCGCGCCATCACCGACAAGAAGATCGTCGACCCGTACACCGTGCGCTTCAAGACCGCGACGCCCTACGCCATGGTGCCGCCGGACCTGAATTCCATATTCATCGTTTCAAAGAAGGCCGCAAGCGGCGCGACGACTGAAGACTTCAATTCCGGCAAGGCCATGGTGGGCACCGGGCCCTTCAGGTTCATGCGCTATGCCAGCGGCGACCGTGTCGAACTGGCGCGCAACGACGACTACTGGGGCGGCAAGGCGCCCTGGACGAAGGTCACGTTCCGCATCATGCCCAGCGATCCGACCCGGCTCGCCGCGCTGCTCTCCGGCGACCTCGACCTCATTGAAAGCATTCCCAGCCCTGACCTGGCAAAACTGAAGGCGAACCAGAACCTGACACTCGCCCAGAAAGTGTCGTGGCGCACGATCTTCTTCCACATGGACCAGTGGCGTGATGTGTCGCCCTTCATCACCGACAAGGCCGGCAAGCCGCTGGCCCGCAATCCGCTCAAGGACCGCCGGGTGCGCCTGGCACTGTCCAAGGCCATCAGCCGCCAGGGCATCGTCGATCGCGTCATGGAAGGCTCAGCCATTCCCGCGGCAAACCTCGTGTCACCACCGGTATACGGACACGTGAAGGAATTGAAACCGGAAGCCTACGATCCGGAAGGCGCAAAGAAGCTCCTCGCCCAGGCCGGTTATCCCGACGGCTTTGCGATGACGGTGCATGCGCCGAACAACCGCTACCCGAACGATGAGCAGATCGCGCTGGCGGTGGCGCAGATGTTCGCGCGCGTGGGCATCCAGACCAGGGTTGATGCCACGCCGATCAGCGTCTACCTGCCGAAGATGCGCAATGGCGAGTTCAGCTTCGCCATGCTGGGCTGGGGCTCGTTCTCCGGCGACCTCGCGCTGCGCGCCCTGCTTGCCACGCCCAACCCCGAAAAGGGTTTTGGCACCTGGAACTGGTCCCACTATTCCAATCCGAAGGTGGACCAGTCGCTGGAACAGGGCTTCGCCACCGTGGATGCACGGAAGCGTGAAGTCATGGCACGTGAAGCGGCCAGCCTGGCCCTGCGCGACATTGGTGTCGTCCCGCTGCACCACCAGCTGGCGAGCTGGGCGATGAAATCATCGCTGCGCTATGCCGGACGCACCGATGAATACACCTTTGCCCATGACGTGCTGCCGAAGTAGCCGTGCAGATGCATATGCAAACATGGCAGAACCGATACGGATTGACTGCCGTTTAATATTATCGAATTCATGAATTAATATCAAATACCAAGCGTATTTATACAATAATTATTATCAAGTAGTTACGGAATAACCGGCCTGAAGCCGGCTCCTTCGCCTCTGCTATGATTCTGCCTGCTCTCAACACACCCCGGACGAAGCCATGACCCAAGCCCAACACGTCGGAAGACTCGAAGATCCGCGCCTGCTCACCGGCAAAGGCACCTATGCCTCCGACTGGAATTTCCCCGGACAGGCCTATTCCGCCTTCCTCCGCGCCGATCGCGCGCACGCCGAGATTGTCTCCATCGATGTCTCTGCAGCGCGCAAGCTGCCGGGCGTGCTGGGCGTGTTCACCCATGAAGACGTGAAAAAGGCCGGCTTCGGGTCCATGCCGGTGGCCATGCCGCCCAAACACCGTGACGGCCGCCCCACCTGGAAGGCGCAGCGTCCCATCCTCGCGCATGACCGGGTGCGCCATGTCGGCGAGTGTGTGGCCATCGTGGTGGCCGAATCCACGCAGACGGCCATGGACGCGGTGGAACTCATCGCAGTCGAATACAACGATCTGCCTGCGGTCGCCGATCCGGCCGCAGCGCTCGAGCCGCAGGCGCCGGTCGTCCATCCCGAGATCGGCAGCAACCTTTTCCTTGACTGGGAAGTGGGCGACGCGGCGAAGACCGACGAGGCTTTCGCCAGAGCGGCACACAAGGTCAGGCTGCAGGTGTACAACAATCGTGTCGTCGCCAACCCCATGGAGCCACGCTCCTGCGCCGCCATCCATGATGAGGCAGCTGACGTCACCACCCTGCACTGCCCCAGCCAGGGCGTGCATGCCCAGATCAACCTGCTGTCCGGCGCCACCGGCCTTCCGGTATCGAAGCTCAACGTGGTGGTGAAGGACGTTGGCGGCGGCTTCGGGGCCCGCTCGACAGTCTATCCCGAGTACGTCGCGGTCTTCCTCGCAGCGCGCCTGCTCAAGCGTCCGGTGAAATGGAACGGCACACGCTCCGAGGTCTTCCTCAACGAGGTTCACGCCCGTGACTGCGTGCAGGTCGGGGAACTCGCATTGGACAAGGACCTGAAGTTCCTCGCCATGCGCTTCGACTTCATCCAGGCACTGGGCGCCTATTCAGCGCCCCAGGGCAGCAATGCCTCGACGGTCAGCGCCACCACCTGCCTGACCGGCCAGTATGCAGTGCCCGCCGCCTACCAGCGCACGCGCATTGCCATTACCAACACCATGTCCACCGCTGCGTACCGTGGCTCCGGTCGTCCGCTCATGTCCTATATCGTCGAGCGCCTCGTGGACCAGGCCGCTGCAGAGTTGAAGATCGATCCGGTGGAACTGCGCCGCCGCAACGTGGTGCCCGCGGAGCAGATGCCCTACACCATGGTGCACGGCTTCACCTACGACAGCGGCGATTTCCCTGCCGTGCTCGACAAGTCCGTAAAGAAGGCCGACTGGGCAGGGTTCGAGAAGCGTCGCGCCGAATCCGCAAGTCGCGGCAGGCTGCGCGGCCGCGGCATCGCCGCCTTCATCGAGGCGAGCGGCGCCGGTCGCGAAGCCGACAACGTCATGGTGCGCATCGAACCCGACGGCAGCATCGCGCTTTACGCCGCGGCACAGTCGCAGGGCCAGAGCCACGAGACCACCTTCGCGCAGATCGTCTCCGAGAGGACAGGCATTCCCATCGAACGCCTGATCGTGAAAAGCGGTGACGGCACGCGCATCGCCGGCACCAGCGCCGGCGGCTCCAAGACCATGGTGGGCGCCGGCAGCCTGTTCAGCATCGCCGCAAAGCAGATGGTCGACAAGGGCAGAACGCTCGCCGCGCAGGCGCTCGAAGCCTCCGAGCAGGACGTGGAGTTCGACCACGGCGAATACACCATCAAGGGCACCGATCGCCGCATCAGCCTGCTGCAGCTCATCGACCGGCACAACACCGGCAAGGGCGGCGATGCCCATCCCCTGAACGCGCATTCAGCCGGCACCTCCGCAATGACGTTCCCGAACAGCTGTCATGTCTGCGAAGTGGAAATCGATCCCGACACGGGCATCATCGACATCCTGGCCTACAGTGGCGTGGACGACGCCGGCCTCATCATCAACCACCAGGTGGTGGAAGGCCAGATGCACGGCGGCATCGCACAAGGTGCAGGCCAGGTGCTGGGCGAGTACTGCATCTACGACCGTGAAACCGCTCAGCTGCTTACGGGCAGCTTCATGGATTACCAGATGCCGCGCGCCACCGACTTCGTGGAGCCGCAGCTTGAGGATCTGCCCACCTACACCAAGACCAATGTGCTGGGCGTGAAGGGTGTGGGCGAGGCCGGCGTCACCGGATCGCTGCCCACGCTGATGAACGCCATCATGGACGCCATGCGCCGCGGCGGCGTCACGCACTTCGACATGCCCGCCTCGCCGCAGCGCGTGTGGCGCGCGCTGCAGATGGCCAAGGCCGGCAAGCCGCGCGCCCTGTCCATCCATCACTGAACATCACAGCGCAAACAGATCGCGGAGAACGCAATGGAACTCAAGTACATCAAGGTCGAGGTCAAGGACTTCATCGCCGTCGTCACCATGGACCGCCCGCCGGTCAATGCGCAGAACACGGGTTTCCGCAATGAAATGATCCAGGTCTTCGATTCCTTCAATGACCGCGACGATGTGCGTGTGGCCATCCTCACCGGCGCGGGCAACACCTTCTCCGCCGGCGCCGACATCAAGGAGCGCAAGGATTCCATCGCCGAGCCGGGCGACTACTGGCGCCTGAACCGTGCCGCGCGTGAGTACACCAATGCCATCCGCGAATGCGCCAAGCCCGTCATCGCCGCGGTGAACGGCCCGGCGCTGGGCGCCGGCTTCGGGTTGATGTCCGCCTGCGACATCATGCTTGCCTCAGAGAACGCCACTTTCGGCATGCCCGAGATCAATGTCGGCCTGGCCGGCGGCACCGCCATGCTTTCACGGCTGATGCCCAAATCGCGCGGCCGGCGCATCGTGTTCACCGGCGACCGCTTCCCCGCCGCCGAGCTGTACCGCATGGGCGTCATCGAAGCCTGTGTGCCACGCGAGCAGCTCATGGAAGAAGCCATGAAGATCGCGCGCAACATCGCCTCCAAGAGCCCGCTCGCGATGCGCCTTGCCAAGCAGGCCTACAACGTCTGCGAACAGATGCCGCAGCGCGAAGGCTACCGCTTCGAACAGAACATCACGGTGCAGCTGTCGCAGACCGAGGACGCCAGGGAGGCGCAGCGCGCCTTTGCCGAGAAGCGTACTCCGGTCTTCAAGGGACGCTGACGCAGCGGAAGTGCGACGCATTCCGGTGCTGGAAGGAATTGATCGGTGGGGCCACAATGGCTCTGCATCGACAGACAACAACAAGCATAGGAGAAGCACCATGAAGGCATCCTGGAACATGCTGCGCGCCGTCCTGGCAGCGGGCGTGGTATTTGCACACAATCCGGTGGCATTGGCGCAGGCCTACCCCACCAAACCCGTGCATCTGATCGTCAACTACACGCCGGGCGGTCCGGCCGACCTGGTCGCCAGAACGGCAGGCACGAAAATGGGCGAAATACTCGGCCAGAGCTTCGTGATCGACAACATGCCCAGCGCAAACGGTGCAATCGGCTCGGTGGCTGCGGCACGTTCGGCGCCGGACGGCTATACGCTGCTGTTTGCCTCCGCCGGGCATACATCCATCGTCGCCGCACTCTACCGCGAGCGGCTGCCGTTCGATCCATTCAACGATTTCCTGCCCGTCGGCATGATCGACGAAAGCCCGCAGATCATCGTGGCCCATCCCTCCCTCAACGTGCACTCCATCGATGAACTGGTGAAGCTCGCCAAAGCCAAGCCCGGACAGCTCAATTTCGGTTCAGTCGGCGTGGGCAGCGGCAATCACCTGGGCCTCGAGTTGCTGAAGGTCATGGCCCACATCGACATGGTGCACGTGCCCTACAAGGGAACGGCGCCGGTGATGCAGGACCTGCTGGCCGGTCGCGTGCACCTGATGCTGAACGGAATGGCCACCGTGGTGCCGTACATCAAGTCCGGAAAGCTCGTCGCGCTGGCGGTGGGGTCCAGGAAGCGCTCGCCCGCCGCCCCGGATGTACCGACCATGATTGAGCTTGGCTATCCGGGTTTCGAGGTCAGCAGCTGGCACGCCCTGCTTGCGCCGCTGAAGACGCCGGCCCCGATCATCGCCCGCCTGAACACCGCAGCCAACCAGGCGGTCAGCGATCCGCAGATCGTGAAAGCCCTGGCCGCACAGGGCGTGGAAGCCGAGGGCAGCACGCCGGAATTTGCCGGCAAGGTCATGCGCGAAGAGTACGAGCGCTGGAGAAAGGTCATCGCTGAAGCGAAGATCGTTGCCGAATAGCGGTCCGGGGCGCCGCCTCCGCTGCGGCACCCAAAAACACAACAAGGAGGAGTCCATGAAAAAGCTGACGTCAGGCATTCGCCTCGCTGTAGCCACCGCGCTTGTGGCCGCCGCCCCGATCGTCGCCCACGCGCAGTCCTATCCCGGCAAGCCGGTCAAGATCATCGTCAACTACACACCCGGCGGCCCCACCGACCTGGTGGCGCGCACCATGGGTGCGAAGATGGGCGAGATCCTCAACCAGTCCTTCGTGGTGGAGAACATGCCCAGCGCCAACGGCGCAATCGGCACCAATGCCGCATCGCGTGCAGCGCCCGACGGCTACACCATTCTGTTCTCGACGGCCGGACACACTTCCGTGGCACTTGCCCTGTTCGGCGACAAGCTGGGCTTTGACCCCTTCAGGGACATCACACCCATCGGCAAGATTGTGGACAGCACGCAGATGATCGTTGCCCATCCTTCACTGGGCGTGAAGTCGATCGCCGAACTGGTCGCGCTGGCAAAGGCAAAGCCCGGGCAGCTGAACTTCGGCTCGGTCGGCATCGGCAGTTCCAACCACCTCGGCATCGAGCTGCTGAAGTCCATGGCCGGCATCGACATGGTCCACATTCCGTACAAGGGCACGGCACCCGTGATGCAGGACCTGATGGCCGGTCGCGTGCACCTCATGCTGAACAGCATGGGCACGGTGATCCAGCAGGTGCGCGCCGGCAAGCTGGTCGCACTGGCCGTGGGAACGACGACACGCTCGGCTGCGGCGCCCGATGTTCCCACCATGGAGGAACTGGGCTACAAGGGCTATCAGGTCTCGACCTGGTACGCCTTCTTCGCGCCTGCGAAAACACCGCCCGTCATCATCAACAAGCTCAATGCCACGCTCAACCAGGGGCTGGCCGACCCTCAGATCGTCAAGGTCCTCGTCCCGCAGGGATTCGATGCCGCTCCGAGCACGCCGGAGGCTGTCTCGAAATTGATGCGCGAAGAGTACGAGCGCTGGAAGAAGGTCATCACCGACGCGAAAATCGTTGCAGAGTGATGATCGGGAATGCATTTGCAGCAATATAATACGGCACGCGATACAGCCTGGTCCGGTCACCGGACCATCACAAGGAGGAACTCGATGAAGAAAAATACAATGAAAAAGGCCAGCCTTCTCGGTGCTGCAGCCATTGCAACAGGCGTTGCCGGTTTCAGCCACGCCCAGGCGGTGGCTGACGCCTATCCGAATGGCAAGCCGATCACGATCGTGTTCGCAACCGACGGCCCCGGATCGGTGGATACCGAGTACCGGCTGCACATCGAGGCGCTGCGCCATATTCCCGATACCCCGACCTTCCTGATCGAATACAAGGGTGGTGGCGGCGGCACGATCGGCGCCAACTACGTGGCGCGCTCCACACCCGACGGCTTTACGCTGCTCGGCACGGCCTCTTCATTCGTCACCCTGCCGCTGGTGAACAAGGACTCGGGCTACGATGCAAACAAGAGCTTCGCGCCGGTGATGCTGGTCACGAAGCGCTTCTTCATGATCATGGTGCACCCCGATGCGCCGTTCAAGGACTTCAAGGCCTACATGGATTATGTGAAGAACCACCCGGCCGAGTTGTTCTGGTCATCCACCGGAGCCGGCAGTTCGACACAAATGCCGGGCCTGCTGTTGCATTCGATGACCAAGACCAAGGTCACCGACGTGTTCTATAAACAGCCGGCGCAGCGCCTCACTGACCTGGTGGCCGGACGCGTGAACGTTACGGCGGGCACAACGCTGGCCTCGGCCGCGCTGGTCAAGGCCGGCAAGTTGCGGGCGATTGCCGTCACCGGCGATCGCCGCAGCCAGTTGATGCCGGAAATTCCGACGGTCGCGGAACTGGGCGTGAAGGGTTATGAGTATTCAAGCTGGCTGGGCCTGCTTGCTCCCGCCAAGACGCCGGCCCCCATCGTCAACAAGATCAACGGCTGGTTCCAGCTCTCCAGCAAGGATCCCCTCGTTCTGAAGAAGATGGCCGAAACGGACACCGCCGTCATCGCCAGCACACCTGAAGGATTCGCCAAGTTCCTGCGGGAAGAGACCGTGCGCCTCGGCAAGGTCATCCGCGAAGCGAAGATCACCTCCTCGGAGTAGTCCGCTGCCTCCGGCAGTACCCGACAGGCCTCCATGCCACCGCATGGGGGCTTTTTTCATTTTCGGGTAGGATGAAATGAGAACCGTTTCACCTGATGGAACTTGTTGAATCAGAACACCGGGGACAGTCATCCGGTTTCGCCGACACACTCTGGAGGACATGATCATGCGCCGCTTTCCCACCTTGATGTTCTGGATCACGCTCATCGCGCTGCAGGGTTCCGTCGCAAGTTTCGCCCAGACGCCGGCAGGTTTTCCGTCCAGGCCGGTCAGCGTGCTGACGCCCTATCCTGCGGGTGCAGCGACTGATATCGAGACGCGCCTCTATACGCAAAAACTGGGCGAAATCATGCACACCACATTCATCGTCGATGCCCGCCTGGGGGCCGGCGGCATCGTGGCCATCGAAGGGACGATGAAGGCTGCACCGGACGGCTATACCCTGATGGCCACCACACCAAGTTTCACCGTCCTGCCCTACGTCAATGACAACGCACATTACGACCCGGTGAAGGATTTCGCGCCGGTATCCATGATGTCGAAGACGCCGGTGATCCTCTGCGTCAATCCGGCCCTGCCGGTGAAAACGGTGGCGGAATACATCGCCTTCGCCAAGGCGCATCCAGGCCAGTTGAATTTCGGAACCTCCGGTCCCGGCGGCCTCATCCATCTGGGTGGCGCGTGGCTGCATGCGGCAACCAATACGCAGGCGACCTTCATTCACTACAAGGGATCGGGGCCAATGCAGACCGATCTGGTGGAGAACCGCCTGCAGGTCTCCTCATCCAGCCCGCTGGCAATGATGCCGCTGATCAAGGCCGGCAAGCTGCGCGCCATCGGCGTGACGACAGCCGAACGCAGCAAGCTCTATCCGGACATCCCCTCCATCGGCGAGACGGTGCCGGGTTATGACTATTCCTTCTGGGTCGGCTTCCTCGCACCGGCGGCCACGCCGGCAGCCGTCGTGAATGCCTTGAGCGCGGGATTCAACCAGGTCGCGAAAGCGCCGGAGATTGCAAAGAAGATGGCCGAAGTGTCGGCGGAAACGATCGGCAGCACACCGGCGCAGTTCAGGCAGATGCTCACCACCGAAGCCTCCAACTGGCGCAAGGTCGTGCAGGAGAACGGCATCAAGGCAACGGAATAGCCGGCCCCCTGGAAGTCGGAGCGACGCATCGGGAGGCGATGACCCGGTGCGAGTCGCGCTTTCCGCTGGTCATCGCCCGTGCCGAGGCAGTATCCTGCACCCCTCGGACCCGCGCCTCGCTTGGCGCCGGAAATCCAGATGAAAGACCAATGAAGATGAATGAACCCGCCGGCCACCTGGCGCCCGCCTCACGTCATGACTGCGCAGCATGGATCCTGATGGCCGCCGGCCTGCTGTTCGTGCTGCAGATGCATCTGCTGTCGGCCCTCCTGGCCGGACTGCTGGTGCATGAACTGGCAATGATGCTGGCACCGCGTGTCGGCTTGCTGCGCATTGTGTCGGGCCGGCAGGCCAAGGCAGGCGCGATCGCTCTGCTCGGCACAGCACTGATACTGGCCATCGCCGCCGCGGTGTGGGGCATGATGTTCTTCGTGCACAGCGAATCCGGCAGCCTGTCCGCGCTTCTGGCCAAGATGGCCGAGATTCTCGACTCCCTGCGCTCACGCCTGCCGGGCTGGCTGGCCTCCAGCCTGCCGGAAGGTGATGGTGATGCGTTGCAGGACATCATCGTCGAGTGGCTGCGCGAGCACGCCGCCAGCCTGCAAAGCTGGGGAACCCGGGCCGGCGTGCTGCTTGCCCATGTGCTGGTCGGAATGATCCTCGGCGCGCTGATCGCGGTCAATGAGGTGGCTTCCGATGCCGCCCATGGACCGCTCGCCGTTGCGCTGTCGGAGCGGGTGCGGCGCCTGGCGGAAGCATTTCGACGGATGGTATTCGCACAGATCAGGATCTCCGCGCTGAATACCGTGCTCACCGGACTGTTCCTGGAAGTCGTGCTGCCGCTGGCCGGCGTGGACCTGCCGCTGACCAAGACCATGATCGTGGTGTCCTTTTTCGCCGGACTGATTCCGGTGGCTGGCAACCTCATCTCCAATACCGTCATCGTGGTCGTGGCGCTGGCCCACGGTTTCGGTGCCGCGGCCTCGTCGCTGGCCTTCCTGGTGATCATCCACAAGCTGGAGTATTTCGTGAATGCGCGCATCGTCGGCGCGCAGATCAATGCCCGCGCCTGGGAGCTGCTTGCCGCGATGCTGGTCATGGAGACGGCGTTCGGCATCACCGGAGTGGTGGCGGCCCCCATCATCTATGCATACCTGAAGGGCGAATTGAAGGATCGCGGGCTGATCTGAAATTCGCAAAAACGGCGCAGCACATCAAACGACCGCGACACGTTCGCAGCCAACGAGGAGGCACCATGCCATTCAAGCTCAATCACCTGCACCTGAAGACCAGGGATCCGAAAAAGACCGCGCAGTTCTACGTGGACACGCTGGGCGCGAAAATCGTCAGCGAAAATCCGAACGGCGGCTGCCGCCTCGACCTGCATGGACTCTCGCTCAATGTGACGAAGTTTCTGGAAACGCAGAAGCGCCATCAAACGCTGGGCATGGAACACATCGCCATTGACAGCGATGAATACGATTCCGTGCTGGCCAAGCTCAAGGTCGTCGGCACCACGATCCTCGAGGAGACGGTTGTCAGCGGTGGCCGGCGAGCCTGCTTTTTCGAGGGCCCGGACGGCGTGCAGCTCGAGTTCATCGAAATGAAGGGCTGATTCGATGAAAATCACGATTGTCGGCGCCGGTGCGATCGGCGGTTACTTCGCCGCGCGATTGGCCCATTCGGGTCAGGACGTGAGCGTGCTGGCCAGGGGGCGGACCCTGGATGCGATCCGCGCCCATGGCATGCGCCTGGACAGCAAAGGCAAGCACTTCGCGGAACGCTTGGAAGCCAGCGAAAAGGCCGCCGACCTCGGACCGCAGGACGTGGTCATCATCACGGTCAAGGCGCCGGCAATGCCCACGGCCGCCCAATCCATCGCCCCGCTGCTCGGCGCACAAACCACCGTCATTCCCGCCGTCAATGGCCTGCCCTGGTGGTATTTCCTGGAGGCCGGCGGCAGGCTGGGCGGCCATCGCCTGCGTTCAGTCGATCCGGCCGGCGCGACTGAAGCCGCCATCAATGCAGCACGCGTGGTCGGCTGCGTGGTGTTTCCCGCCTGCTCGTCAATCGAGCCGGGATATGTGAAACATGCCTCCGGCAATCGTGTGGTGTTCGGGGAGCCGCGTGGTGGAACGAGTGAACGCGTCACGGCCATTGCCGACTCCTTCCGCGCCGCCGGCTTCGGCGCCGAATCCAGCAATAACATCCGCCGCGAAATCTGGCTGAAACTGCTCGGCAACCTCTGCTTCAATCCGGTCAGCGCATTGATGGGCTGCACCACGGACTGCATGATCGATGACCCCCGCCTGCACAGCCTGTTCGTCGGCGCTATGAGTGAAGCGCTGGCGCTGGGCGCGGCACTGGACATCCCCGTCGACATCAAGCCCGTTGACCGCATCGCGATCACCCGCAAGCTGGGCGCGGTCAAGACCTCGATGTTGCAGGACGTCGAAGCCGGACGGCCGCTGGAGGTCGAAGGCATTGTGGGCGCAGCCGTCGAGGCGGCTGAGGCCATTGGCCAGCCTGTGCCGCTGCTCTCGGCGATTTACGCGCTGGTGCGCCGGCGCGCCGATGTGCTGGGCCTGCTTCCGGCCTGACACGCCAGCACGGCAGCCCCGGGCTCCACGCTTCGTCTAAAATCGGCTTTTCTGAATCAAACCAGGTGGGGAACAGAGGCATGGACCAGGGCATCAAGGAAGCCGCGCAACTGCGGCCGGAAAAATTCTCCGAGGCGGAATGGCAACTGCGCCTGGAGCTCGCGGCCTGCTACCGGCTGGTCGACTGGTTCGGCTGGACCGAGCTGGTGTTCAACCACATCACGGCGCGCGTTCCCGGCCTCGCGGAAAACGACAAGCAGTTCCTGATCAATCCCTTCGGCCTGCATTACGGGGAAGTCACCGCCTCCAACCTGGTGCGCATCAATCTCGATGGCGACGTGCTGGATGGCTCGCCCTACCCGGTCAATCGCGCCGGCTTCGTGATCCACAGCGCCATCCACGCCGCGCGCGATGATGCCCATTGCGTGCTGCACACCCATACCACTGCGGGCATGGCGGTGTCCTGCAAGGCCGGCGGGCTGCGCAACGACAATTTCTACAGCGTCATGCTCGACAACAAGATCGCCTACCACGACTTCGAGGGCACGGTCACCGACCTCGAGGAGCAGCCGCGCCTCGTTGCGAACCTGGGGCGGAAGAACCTGCTGATCCTGCGCAACCACGGCCTGCTCGCCATTGGCCGCAACATCCCGCAGATGTTCATCAGTTACTGGACGCTGGAGCGCGCCTGCCAGATCCAGATGGCCGCCGACAGCATGGCCGGTCCGGGGCAACCGGTCACCCAGGCGGTGGTCGAGGCGACACCGCTGCGCGGCAAACAGGCCAATCGTCCCACGAATGAGGACGGGACATCATCCATCTTCGGCGCCATGCTGCGCAAGGCCGGGATACGCTACGACGAGTTGGTCTAGCGGAATGATGGTCGTTTGATTTCGTTCGTGGTGATCCCCGGGGCTGGTCGAGGGATCGAAAGGCGAACGAAATCAGTCCATGCCTGATCAGCCCCCAATGCGCGGAAAGCAGCGTTTGGCGTTGTCCCAGAACATCTTGCGCTTCACCTTCTCGGAAATGCTGCTCCAGCCGAGGAAGGTATCCACAGTCTCCGGGAACCACGTTTCACCGTGCGGATAATCGGTGGAGAACATCAGCATATCCTCCCCCATCTGGTCGATGACATACTTGGTCATTGACTCGCCTTCGTGGACCTCGATGGACTGGAAGTAACGCCCCTCATCGATGTAAGCCTGGACCGGACGGACATTGGGCGGCAGATAGGCCGGGCTGTAGGCCGCCTGTTCATCCAGACGCTTGACCCAGTAGGGCAGCCAGCCCTGCCCGGCTTCCAGCAACGCAATGTTGATCTTCTTGTGCCGGTCCAGCATGCCGCAGCCCAGCAGTGCCGCCATGTTGCGCATGCCGCACCAGGGGTGCGCTGCTGCCCGCGCCAGCCAGTAGTTGTTGAAGTAGGAACCATCCAGCGCGCCCGGCGCATAGGGCGGGATCACGGTGAAGGTGTGCAGGCTGATGGTCATGTCGAGGTCGTTGGCAGCGGCCCACAGCGGATCCAGTGCCGGATCGTCCAGCGGCATGCCCGGCGGCAACGAGGGAAATATGCCCACGGCCCAGGGCTCCTTCGCCACGCGCTTCAATTCCGCCACCGACTCGTCGATGTTGCGCGCGGAAACCACGGCCACTCCGTGCAGGCGCCCCGGATAGGCCTTGCAGAATTCGCTCATGAAGCGGTGATATGCCTTGATGACCGCCATTTCCAGGCCGAGGTCATCCACCGAACAGAACGAGCCGACGCCGGTGGGCAGGATCATGCCGGCATCAATGCCCTCCTGGTTCATGTCGGTAATGCGTTCCTGCGGATTCGTGTTCGTGTTCGGCAGCGGCTTCTGGCGATGCCTGGGCGAACTGGTCACGCGCGCAACAGGCTTGGCATTTTCGGGGCTGGGGCTGTCGCCCAGCACCCGGCTGAATGTGACGTAGTTGGGCCGGTAGGTCGAGGCACCCGGCACCTTCCACTTCAGCAGCTTCTCCTTGTAAGCCGACTCGATGTACTGTTCAATGATTTCGGGCGGCTCACTGACGTGGGCGTCGGCGTCAAAAATCCTGAAGCCTGCTTTGGACATGGGAAATTGCTCCTCGGGGAAATGCTGTTTTTGTGGGGCGGGGAAACCGCCGCCCGCTGCGTATCCGTGCATCGCGGATTGCATAAAGTGTGCGCAGCCGCATCTCCGATGTCAATTTAATCCCCCTTGTTTCAGCAGGTGAAAACAGCCTGCATGCGGATGACGAAATGACCGAATTGGACACGCTCAAAGCAGGGCCGGTGCGCCGGCGCTATACTCCCTGCCGCGCCGCAGAGCGCATGCCAAGCCAGAAAAATCAGGAGGAGCAATGCCCCGCATCCCGCTGGTCGATCCGCAGTCGCTGACTCCGGAACAAAAGCCCGTCTACGACGCCATTGTCGCGAATGCCGACCGCGGCGGCCGCCTGCCTGCCCCCTATCGCATTGCCCTGCACTGCCCGGAGTTCACCGGCATCCTCCAGGAAATGGGCGGTCTGATGCGCTACCGCACCAGCCTGCCCAAGTGCATCAGCGAGATGGCGATCATCATCACGGGACGCTACTGGACCTGCCAGACCGAATGGGTGGCGCATGCGCCCATCGCCATCAAGCAGGGATTATCTGAAGCAGTGGCCGAGGCAATACGCACCGGCAAGCGCCCTGTATTCGACAAGCCGGACGAAGAAGCTGCGTACGACTATTGCACCGAGCTGCACGAGAAGAAATTCGTCAGCGATGCAACGCATCAGCGCACCATGGCGGCCTTCGGCCTTATGGGCATGATGGAACTCACCGGCCTCATCGGCTACTACACCACCATCGCCATGCTCCTCAATTCGCAGGAATATGCGCTGGCTGACGGCATCGCCCCCCCTTTGCAACCACTGCCCGGCCAATAAGCCGTCGCGCTTTTCGAAAGACACTCACATGGATCTGCAACTCACAGGCAAGACCGTACTCATCACCGGCGGCAGCAAGGGCATCGGCCGGGGCTGCGCCGAGGCCTTTGCGAAAGAAGGCTGCAAGGTGGCCATCGTGTCGCGCGGCGAGGCCAACCTGAAAAGAGCCGAGGAACTGCTGGCTGAAAAAGGCGTGAAAGTGCTGAGCATTCCCGCCGACCTCACCAAACCCGAGGAGGCCGTACGCGCCGTCGCGGAAGCGGAACGCCAGCTGGGACCGATCGATGTACTGGTCAATTCAGCCGGCGCGTCCCAGCACCATCCGCTGCATGAACTGAACGTGGAAGCCTGGCACCAGGGCATGGACTCGAAATACTTCACCTACATCCACATGCTCCAGGCGGCGCTGCCCGGCATGGCGAAGCGCAAACGCGGCGCTGTCGTCAACATCATTGGCATGGGCGGAAAAATCGGACGCCCGCACCACCTGGCCGGCGGCGCGGCAAATGCCGCGCTTATGCTGGTGTCTACCGGACTGGCCGGCGGCTATGGGCCGGAAGGCGTGCGGATCAATGCGATCAGCCCCGGGGGCACGATCACCGAACGGTCGCTGGCGCGTCTTGAGGTGCAGTCCCGCGAAACCGGCCGGTCCATCAAGGACCTCCAGGCCGATGCCGCGAAGAAAATTCCGCTCAGGCGGCTGGCCTTGCCCGAGGACATCGCGCAGGCCGCCCTGTTCCTCGCATCCGAGCGCGCCAGCTACATCACCGGGGTCTGCATCCCGATGGATGGCGGCTCCCTCACGGTCATCTGAATTTCATCGAACGGAAAGACCCGCACATGGCCAAATGGCAATACACCAAGGGCGTGCACGATCTGGGTAACGGGCTTTATGCCTGGCTGCAGCCGGACGGCACCTGGGGCTACAGCAACTCCGGCCTGGTCACTGACGGCGACAGGACGCTGCTCGTCGACACGCTGTTCGACCTGAAGCTGACCCGCGAAATGCTGGACGGCTACCGCAGGGCCGTCCCCGCTCTCGGAAATTCGGCTGCAAACGTGGATGTACTGGTCAATACCCATTCCAACGGCGACCATACCTTCGGCAACCAGCTGGTCACCGGTGCGCGCATCATCGCCAGCAGGAATTGCGCGACGGAGATGTCGGAGCGCCGCCCGGAAGACCGCTCGAAGATCGCGCGCGAGTGGCAGCAGAACGGCGCCATGGGCCAGTGGATACATGACATCTACGGCGGCAAGTTCGACTTCGAGGGCATCACCTACACCCCGCCGACGGAGACCTTCGAGCGCGCAATGACACTGCATGTGGGCGCAAAGGAAGTACGCCTCGTTGAAGTGGGTCCGGCGCACACGCGCGGCGATGTGCTGGTCTACGTCCCGGAAGAGCGCACCGCATTCACCGGCGACATCCTGTTCAACGGCGGGCATCCCGCGATATGGGCCGGGCCGGTGTCCAACTGGATCAAGGCCTGCGACACCATCCTCGGCTGGGACGTCGATACCGTGGTGCCCGGGCACGGACCGATCACGGACAAGACCGGTGTACGCGCCCTGAAGAAATACTTCGAGTACATCTCGGCGGAAACGCGCGCGCGCTACGATGCCGGGCTTTCCGAAGAGGACACCGTCAGCGAGATGCTCCTTGACGACTTTGACGACTGGACCGATGCCGAGCGCATCGTCATCAATGTCAATGCGCTGTACCGCGAATACTCAGGTGGCACGCTGAAGACCGACCAGCAGGTCTTGTATGCCCGCCTGGCGAAGTACCGCGCTGCACACCTGGCGCGCAAGGCGCATGTCCACGTTGAAGGCTGCGGATGCGGGCACGCGCACTGAAGCCGCGGAAACGGCCGTCCGGTGCAATGCCGGTCGGCCGTTTATTATGATCAATTTCATTAAATAATATTTATTCAAAGCGATTTTTTGTATTGATTGATATCACACCGAGAGTCCGGCGGAATGGCCCGAAGACCATGCCCACTGGAAGTTGTATCCGCCCAGCCAGCCGGTCACATCCACCACTTCGCCAATGAAGTACAGGCCGGGCACTGCACGCGCCGCCATGGTCTGTTGTGACAGCGCATCCGTGTCCACCCCGCCCAGCGTCACTTCAGCTTTCTCGTAACCCAGTGTTCCGGAGGGCCGGATGCGCCAATGCCTCAGTGCATCCACCATTTCCGCCACGACCGCGTTCGACAGTTCATTCAGCGGACGCACCCAGCCGTGCGCGTCGGCAAAAGCCTGCGCGAAGCGTTGCGGCAGGAATTCGACCAGCAGCTTTCCCAGCGGCTGCTGCCCATGGCGATACTGCGCCAGCCACTCCGCCGTATCGCTGTCGCGTGCCATCGCGGGCAGCAGGTCAAGCTCGATATCGCCCTTTCCTCCTGCCATCTGCCAGTACGAGGACACCTGCAGGATGGCCGGCCCGGACAGCCCGCGATGCGTGATCAGTGCCGCCTCCCGAAAGCGCGCAGTCTTGCGCGCCGCCCAGTCGCATGAAGCCGTGGTATCAAACGACGCGCCAGACAGCGGGCCATAGCGCTCCAGCCATTCGGGCGGCGCTGCCAGTGGCACAAGCGCCGCTTTCGGCGGCACGACCGCGATGCCGAACTGCTCGGCAATGCGGTATCCGAAAGGCGTGGCGCCGATCTTCGGGATCGCCAGGCCACCCGTGGCGATGACCAGCGAAGCACACGAATACGTGCCTTGCGAAGTCGCCACGTCAAATCCTGCGTTCGCATTCCCCGGCCTCCTGGCGATGCCGGCGATGGCCACGGGCATCGCCCATTGCACGCCGGCCGAATCGCACTCGGCTTTCAGCATGGCGATAATCTGTGCGGAACTGTCATCGCAGAACAACTGCCCCAGGGTCTTTTCGTGGAAGGCGATGCCGTGCTTTTCAACCAGCGCAATGAAATCACGCGCCGTGTAGCGTGCCAGGGCGGAGCGGCAGAAATGGGGGTTGCGCGACAGGAAGGCCTCCGGGCGGCAATGGAGGTTCGTGAAATTGCAGCGTCCGCCGCCGGAGATGCGGATTTTTTCGGCCAGGCGCTCGGCATTCTCGACCAGAAGCACCCGCCGCCCGCGCTGTCCGGCCACGGCGGCACACATCATGCCGGCCGCGCCGGCGCCCACCACGACAACGTCAAAATCCATGCCGGACTCTCCCAGAAAGGCCGAGCATCATAGCAGTCGCCATGCCCGTGGCATCTGCCTCCATCCCTGCCTTTCGGAGCTGCGACATTTCTGAGACCCGATTGGCCGGTCCTTCCGGCAAATCGTGTAAATTGCGTCCTGAATCCGCTGGTTTGATGGGCGCATGGAACGCCGGAATCGGACAACAACCGGAAGCACCGATGGATCATTTCCCTGGGAGGGGAGCATGCGGGTAGACGGCGCAGAAAAACTGACCATAGAGCAGGAAGAACTGCGGGGCGTATCGCGCACCGTTGCCGAGATCGAGTGGCTGCTGCTCATCGTCGTGCTGCTGTACCTCACCTTCGGCGGCCCGGCAGAGGAAGACCGCCTGCCCATCATCATGGCACTGATGTTCTACGGCGCCTTCACGCTCAGCTTCCACTACGCGAATTTCTACAAGACCGAATCACGCTGGAAGATCGCCCTTGAGACCTGGGTGATGATCATTTTCGTCACATGGGTGGCTTGGTTTACCGACAAGCTCTCCAGCCCGCTGCTCAATGCCTACCTGCTGCCGATACTGGCCAGCGCGCTGACCCTCGGAAAGCTCGCCACTCTGTGCGAAATGGGGCTCATCGCCGCCTGCTTCATCCTGCTCGGTGACAACTCGTCCATGAGCGACGCATTCACGCTCAGCTATGTCGGGCGGTTGGCCGCGCAACTGGCGCCAATGCTGCTGGTCGCCTATGTCACGACCATGTTTTCCGCGGATATCCGTTATGGGCTGAACAAGGCCAAGTTGCTGTCGGAGACCGACGAGCTCACCGGCGCGTACAACCGGCGCGGCTTTGCCATCGCCGTTGACCCGCTGTTTGCGCAGGCGGCACGCTACAACCGCGCCGTCAGCGTGATCACCATCGACATGGACCGCCTGAAGGCCATCAACGACACCTACGGGCATGATGCCGGCGACCGCATGCTGAAAATGGTGGCCAGTTGCATCCAGAATGAATTGCGGCAGACCGATGTTGTTGCGCGCTACGGTGGGGACGAATTCGTGGCGCTGCTGTCGGAGACCCCGGCACAGGGCGCCATTGATGTGTCCACGCGCATCAAGGACATCATTGCCGCCACCCGCGTGGACCACGGCGCAGACTTCCTCAACACCAGTGTCAGCATCGGCGTGGCAACCTTCCCCGAGGATGGGCGCTCGCTCGATTCGCTGCTGGCCCGCGCCGACCGCGCCATGTACCTTGCCAAGGAAGGCGGGCGCAACGGCGTGGTCAAATATTCAGGCTGAATTCCGGGCCAAAAAAAGGGCGCGGCACCGTAACGGCACCGCGCCCTGACTTTACGTTTTTGTTCACGCCTTTGCGCGCCCTTCAGCGCATCACAGCACCTCGCAGGACCGGCCATGGGCCTGCATGAGGTTCTGCACTTCCCTTGTCAGCGAACCCAGGATCAGTTCGGAGAGGCCCGTGCCGCGCGGCGGCCCCATGACGATCTGCGGGCAATGGTATTCACGGGCAAAGTTTGCAATCGTCTCCGCCGTGCTGCCCACCCGCATGTGGACGTTGTACGACACGCCCGCCAGGTCCAGTGCCTTGCGTACCGGCGCCAGTTCACGTTCGCCGTCCTCCTCATGGAAGGCGCGAATCTGCGCCTCGGAGAAAAACATGCGCACATGACCGTAGTACGGCGGCTGCACCGACAGCAGGTGAACCCGAACCTGTTCCCGCTGATGCAGCTTGATCAGGAAGCGTACCGCCCAGTCGGTGTCTCGCTCGGGCCTTACCGGGGCAAGTATGTTCGGCATGGCTCCCCCCGGACTCAGGCGGATTTGACGGGATCAGCCGCTTCGCCTTCAGTTCTGCTCTCTTCGGCGGACTTGCGCCTTGCCTTGGCGTCCATCCAGCGGCCGGCAATCACCACCAGCACGGTGCAGATGACGGGCACTGCCGTATGCAGGGCATGTGCATCAGTCTCAACCCAGTTGGCAATGGCCGCATCGGAAATGAGCATCTCGCCTGCAACCCAGCCGAGCAGCCCCGCGCCCAGCGTGATGACGATCGGGAAACGCTCCATCAGCTTGAGGATCAACTGGCTGCCTACAATGATCAGCGGGATGCTGATGCCCAGGCCCAGTACCAGCAGGACGATGTTGCCCTTGGCTGCTGCTGCCACACCAATGACGTTGTCCAGGCTCATCACCAGGTCGGCCACGATGATGGTGCGGATCGCCGCCCAGAGATGCGAATGGGCATCAAGATCAGCCTCGTCATCGTCTGAGACCAGCATGCTGGCGCCGATCCACAGCAGCAGCGCACCGCCGACCAGTTTCAGATAAGGCTGCTGCAGCAGGATGACCGCAAAGAACGTCAGCACTACGCGCAGGAAGATGGCGCCAATGCTGCCAAAGATGATGGCCTGCTTCTGCTGTTTGGGTGGCAGGGACCGGCTGGCAAGCGCGATGACGACCGCATTGTCGCCGCTCAGCATGATGTTGATGAATATGATCTGGACCAGTGCAATCCAGAATACGGAACTGCTCAGCATTTCAACCATCGATTCCTCCTATTATGATTTCGCCCGGACATCTTCTGCGCCCGGGAGTGAAGTTGAGGATAGCTGCCCGCGATTACCCGGCCCTGTCGGTCGGGTGACCCATGACTTACATCTTCATTACGACAGACTTACAGGGTCGTCGGGGGTTGGGACGGCTCAGGGAAAATCACGCTGAAGATGTTGCCGATGCCATCGGTATCGTCATCCCGCAGCACAATGTCGGCATTGTGCAGTTCGGCAATCTCCCGGGCGATGGCCAGCCCCAGGCCGCTGCCCTCGCTGGGCGCCCCGAGCAGCCGGTGGAAGCGCTCGAACACCCGCCGCCGCTCGTTTTCGGGGATGCTCGGGCCGTCGTCACCGATGGAAACCGCCGGGCGCGGCGTATCCGAGACCCGTACCGTTACCGAACCACCCTCGCAGCTGTAGCGAATGGCATTGTCGAGGAGATTGTCGAACAGTTCCCGCAACCGCCCCGCATCGCCGCTGATGATCACCGGCCGCTCGCAACCCTCGAAGCCGAGGTCGATCCGCTGCTTCAGGGCCTGTGGCACCCACATCGTGGCAATCTCCAGGGCCAGGGCGTTCACGTCCACCGGCTGCAGGACAACCGACCGGATGGCATCGGGTTCATTGCGCGCCAGCGACAGGAGTTGCGAAACCAGTCTAGACAGGCGCTCCACTGCAACATACAGCCGCGCCGACACCTCGCGCAGCGCCGCAGGATCGGTTTCGCGCAGCATGAGTTCCACCTGCGCCTTGAGCCCCGCCACCGGCGTCTTCAGTTGGTGCGCCGCATCGGCAATGAAGCGGGACTGCAGCGTCAGCACGTTGTCCAGGCGTGCCAGCAGCGCATTGATGGACATCACGATGGGCTTGACTTCGCCGGGGACTCCTGCCTCCTCGATCGGACTGCGGTCGCGATGGGAGCGCATGGCAATGGCGCGCTGCAGGTGTCCCAACGGAGCCAGGCCGCGCAGCACGCCGAACCATACCAGGCCGGAGGCCAGGATGATCAGGAGGATCTGCGGAACCACGACGCTGGCCAGGATTTCATGGGCCAGCTCGTTGCGCTTCACCCGTGTTTCGGCAACACGCACAATGACCCCGGCAACTGCACCGTCGGACGGTGCATCGAGACGCACTTCCACGATCCGCACATTGTTGTGGTCGACAACGCCGTCGTAGAGGATTGCACCATTGCTTTCATGAACCGCGCCGGCCGGCGGCCTGGCAATCTGACCGCCACCAAAGTTCTGCCCGGAGGCATCCGTAAGTTCGAAATAGAGGATGTCACTGGCATCCTCAAGGAGGATGCGCCGCGCCGGTTCCGGCATGTCCAGCACCGGCGTGCCTTTTGCCACCCGTACATGCAGGCCGACTTCGCGGGCGATTTCCACCAGCGAGCGATCATAGGCACCCTGCGCGAAACGCACGGCAATCCCATAACTGACGAAGGCGTCCACCACCAGTAGTGCCAGCAGCGGGATCAGCAACCAGGTAAAGAGCTGCGTGCGCAGCAGGTCGGAACGGACCCGTATCACCGCGCCCCCGCTTACGCTGCGTTGTCGATCAGATAACCCATGCCGCGCACGGTGCGGATGTCCATGCCCGAAGCTTCCAGTTTCTTGCGCAGGCGGTGCATGAGAACTTCGATCGCGTTGCTCGACAGGCTGTCATCCCAGCCGTAGAGGTGGTCTACAAGCTGCTGCTTGGTCACCACCCGGCCAACGCGCAGCAACAGCAGCTCCAGCACGGCGAATTCCCGCGAGGTCAGTTCGATGGGCTGGTCATCGCTGAACAGCCTCCGGCCGGCCACATCCAGTCGCAGCTTGCCGTGCAGGAGGTTGGAACTGGAGCGCGAATGCGCACGGCGGATCAGCGCCCTCACCCGAGCCTCCAGTTCAAACAGGTGAAACGGCTTGGTGAGGTAATCGTCGGCGCCAAGATCAAGGCCGGCGACGCGGTCTTCGATGGAGTCCCTGACGGTCAGCATCATCACCGGCACCGGAGAGCGCCGGTCACGCAGGCGGCGCAGCACTTCGAAGCCGTCGAACACCGGCAGTCCGACGTCAAGAATGGCCAGGTCGTATTCGTTGACCGACAGCGCACGGTCAGCCTCCGCGCCATCACGTGCAAGGTCGACTGCATGGGCCGCCTGCACCAGCGCGCGCGTTACCGCGTCGGCGAGCATTCCATCGTCTTCAGCCAGGAGGATGCGCATGATAGGGATCGTATTCTTCGATTGGGGTCCGGACCGGTCATCATGTTCGATGCGACACAGCCAGACGCATTGTATTCCCTGGGCAGCGGCGGCGCGGACTCCTGCCACCCACCCGGGGATTTACAGCGGTTTTGACGAGGGCAGCGGAATCCATTCGGTTTCTCCGGGAATGCGCGGCATGCGCTGCGCTGCCCAGTCCTCACCTGCCTGAATAAGGCGTTCCCTGCGCGAGGAGACAAAGTTCCACCACATGTGGCGGTGGCCATCGAGCGGCTCGCCGCCGATCAGAACCAGTCGGACGGCCCCTTCACCTGCAGCGGCGATGCGTACCCCCGTTCCCGGCTCCAGCACTGCAAGCTGATGCGGCGGGACCGTGGCGCCATCAACGGTGATGGCACCATCCAGCGCATACAGCGCGCGTTCAGGCGCCAGTGCGCCAATGTCGATCGACACCCCTGCCGGCAGCGCGATGTCGAGATACAGCGTTTCGCCCAATGTCGCCACCGGCGACTCGGCACCGAAGGCGCGTCCGGCCAGCACTTTCAAAACCGCCCCGCCGACTTCCAGTGAAGGAATCAGTGCGGCCGGGGTATGCACAAAGGAGGGTGCGACCTCTTCATGACTGATCGGCAGCGCCGCCCAAAATTGCAGTCCGTGGGCGCGGTGTGCAACACCGATGAAATCAGGCGGCGTTCGTTCGGAATGAACGATGCCGCTACCAGCAGTCATCCAGTTGATGGCACCGGGCTCGATGCGCTGCACCGAACCCAGGCTGTCACGATGCAGGATTGCGCCCTCGTACAGATAAGTGACCGTCGCAAGGCCGATGTGTGGATGCGGCCGGACATCATGGTGATGTCCCGGCGCCACATCCCTCGGCCCGAAATGGTCAAAGAACAGGAACGGCCCCACCGACTGGCGTTGCGCTGCCGGCAGCAGGCGCCGCACGTTGAACCCGCCTCCCAGATCACGTTCATGCCCTGTCAGGGTCAGCGCGATGCCCATTGTGCGGCGTCCCTTCCGGAGTTAAAGGACGTTCGAAGTGCCGCCATCGACGTTGACAGCCGTTCCAGTCACGTAGCTGGCCGCACCGGAGCAGAGGAACACGATGACGTTGGCAGCCTCTTCCGCTTCGCCAACCCGGCCGATCGGCACATCCTTCCCCATCTTCGCGTACATATCGTCCTGGCTCACCCCGGAAGCGGCAGCCCGTCGGTTGTGCTGTCCGGACTTGAGCACGCCGACCGAAACGGTATTGACCAGGATGTTGTCTTTCGCAAACTCCTTGGACAGCGATTTGGTGAGCACCAGGCCGGCCGCGCGCGACATCGTGGTCGGCATGGAGCCGGCACCGGGTTGCTTGGCGCCAACCGTCGTGAGGTTGACGATGCTGCCGCCCCCTTGTTTCTTCATATGCGGAATCGCCGCGCGCGCGCAGCGAATGGCACCGAATACCTTCAGTTCGAGGTCGTCCTTGTATTGGGCGTCAGTCAATTCCAGAAATCCGCCGCGCATGGAGGTCCCGGCGTTGTTGACCAGGATATCGAGCCTCCCATAGTGCTTGGCCACGCCTTCAATGAATTTTTCGGCATCGGCCGCCTTGCTCATGTCTGCTGCCATCCCGAAGGCTTCGCCGCCTGCCTTGCGAATCGCCTCGACCGTGGCGTTGACGCCCTCGATCTTGCGGGCACAGATCGCCACTTTCGCCCCCTCTTTCGCAAACAGCATGGCCGCCGCCCTGCCGATGCCGTCGGTTGCACCGGTGACGACCGCCACTTTGCCCTTGAGTCCCAGATCCATGCTTTTCTCCTTTATTGCCTTGGTTGTTGTTATCGCTGCTTTCACAGCAATCCGGTACAAGCCCGTCAGATTACGCCATCGGCGCGCAAGGCTGCAATCGCGGCGGTGTCCAGACCCAGGCGCTGGCCCAGGATGGCATCGGTATCCGCCCCCAGTGGCCTGTTCGTCCGATAGGCCGCTCGCTCCATTCCCGGAAAGAACAGCGGACTCCCCGGCAGCGGCATGCGCCCGTGCTGCGGATGTTCGCGCCACTCGATCATGCCACGCTGCTGCAAGTGGGGATCGTTTACGACATCGTCGATATCCTTGATCGGTGCACTGGGAATCTTCAGCCCCGCCAGACGTTCAAACAGGCGCTGCTTGTCCTCAAGCACCGTCCAGGTCGCAATCAACCCGTCCAGCGCATCCATGTTCTTTGCCCTGTCCTTGATTGTCAGGAAACGCGGATCGCCGGCATATTCGTCGTGATTCATGCATTTCAGGAAATTCAGCCAGTCGCGGTCATTATTGGCCATGATCGCAATGTGCCCGTCGCGCGTCGGATAGACGTTGTACGGGGCAATCGACATGCCCCCGTGCCGGTTGCCGGTGCGCGGAGCGGATCCGCTCGCCTGGTACATGCCCAGGTGGGAGGCACATCCTGCATGGACTCCATGGCTTCGTCGAAATTGCCATCCTCGGCCATTTGCATGGCCTGGCGCATTTCCTCGCTCATGTTCTCATCGCCGGCCTTGCGCCCCATGCGCTCCAGTTCGCGCAGAACCTGGTTGAGCTTGGCGGCCGACATCTGGTTCGTGCCTTTTGCGGCGGCCAGCTCTTTTGCCCTTTGCTGCAATGAGCGCACGTTCGAGCTGGCAAAGTCCGACTGCAGATCCGGCAGCGCATCCGCGCGCTCCAGCACTTTCAGGCGATCGTCACCCTTTTTGACGAAACTGGAAAAGTCACCGGGCTGCTTGCCCATTGTGCGATCCTTGAATTCAGTTGCATCGTTCGTCGCAGGCGGTGGATCCTGCGCGTCACGCTGTGCCGTATCAGGCTCCGGCGCAGCCTTTGGTCGCAACATCCCGGCGCCGAACATCTTCAATCGTTCCACGAATGAAACGCTGCTGCGCTCCTCGGGTTGCTTCGCACCCTGCCCACCCTGCAGCCAGCTTGTGCCCACGGCCAAGGGGGGCGACAGTGACAGCATCAGCGCCGCGAGCAGCGGCGCAAACATCCACGAGGCCTCGCGTGGCAGTTGGTGCTCCAGAACATGGCTCCGCAGCGCCCCACCGGCGCGCAGCGCTTCAATACGTGCCAGCGCATCGGCAACCTGCGCCTGCACAAGCATCGCCGGTTCGCGTGCCGACGCGGATTCCAGTGCGGTGGCCACACGATCCTGCAAGGCGTAGGCGCGGTCGGCAAGGCGCGCAGCAGTCCCGAGCGGAATTTTCCGCAGGGCACCGAGCACCGCACCAATCAGCGCGCCAAAGAGCAAGGCCGCAATGGCGATGATTGTTGCCGCATCGCCGATCCAGCCTTTGGCGGCCAGCACGCCGGCAGCGGCCACGGCGCCCCAGAAACCACCTCGCCAGGCGCCGCGCGTGGCGCGCAGCACGCGTATCTCCGCGGCAATGCCCTGCAGCAGCTTCAATAAGGCCGGAGGAACTGCGTTCACGCAAACCCCTCTGCGATCAGGATGTCGGGAGCAGACCGAAGTACTCAGACGGCTGCGGCTTCAACCGCGCGTGCCGACGCGTCAACCACGCTGGCAACGATTTCCGCCACCACGCGGTCGGTATCCATGCCCTCGGATTCGCCGGCAAAATTGAGCAGGATGCGATGCCGCAGCGATGGCGCCGCCAACGCCCTCAGATCATCGGTGCTGACGTTGTAGCGGCCCTGCACCAGCGCCCGCACCTTCGCGCCCAGCACCAGCGCCTGAGCCGCGCGCGGACTCGCACCATAGCGCACGAAGCGCTTCGTGGCATCCGGAGCGCCCTCCCATTGCGGATGAGTGGCCATCACCAGGCGCGACGCAAAGTCGCGCACATGGGCAGCCACGGGCACCTCGCGGATCAGCGCCTGGAAATCCAGCACCGCAGCACCGTCCATCACACGCTGCACAGTCACGACATCGGTACGCGTGGTACGGTCGATGATGGCGTTCAGCTCCTCCATCTGCGGATAGCGCACCTTGAGCTTGAACAGGAAGCGGTCGAGTTGCGCCTCGGGCAGCGGATAGGTGCCCTCCATCTCGATCGGGTTCTGCGTGGCCAGCACGAAGAAGGGTTTGGGCAGCGGGCGTGAATGGCCGCCGACGGTGACCGATTTTTCCTGCATGCCTTCGAGCAGGGGCGACTGCGTCTTGGGTGTGGCGCGGTTGATCTCGTCTGCGAGCAGGATGTTCGCGAATATCGGACCGGTCTGGAACTGGAAGTGCCGGCCGCCTTCGTTGTCCTGCACCATCACGTTGGTGCCGACGATGTCCGCCGGCATGAGGTCGGGGGTGAACTGGATGCGCGAGAACGTGAGGTCCATGCTCTCGGCCAGCGTCTTCACCAGCAGCGTCTTCCCGAGGCCCGGCGCACCCTCCAGCAGCACATGTCCTCCGGCCAGCATGGCAGTGAGAACCCCGGTAATGATGTCGTCGTGACCGACGATGACTTTGTCTATCTCGGCGCGCAATGCAGCATAGGCACCGGTGAATGCTTCGACACGGGACTCCCGATTCAAGGGCTTCTCCTTATTTGGGGACGGTCAGAACAGCATCAGTACATCTTCAACTGCGACAGGAACTGGGAAGCTAGCCGCACTGTAGCGCATGCCTGCAAAGGCCGCAAAAGCGGAATTGCCCATGCCCTTCCGTAGGGCATACACGCGCGCAAATGCAAATATTCCGGCGGAAGCGGAACAAGCATGCCCGGCTGAAATTCGCTCCGGCTATTGCGCTGCCGCCAGCTCCCGGCGAAAGCGACTCAGGTCCTGGAGCGTGCGAATGGGCCGGTCAAAAAGGCGCGACAGGTTGAGGAGGATCATGTCAATGACCTTCTTCTCCCAGGTCGCATCAAAGCCGATCTGCGTGTCGAGCCAGTATTCCAGCCACTCCGGATCGGGCAGCCGCGACTGCACCGTGTCGTTCGGATACAGCGCCTTGTTGACATGCAGGTTGGTCGGGTGCATCGGCTTGCCGCTGCGCCCTGATGCAGCCATCAGCATCCCGGTCCTCGCAAAAGCAGCCTTGACAGGATTTCCTCCACGGGCCAATGCGCGCTTCATGTATTGCAGATAGGCGCCGCCATGGCGCGCCTCATCGCGGGCGATAAGGTCATAGATGTGCCGGATCACCGGCTCGGTGTGCCAGGCTGCGGCGCAGCGGTACCAGTGGTTCAGGCGTATCTCACCGCAGAAGTGCAGCATCAGCGTCTCCATGGGCGGCGCAGTATCAAACGGAAAGCGCACCGCATGCAGTTCGGCCTCCGTCGGCATCAGGTCGGGACGGAAGCGCCGCAGGTATTCCAGCATCACCAGTGAGTGCTTCTGCTCCTCGAAGAACCACACCGAGATGAATGCGCAGAAATCGCTGTCATCGAGGTTGTCGCGCAGGAACATCTCCGTCGCCGGCAACGCCGCCCACTCGGTGATGGCATTCATGCGAATGGTCAGTGCCTGTTCTTCGCTCAGCAGCGAAGCGTCAAACGAATCCCATGGAACGTCGTCGTCCATGCTCCAGCGCACGCGCTCAAGAGACTTGTACAACTCCGGGTAAAGCATGCCATGTTCTCCTGCTTCGGCATCGGGCAGGGGCAGGTCCGTTTGTTCAGTCATTGCTGTGCTCCTCGTTCCGTCCTGGCCGCACGCCAGGCGGCCACTTCATTTCTGATTTCCTGCAGGCCGGTCATGCGCGCCACGCCGTCCGGAATGCGCCGCGCATGAACCACCCCTGCACCTCCGCACCACAGCGCGGTCTCGGCCGGCAGTGCGGCCCTCAGCATGCCAACCGCTCCGGTCAGCTGATTCTGAGGAAAATTCGCCGAAAAAGACAAGGCGACTACGTCGCTCCGGTTGGCCAGACAGGCTGCTGCAATATCACCAACCGGCGTCTGGGGCCCCAGGGAAATGCTCTGCGCCCCCTCCAGCCTCAGTGTCGCCTCCGCCATGAGCAGTCCCAGGCCGTGCTGCTCGCCCGGAAGCGTCGTCAACAGCACGCGCGGTGGCCGCCCCGTGCCGCTGTCCTGCGGCATTGCTGCACGCAGAGTGGCGGTCAACTGCTCGGTAAACAAATGCTCCTCGAAGATACGGATGTCGCCACGCATCCAGGCATTCCCGACGCGAATGGCCAGTGGTGTCGCCATGTCGGTCAGAAATCGGAACAACCCGTCATGCAGGATGGCGTGATGAAAGGCACTGCGCAGTTCAGCGCCGCGATGTGCCTTCAGCAAGGCCAATGCGCCATCCAGTGCCGAATCGGCGGACACCTCGGAATCGCTGCCGCGCACCAGACCATTCAAACTTTCGAATGACATCGACAGGATACGCCCGGGACGCATGCCGGCATCCATCAATCTCCTGACCAGCTTGAGCTTGGCCAGTTGCTCCTCCGGGTATAGGCGCTCTCCGGCAGCAGTGCGCAGCGGTGCCGGGAAGCCATAACGGCGCTCCCAGACCCTGAGCACGTCCTTTGACAAGCCGGTTTCCCGCTCGACCGCGGAAATCGTCAATCCGCCTAAAGAAGTAGAATTCATTTTGTCCTAGACAAATCACTTGACACAAGCGCATCTGTCCGCGATTATCTGGTTTAATGGTCTCGTTGTCCAAGACAAATTGCCAACAGGAGCCTCCTCCCCATTCCTGACGGCGATTTGTCCTGGACACCCCGATTCTGCCTGATTCTGAATCGATTCTGAGCATTTGCCATTTCCAAACCGAGGATTCGACAAAAGGAGCCCATGTGAACGCCCCGGAAAGATTGCCAATCGCCGACATCCAAGCCCTGCCTGACAACCGCAATGTCGCCATCGACGAAGTGGGAATACGCGGCCTGCGCTATCCGATCCGGATCGCCGGCTGTGATGGCGCGGTGCAGACGACCGTGGCAGACATTGAACTCACCGTGGCCCTCCCCGCCCACGTCAAGGGGACGCACATGTCACGGCTGGTCGAACTGATCGAACGCTGGGATGCGCCACTTTCGGCCGCCAACCTGGAGCAACTGGCCCGCGGCCTGCTGTCACGACTGGATGCCGAGCACGGCGCCATTTCGCTTGCCTTTCCCTACTTCATCCGCAAGCGCGCTCCGGTGTCCGGTGTGGAAAGCCTGCTTGACTACCAAGCGGGCGCGCGGGTCAGCGCCTCTGCAACAGGGCCGGCCGAAGTGACGCTCACGCTGCGCACCGCGGTCACCAGCCTGTGCCCGTGCTCGCGTGAGATATCCGAATACGGCGCCCACAACCAGCGTTCGTACATCAGCATCGAGGCCACCCTCCCGCCCTCCGGGCCGGACATCGTGCTGGAGGACCTGGCGCGCATCGCCGAGAACGCAGCCTCCTGCGAAATCTGGGGCATTTTGAAACGCCCGGATGAAAAATATGTGACCGAGCGCGCCTACGACAACGCAAAGTTCGTAGAGGACCTTGTGCGCGACGTGGCCCTGGCACTCAACGCCAGCGAATCGATATCGAGCTACCGCATCGAGGTCGAGAACTTCGAATCCATCCACAACCACTCGGCGATTGCGCGCATCGCACGGCGCAAGGACGCTGCTTGATCGAAATGACCGGCGCCAAGCGCATCGCCGTCGTTGGGTCCGGAATCTCCGGACTGGCGGCCGCCTGGCTCCTGTCCGAACGCCACGAGGTTACGGTATTCGAGGCCAATGACTATGCCGGAGGCCATACCCATACGGTCGACGTGACGCTGGACGGGCAGAGTTGCGGCGTAGACACCGGCTTTCTGGTGTTCAACGAAGCCACCTACACCAATCTGGTGCCGATGCTGAAAATGCTGCAGGTGCCGATATCCAGAAGCGAAATGAGTTTCAGCCTGTCTCTCGAAGATCCGGCGATTTCCTGGTCTGGCACCAGCCTTGACACCCTCTTCGCACAGCGCACCAACCTGCTGCGCCCGGGCTTTCTTCGCATGCTGCGCGACATCGTGCGCTTCAACCGCCATGCGGCGCGGCAGGCCGGCAGCACGTCGTTCGAAGGTTCCCTTCAGGCATTCCTCGATCACGGACACTACAGCGCAGAATTCCGCGACTGGTATCTTGCCCCGATGGCGGCGGCCATCTGGTCCTGTCCCACCCGCACCATGCTGGCATTCCCCTTTGCCAGCTTCGCCCGGTTCTTTCACAACCACGGGCTGCTTCAGTTCACCGGCCGCCCGCCGTGGTACACCGTCACCGGCGGTGCCCGCAGGTATGTCGATGAACTCCTCTCGCAATTGCGCGCCCGCGGCAGCCACGTCCGGCTGAGTTCGCCGGTGCACGCCGCGCGACGCGACGGCAACGGCGTATTCGTGGAAAGTGGGACTCGCGAACGCTTTGACGCGCTGGTTCTGGGCTGCCACAGCGACCAGGCCCTGCGCATACTCGGCCATGACGCCGACGCCAAAGAACGGGAAACCCTCGAAGCAATTCCGTACCAGGCCAATCGCGCCCTGCTGCACACCGACGCGTCGCTGCTGCCGGCCAACCGCAAGCTTTGGTCGGCCTGGAACTACAGCGCCGGCCGGGATACCCCGGACGGACGGGCGGTATCAGTGCATTACCTGATCAACCGGCTGCAGCCCCTGCCGTTTCACAGCCCGGTCGTTGTTTCACTCAATCCGCACCGCGAGCCCCGTGCCGGTACGGTGCTGGGCGAATATGTCTACGAGCATCCCGTGTTCCTCGCCGGATCAGATGCGGCGCAGGCGAAGCTGCCTGCCATCCAGGGTCTGCGGAACACCTGGTTCTGCGGCGCGTGGACACGCCATGGTTTTCATGAAGACGGCCTGACCTCGGCGCTCAAGGTCGCAGGCGACTTCGGCGTCACCGTTCCCTGGAGTCCAGCATCCGGTGCGGCATTGGCAGAGTCTCCACCGGCACTCAGGCTGGCAGCATAGTGACGACGCCGATGGACAGGCTCACAGTCCCGGATCACGGCGCGGAACTGCTGACCGGCGTGGTCATGCACCACCGGCTGCGCCCCGCCGACCACCGGTTCAGCTATGACGTGTTCTATCTCCGCCTGCGGCTCTCGACACTGGAGCACGCCGGCAACGCATTATTTTCGATCAACCGCTTCAACCTCACCAGTTTCCACTTCCGCGACCACGGCGCGCGCGACGGCACACACCCATTGCCGTGGATACGCGCGCTGCTCGAGCGGGAGGGCCTGGCTTGCGCCGACGGCGAGGTGTGGCTGCAATGCTTCCCTCGCGTACTTGGTTACGTCTTCAATCCAGTGAGCTTCTGGTTCTGCGAAGACAAGGCGGGACGCCTGCGCGCGGTTCTTGCCGAAGTCAGCAACACCTTCGGCGAAACCCACAGCTACCTCCTGAGCCGGCGTGATGGCGGCCCCATCGCCGAGCGTGCGACGCTGGAGACGCGCAAGATATTTCATGTCTCGCCCTTCTTTCCGGTCAGCGGCAGTTATCGCTTCCGGTTTTCGCAGGCCGGAGGTACCGGCACCACCCGAACCTGCCGCATCGATTACCACGACGAGCACGGCCCGCTGCTGCTGACGAGCCTCTCCGGCCGTCCTGCCCCGCTTGGTGCGCGCCGTGTCCTGCTCGCCTTTCTGGGCCATCCGCTCATGACACTGGCCGTCATGGCGCGCATTCACTGGCAGGCACTGAAGCTGTGGCTGCTGCGCGTGCCATTCCATTCGAAACCCGTACCGCCCCTGGAGAAGATCAGCAGATGAGTACCACCCGCTCCATCACCCGGCCGGTATCGCCCGGCAGGCCCGCATCGGTCGCCGGTCGGATGCCGCTTGCCGCCCGCCTCACGCTGGACCATCTGCAGCGCCTCGACCAGGGTGTGCTGCATGTCGAGCTCCCCGATGGCAGCAGCCGCATCCACGGCCGCGGCGAACGCTCGGCCTCGATGCAGATTCACGACTGGGCCGTGTTCGAGCGCGTACTGCGCCACGGCGACATCGGTTTTGCCGAGGCCTACATCGATGGCCAGTGGCACACCCCTGACCTGACAGCGCTGCTGACACTGCTCGCCGCAAACCGCGCGGCGCTGGACGCTCCGCTTTACGGCAGTTGGCTCGGGCGCATGGCACATCGCATCGCCCATCTGCTTCGTGCCAACACCCGCACCGGCAGCAAGCGCAATATCGCCGCGCATTACGACCTGGGCAATGACTTCTATGCGCTGTGGCTTGATCCCGGCATGACCTACTCCAGCGCGCTGTTCAATGATGGCGCGGACTCCCTCGAAGAGGCCCAGGAAGCAAAGTACCGGCGCATCATCGGCGCACTGGAACTTGCGCCTGGCAGCCGCCTTCTCGAGATCGGCTGCGGCTGGGGCGGGCTTGCCGAACGCTGCGCGGCGGCCGGACACCACGTCACCGGCGTATCACTGTCGCGGCGCCAGCTCGATTACGCCACGGCACGGTTGAGTCATGCGGGACTCACTGATCACGCTCAATTCGAGTTTCGCGATTACCGCGACATCCGCGGACAGTACGATGCCGTTGCCTCCATCGAGATGATCGAAGCCGTGGGCGAGCGCTGGTGGCCGGCCTACTTCCGCAAGCTCGCGTCAGTGCTGCCCCAAGGCGGCCGCGCGGTGGTCCAGTCCATCCTCATTGACGACACACTGTTCGAGCGCTACCGTCGCGGCAGCGATTTCATCCAGCAATATGTCTTTCCAGGCGGCATGCTGCCCACAGGGCGGCGCTTCACGGAACTGGCCTCCAGGGCCGGTCTTACAGTGGCGGATGACTACCGCTTCGGCGAGGACTATTCGCGAACGCTGGCACTGTGGCGCGAGCGCTTTGACGCACAGTCGGATGCCATCCGGGCGCTCGGGTTTGACGAGCGCTTCATGCGCATCTGGCTGTTCTACCTGGCCTACTGCGAAGCCGGCTTCAACAGCCGGTCCACCGACGTCGCGCAGTTCACACTGATCCGGAAATGAACGTCGCCACAATGAACGTCGCAATGGCACCGCCGATGCAGGCCGCCAGGTGGCTTGTCCTACTTCTCTCGTGCGCGACAAGCATCGCCGCGGCTGCATCCGCCGATCCTGCCATGACACCGGCGCTTCCCGCCGCCGTCATCCAGGACGCCCCTGACCTCCAGGCACGGGGATCGGGCAGCTTCCGCTGGTTCGGGCTGCACATCTATGACGCAACGCTGTGGACGCCGCAATCCGCATCAGCACCCGGCACGCCACCCGACTGGCTGCGCCCGCTTGCGCTGCATCTGCGGTATGCGCGCAGCCTGCGCGGCGCGGACATCGCGCAGCGTTCCATCGACGAAATCCAAGCGCTTGGAATGGGGACGCCGGCACAACAGCGTGCCTGGCTGCAGTCGATGCGCGAACTGTTTCCCGATGTCACCAATGGCAGCACCCTGACCGGACTCCATGACCCCGTCCGTGGCGCACGTTTCTTTCATGACGGACGCCCGCTGGGCGCCATTGCCGGCGCGGAGTTCTCCCGCGCCTTTTTCTCGATCTTGCTGCATCCGCGCAGCAGTGCGCCTGCCTTGCGCGAAACCCTTCTGGGACCTGTCCGGTGAATTCCGGTGCCGGGCCGGCAACCTCTCCGGTCCTATCGACACGCCAACTTGCCGCTTACGGCCTGCTCGGCCTGCCGCTCGCTGCAACCGCGCTACCCATCTACGTGCACCTGCCGAACCTCTATGGCGGCCTGCTCGGCATGAACCTGGCGCTGCTGGGCGCGGTGCTGCTCGTCGCGCGACTGGCCGACGCCATCATCGACCCGCTGCTCGGTGCACTCGCCGATCGCCTGCAACGCCCCAGGCCGCTGATCGCCGCCGGCATTGCGCTGCTGGCCTGCGGCACGCTGCTCGCCTTCAATCCGCCATCACAGCCCGAATACCTCTGGGCCTGGCTGGCGTTCGCGCTGGTGCCGCTTTATCTGGGTTACAGCCTGGCCATGATCAACCACCTGGCCTGGGGCTCGGTGCTGGGTGCCACGCCCCACGAGCGCACGCGCGTAGCCGCCTGGCGCGAAGGCCTCGGGCTGGCCGGCGTCATCGCAGCCAGCGTCCTTCCCATGCTACTGGCCCCGCGCATCGACACCGGCCTCGCACGCTACAGCCTGGTGCTGGTCATTGCGGCCACCCTGTGCGCGGCCATCACCCTGGGTTTTGCACCAGCTCCCCCGACTGGAGGACGACCAGCGTCACCGTCAACACCCGGGCGCGGCGCAATGCGCCGGCCTTTTGCAAACCCGCGCTTTGCGCGCCTGTTCGCCATCTTTGTCGTCAACGGCGTCGCTGCCGCGCTGCCGGCAACACTGGTGCTGTTCTTCATCGATGACGTGTTGGGCCTGGCCGGCGACGCAGGCCTGTTCCTTGCAGCCTACTTCGCTGCGGGCGCCGCGGGCCTGCCGTTGTGGCTGGCCCTCTCGCGACGCATCGGCAAGGAACCCGCCTGGCTTGCGGCCATGCTGCTTGCCGTGGCCGCGTTTGCCTTTGCATTCATGCTCGGCCAGGGCGACTTTGCAGGCTTCCTGCTGGTCTGCATCCTCTCCGGCCTGGCGCTAGGCGCTGACCTGGTGCTACCGGCTGCATTGCTCGCCGATGCCATCAATGGCGGTCGGGATGAACATCACGCCGGCGCCTACGCCGGACTGTGGAATTTCACCACAAAGCTCAACCTCGCCCTCGCTGCAGGCCTCGCACTGCCGCTGCTTCAGTTTTCCGGATACCGGCCCGGGGAAACCGACACTGCGCCGCTGTACTGGGCCTACTGCCTGCTGCCCTGCCTGCTCAAGCTCATCGCTGCCGCAATGCTGGCCTGGCGCAAATCGTCCACCCCGCTGCCCATGGAGGCAACATCATGAATCACCGCCTGACACGATCGCTTCGCGCGCTTCTCCTCGCACCTCTGCTGTTCCTTGCCGGCTGCAGCAGCATCGAACCCCAGAGCTATGCCAACGAACAGCCCAGGCTCGATCTGTTCCGCTATTTCTCCGGAGAGGTCGATGCCTGGGGCTACTTCGCCGACCGCTCCGGCAAAGTGGTCAAACGATTTACTGTCGCCATCCGCGGCACGGTAGCCGGTGATACGCTCACGCTGGATGAGAGTTTCCACTATTCGGACAACACCACTTCGAAACGCGTATGGACCATACGGCGCGATTCTGCGAACCGCTATACGGGCACCGCAGATGACGTGATCGGAACGGCCATCGGCACGACAGCCGGCAACGCCTTGCAGTGGAACTATGTGCTGGCCCTGCCCGTGGACGGACGCACCTGGAATGTGGACCTCGATGACTGGATGTACCTTCAGGATGACGCCGTGATGCTGAACAAATCGGTGATGACGAAATTCGGCATCCGCCTGGGCGAAGTCATCCTGTCCTTCCGCAGGCGCACCTGACACACTGGACGAATCCATGTTCTTTCCGCCCAATCCACCCATTACCTCCTTTGCCGGCCAGCGCATCTGGATCGCCGGCGCCTCCACGGGCATCGGCGCCGCGACTGCAAAGGCGTTCATCGCTGCAGGTGCGCGCGTGGCCGTCTCTGCACGAACAGCCGACACGCTGGAACGCGAATTCGGCGAGCACGCCCGTGTGCTCCCTTGCGATGTCACCGATGCCGCGGCGCTGCAGGCGGCGGCCAACACGCTGATCGCCGAATGGGGCGGCATCGACCTCGTCATCGCGATGGCCGGCACCTACTCGACCATGCGCGCTGACACACTGGACCTTGCGGCCGCAAAACGCATCGTGGAGGTGAACCTCAACGGCGTGTTCAATCTGTTTGCCGCGGTGCGCACGCAACTGCTCGCGCAGCGCTCGGGCGGATTTGCCATTGTTGCCAGCGTCGCCGGCTACGGCGGCCTGCCCAACAGCATGGCCTACAGCGCAACCAAGGCCGCCTGCATCAACCTTGCGCAGTCGATGTGGATGGATCTGCGCGCTCACGGCATCGCGGTCACCGTCATCAACCCGGGTTTCGTGCGCACGCCGCTGACCGCAACGAATCCTTTCCCCATGCCCTTTTTGATCGACGCCGATGAAGCGGCACGGGAAATCCTCAAGGGCCTGGCACGAGGCGAATTCGAAATCCATTTCCCGAAAGCATTCTCGCGCCTGCTCAAACTGCTCAACCTGCTGCCGCATGGCCTGTACCTGCGGCTGGTGAAAAAGGGAACGCGGATGTGAGCGCAATTCCGAACGGCGCCAGGGATACCGATGACCTTGACCACCTGGTGGACTGGTTCGAGACACTGTCGCCCGATACCGTGGCACGAACGCGGGAGTTCTACGCCTCCGATGCATTCTTCAAGGATCCGTTCAATGAAGTCACCGGGGCGAAACACATCGAGCAAATCTACGCCCACATGTTCAGGCAGGTGGCCAACCCCGGCTTTCGCGTGCGGGAACGCATTCGCGATGCCAATGGCACCGTACTGATCTGGGAATTCCGTTTCAGCGTGAAGCCGGGGGCACCTGTCACCATCGTGCGTGGAGCCAGCCACCTGCGCTTCAATGCCGCGCATCAGATCACCTGGCACCGCGATTACTGGGATACCGGCGAGGAACTGTATGGCCGGATGCCGGGCCTGGGCATCCTGATGCGCTGGTTGCGCCGCAGGCTGCAGGCGCCGCAGAACTGAGCCGGCCTACCCGTCCGGCCCTGCCACAACCCTGAAGGCTACAGTCCTCTCGCCTTGAGCAATGCATCGAGGCGCGGGTACACCCGGCGCGCATTGCCTTCATAGATCTTGTGACGATCGGTATCACTCAATTTCGCCGCTTCGATGTAGCGCTTGGTGTCGTCAAAGTAATGCCCGGTTTCCGGATCGATGCCGCGCACCGCGCCGATCATCTCGGACGCAAACAGCACGTTGTCCACCGGAATGACCCTTGTCAGGAGATCAATGCCCGGCTGGTGGTAGACACAGGTGTCAAAGAAGATGTTCTTCAGCAGATGGTCCTTGAGCAGTGGCTTCTTCAGTTCCTGGGCCAGGCCGCGGTAGCGCCCCCAGTGATAAGGCGCTGCCCCGCCGCCATGCGGAATGATGAATTTCAAATCTGGAAAATCCTTGAACAGGTCCGAGGTCAGGCACTGCATGAAGGCCGTGGTATCGGCATTGATGTAATGCGCCCCTGTGGTATGAAAGCAGTCATTGCAGCTCGTGCTGACGTGAACCATGGCCGGAATACCCAGTTCGACCATTTTTTCGTAAATCGGATACCAGGATCGGTCCGACAATGGCAGTCCGGTCCAATGGCCTCCCGAGGGATCCGGATTCAGGTTGATGCCGACGAAACCGTATTCATTGACGCACTTGTCGATCTCGGATAGGCAGGTCTTCGGGTCCACGCCGGGTGACTGCGGCAGCATCGCGGCGCCGACAAAGTGCTCGGGAAACAACCGACTGACCCGGTAACACAGCTCGTTGCAGATCGAAGCCCAGGCCGACGAAATGTTGAAATCGCCGATGTGATGCGCCATGAAGCTGGCGCGCGGCGAGAAGATCGTCAGATCGGATCCGCGCTCCTTCATCTTGGATAGCTGGTTCGTCTCGACGCTTTCCCGCAGTTCGTCATCGCTGATTTTCAGCTCGGAGGCCCTGGGCATGGCCGCCGGATTCCTGATTCCGGCAATCTGGCGGTTGCGCCAATCCTCCAGCGCCTTGGGCGCCGTCGTGTAGTGGCCGTGACAATCGATGATCATGGTGGTCCTTCTCCGGATGGTTACCGGCTCATTCCGGCTTGATGTTGGCCTTTTGCAATACCTCACTCCAGCGCACCTGCTCGCTGCGGAGCACCTCTTTCATGGCGAGGTTGCCGCCGTCGCCAGGCTTGCTGTCCAGAATCCACTGCTGGCCCATGTTCTTGCCCAGCTCCGTCCTGATGGTGCGCGCGATGATTTCAGTGGTGCCGCCGGGCGCAAAAGGATTCACCAGCCGGATCGGCTTGTCCGGACAGGTCTGGCCGATGGCTGCAAGAGGTGGGCCTGCGAGCAGGCTGCCGGCGAGGTATGGCAAAAACGACAGTGACAGATTCGGATTCACTCATTTCCCTTGAGATCAGTTCTTGTCCAGGTCGCCTGCGCTGTCAACGTAGCGAAGTCCGAGTTTTTCCAGCGCAGGCCGCATGGCATTCACATCCAGCGCCAGTTCGCCGTTCTCATAGCGCTTGCGGCTTGCCACCTCCTTGTCCTGGCGCGCGCGCGCCGCGATGCTCACGGCCTTCGCATCGGCGAGTGGCACGACGACCACGCCATCATCGTCGGCAACGATCACGTCGCCGGGCGAAACGGCCACGCCGGCACAGACCACCGGCAGATTGACGTTACCGAGCGTGGACTTCACGGCCCCCTTCGCGGAGATCGCGCGTGACCACACCGGGAACTTCATTTCCGTCAGCACGCGCACATCGCGGCAGCCGACATCAATCACCATTCCCTTGACGCCATGCGCCTTCAGCGAGGTGGCGATCAGTTCGCCCACCATGCCATCGGTGTTGTCTGCAGTGCAGCCCACAACCATCACGTCCCCTGGTTTGCACTGTTCGATCCCGACATGGATCATCCAGTTGTCACCCGGGTGCACCAGCACGGTCACGGCACTTCCGGCCATGGTGGCGCCGGGAAAGATCGGACGCATGTAGGGTTTCATCAGGCCGATGCGCCCCATGGCCTCGTGCACGGTGGCCGTCCCCGCCTCGTTCAGCACAGCCACAATGGCCGGATCGGCACGGGGAATGTTGCGGACAACGACAGTTTTCATGACAGATATCTCCTAATGGTTCCAGCTCAGTTATTCCAGCTCAGTCATTCCAATAGAGCCGCGCCGGGTTATCCACCAGCACCTTGTGCCGCAGGCCCTCATCGTTGGTGAAAGCCGCGAACAAGTCCACCAGCTCGCCATCGTTGGGCATCCATTTAACGTTCGGATGCGGCCAATCGGTGCCCCACAGAATCTGGTCCGGAGCCGCCTCCATCAATGCCCGCGCAAACGGAATGGCATCGTGGAACGGCTTGCCTGTGCTCGACACGCGTTCGGCGCCGCATACCTTTACCCAGGCCAGCGGATTCTTCATGAGGTCGAGCAGGATGCGAAACGGCTCCTGATCGAGGCCAGCACTCGCCTCCACGCGGCCCATGTGATCGACAACAAAGGGCACTGGAATGCGGCGAATCAGGTCGGCATGGGCGGGAATGTCGCGGGCGTCGAAATGCAGGACCACATGCCAGCCCAGCGGCTTGATGCGTGTGAGCATGCGTTCGAAGTCCGGAATCTGCGGCGCGCCGCCCAGATGCGCCACGAAATTGTAGCGGATGCCTCGAATGCCGCCGGCATGCAGATCTTCCAGCTCTCGGTCGGTGATGTCGGGCTTGACCACCACCACGCCGCGATAGGCGCCTTCGCTTCGCGCAATGCCGTCCAGTGTGACGCGCAGGTCGGTGCCATGTGGCGCAGCATGCACGATCACCGCCCGGCTGATGCCCAGGTGGGCGTGCAGTGCCTGCAATTGCTCGAAGCCGGCGTCGGGCGGCAGGTACGGTGTGCCCGGCACATACGGGAACTTTGCGGCCGGTCCGTAGATGTGGCAATGGGCATCGCAGGCGCCCGGCGGCAGCCGGTAGGCTGGTTTGACCGGATTCGGATCCGGCGGTGGAATGGTTTTCACGGAAATCCTGTGTCTTCTGTTGTGAATTGTTTTCTGGCGGGATCACGCAGCCAGTCGCGCAGATTGCTTGCCGTCCCAGACCGCAGACGGGATCAGGACCTCTCCACGCATGATCAGGCGCGCCGTGCGCAGCAGCGCCGAGCGTGTCACCGATTGCGGATCTGCGGGATCCAGACCGAGTTCCACCGAGAACTCCCCGGTCGGGTGCTCGACCGACACCACCTTGGTATCGCCCGCCGGCAGTACCGCAACGCCCTCAGCCACCGAGCCCTTGAGCACGCAGGCTGTGGCCACGGTCACTGCGCCCAGCACCCCCACTGCGGAGTGGCAGTCGTGGGGAATGAAGGTGCGGGTGGATATGCCACTTCCTGATTTCGGCGGCGAAATCAGGCACATCTTGGGCACGACCATCTTCGTTACATCGCCAAGATTCATGAGCGGCCCGGCCTTCAGGCGAATCGCCTCGATGCGCGCCTTCAGCTCGGTGTCGGCGTTGAGCTGGTCTTTTGTCTCATAGCCGGTGCGCCCAAGGTCAGATGCCTTGATCAGCACTACCGGCATGCCATTGTCGATGCAGGTCACCGCCACTCCGCCGATGACGTCACGCACATTCTTCGTGGGCAGCAGGCTCTTGCAGACCGAGCCGGCGGTATCGAGGAAATTGATCTTGATCGGGGCCGATGTGCCTGGCACGCCATCAATGCGCGCATCGCCGTCGTAGCGGATGCGTCCGCCCGGCGTCTGCAGAATCACGTCACACAGCATGTCGGTGTTGACAGTGAGGATGCGCAAGGTTGTCTCATCTCCCTTGGCCTTGACCAGTCCACGCTCCAGCGCAAACGGCCCGACTGCGGCCAGCATGTTGCCGCAGTTCGGCGTGTAGTCCACACGTGCTTCGTCAATGAGCACCTGGCCAAAAAGGAAATCCAGGTCAACGCCGGGACGCTTGGAGCGTCCGACGATGCCGATCTTGCTGGTCAGCGGATCGGCGCCGCCCAGACCGTCGATCTGGCGCGCATCGGGTGAGCCCATGGCCGCGAGCAGCACGCGATCACGCAGCGCCGGCTCGGACGGCAGGTCCGACTCGAGGAAAAACGGGCCGCGCGACGTGCCGCCGCGCATAAACAGGCAGGGAATGGCGGTTTGCATGAATGTCTCCTGGAGCGGAGGCCGGCGCAAGATCCGGCTCTCCCGACGAACATCGAAAGCAGGCCTATTCCTTCTTGAGGCCGGCAAGGCGTGCGGCCTCGCGTGAGTTCTCGTAATCCTGGCGGATGAAGGCTGCAAAGCCGGCCGGCGTCATCTGCTCCGGCGTCGCCATGTCGGCACCAAGCTCACGGAATTTCTCCAGCGTCGCCGGTGCCCGCAAGGTGGTCACCAGCGCCGACTGCAGACGGCCCATGACATCAGCGGGCGTGCCGGTCGGCGCGAGAATACCGATATAGCTCCCGGCAACGAAATCCTTGACGCCGCTTTCAATCATGGTCGGCACATCCGCGGCCAGATCCGTGCGCTTCGCGGAGGCGATCGCAACAAAACGCAACTTGCCCGAGCGATGATACGAAAGTGCCGCAGAAATCTCGGTCATCGCGCCCTCGATGATGCCGCCCATCAGGTCGGGCAGCAGCGCGCCGCCGCTCTTGTAAGGCACATGCAGCAGCTTCGCGCCCGTTTGCGCGTTGAAGCGCTCCAGCGTCAGGTGCGTGGCGCTGCCAACGCCGGATGAAGCGACACCCACCTGCTGGCGCTTGGACAGTTCGATCAGCTCCGACAGCGTCCTGGCGGGCACCGACGGATTGATGATGATGGCGTGCGGCACGCTGCTGGTCAGCCCGATCGGGGCGAAGTCCTTGAGCGGGTCATAGCCGGGATTGAGTTGCACGAAGGGATTCACAGTCAACGGCCCGTTCGACCCGGAAAGCAGCGTGTAACCATCCGGTGTGGCATGAGCGACCTGGGCAGCGCCCACGCCGCCGCCGGCACCGGCGCGGTTGTCCACCAGCACGGGCTGGCCCAGCGCCTGGGCCATGCCTGCGGCAACGAGGCGTCCCACGATGTCGGCATTGCCGCCCGGCGCAAATGGAACAACGAGGCGGATGGGCCGCTCCGGATACGCCGCGTAAGCAGCGTTCGGCAACAGGCCCAGCAGCGGCACCGAACCCAGTGCCTTGAGCATGGCACGGCGCGAAGGTGACTTGATATTCGATTTCATGGAACCCTCCTCTGTTTATGTATGGACATAACCATCAATTCGCGTGCGCCTTCAGCAGGAAAGCCAGCGTACGTGCATGCGCGGACTCTGCCGCTTCCTTCACGTAGACATTTGACCGGGCCTCATTGGCGAACGCGTGCCCGGCCTCGTAGACATGGGTCTCCGCTGAGGGGATCGCCTCCCTTACCGCCTCAACAACCTCGGGAGGAGAGTTTGGATCGGTGGCGCCAAAATGAAACAGCACCGGACATTTCGGCGCTTTGCCGAGCAGGGTTGGCAATGCCGTTCCGTAGAAGATTGCCACGCCATTCAGTTGCAGCTCCGACGCGCAGCGCAAAGCGAGGCCGCCTCCCCAGCAGAAGCCGATGACCGAGACGCCCTTGCCGCGATCCAGCCGGGCCACCGCCGCAGCGATATCGAGCAGGGTCTTGTCCCTGTCGAGCCCGTGCATCGTCTGGCGACCGCGATCCGGTTCGCTGAACGGTACCAGCGTCTTCGGTGCTGCGCGGTCAAACAGTGCCGGAACAATGGTGTCAAAGCCCTGCCTGGCATATGAACGTGCGACGCCCTTGAGCTGGTCGGTCACGCCGAAGATTTCCTGCAGGATCACGATGCCGCCGCGACTGGTCGCGCCCGCGGAAACCTCAAATGCGTCCAACTTGAATCCATCGGATGCCGTCAACTGAACTACCGCGCCGTCACTGTCAGACATGCCTGCTCCATGGAATTTTTATCGGATTGCCGATATCTGCAGTCAATACCGGCTTCACTGTCTGTCACTGCCCGGGAACGCCGGGACGCAGTGACCCCGCATTGTTGGCCGCGACCAGACAAAAGGAAATAGCGTTATCTGACTAGTAGATATATCATTTTGCGATATCCCATCAGGCCGCTTCGCCATGGACATCAAGCAACTCGATTACTTCGTGCACGTTGCCGAGCTCGGCAGCTTCACCAAGGCGGCCGCACTGCTGTCCATCGCGCAGCCCGCCCTGAGCCGCCAGGTGCGCCTGCTGGAAATCGAGCTGAAACAGAATCTGCTGTATCGCAATGGCCGCGGCGTCAGCATGACCGATGCCGGCAAGCGCCTCATCGAGCATGCGCGCGGAATCCTGCAGCAGGTGGACCGGGCCCGCGACGAACTGGGACGTGCCGTGGGTACGCCAGTGGGCCGCATCACCGTGGCGGCGCCACCCAGCGTCGAGAAATTCCTCACCGTGCCGCTGGTGAAGAGTTTTCACGCACTGTTTCCCGCCGCCAGCCTTGCCATGATCGGCGGACTGTCGTTCTACATCCTGGAATGGCTGACGACCGGCCGCATCGACATCGGCATCGCCTACAACCCGGTGCCCACGCCTGCGGTGGAAATCATTCCCTTCCTTGAGGAAGAACTGTTTCTCATTTGTCCTCGACATCCGGATGGCAAGGCAAGCGCCAAAGCAGGTGGAAAATCAACGGGCACAGGCCCCATTTCCCTGAGAGATCTGCCCCGCTATCCGCTCATCATTCCCAGCCGGCCGAACGCCATCCGCATGCGGGTGGAAACGCAACTGGCCGGCATCGGAGCGAAGCCCGAAGTCGCGCTGGAAATCGATGGCGTACCGGCCATCCTCGACCTTGTGCTGGAAGGCTATGGCTATGCGGTACTGCCCATGAACGCGATACGCGGCCAACCGGCGGGCCGCTTCGTTGCGCGACGTTTTTCGCGACCGCTCACCACCCACCTGACGCTCGTCATCCCCGCCCAACGCCCCACAACGCCGCTGATGCGCATGACGCTGGACCTGATCCGTGAAATCGGGCCCGGCATCCTGGCGCCGCAAACCGGGACCCGCGCAGTTGCGAAGCGCCGCCGGGCCTGACCGGCGACCGTCTCCGGAAGATTACTGCGTCAGTCGCCCTTGATGCCCGTGGCCTGGATGACCTTGCCCCACTTTTCGTGATCGCTGTGGATCAGTTGCGTGAACTGTTCGCGAGTCATCGGTGCGGGCTCGGCGCCTTCGCCGGCCAGTCGTTCCTTCACGTCCTGGGCCTGCAGCGCAACGTTGATCTGCCTGTTAAGCGTGTCCGACACCACCGCCGGCATCTTCGCCGGGCCCACTACGCCGTACCAGGAACTGGCGGTGAAATTGGGAAAGCCCGACTCCGCCACGGTGGGCACGTCAGGCAGCGCCTGCGAGCGCTGGCTGCCTGTTCCTGCAAGCACCACCATCTTGCCCGCCTTCACCTGTCCCATCACCGCGGGAATGGGGCTGAACATCATCTGCACCTGCCCGCCCACCAGGTCGGTGATGGCCTGTGCACCACCCTTGTAGGCGATGTGCGTCATGTCGGTGGCCGTGGCGATCTTGAACAGTTCGCCGGCCAGGTGTGAGCCCGAGCCGTTCCCGGAGGACACGAAGTTGAGCTTGCCCGGCTGTGCCTTGGCCAGCGCCACCAACTCCTTGACGCTGCGCGCCTTCACGCCGGGATTGATCACCAGGATGTAGGAATACTGTGCAAGGCGTGCCAGTGGCGTGAAGTCGGCGATGGGATCGTAGGTGATCTCGGGCTTGAGCAGCTTCTGGATGGGATGGCTGCTGGACATCATGAGGATGGTGTATCCATCCGGTGCGGCACGCGACACCAGTTCGGCAGCGACATTGCCGCCGGCGCCGGGCTTGTTGTCCACGATCACGGTCTGGGACATCAGTTCGCTCATCTTGGGACCCACCGTGCGCGCCAGCAGGTCATTGCCGCCGCCGGGCGGGAAGCCGACCACGAAGCGAATGGGTTTGTTCGGGTAGCTTTGGGCCTGCGCCATTACGGGGGCCACCAGTGCCGCCAGCGCGGCAATCGCGCATAGCATCAATTGCTGTCTCATGTTTTCTCCTTTATGCATGCTTGTTCCTTGTTGACGCTCAACCAGCGCTAACGACGACTTCATCGCCGGCCGGCTGCAGCTTCGTCTTGAAACGGTCGGAATATTTCTGGATATCGGCCAGCGCAGCAGACTCATCGGCCGCCTGGCAGAAGGAAATCTCGCCATTGTCGGCCTGGCGCACCAGCATGAATGCGATCCGGCTGACTTCGTTCCGGTCGTCGAAACTCACGCGCGGCACCACGCCGACCCAGCCGCGCAGGAAGCGCTTGTTGCTCCGGATGAAGCAGAAGCTCGACAGGCCGTAGAAAATCGGCTTGCCCTTGTAGACCTCGATGCCCAGCGGATAGTGCTCGGCATGCGCCATCACCACATCGGCGCCGGCATCGATCGCGGCATGCGCGATCTCGGTCTGGAAGTCGAGGACATCGCCCTTGTGGCCCATGTGATGTGAGGACACCACGATGTCCGACTGGGCCTTCAGCGCCTTCACGTCCTGCCTGAATTCCTCCATGTACTTCGGATCGCCCCAGGTAATGATCTTCGGTGGCAACCCCGGGCGGTTCGGCGGCAGCGTGCCATCCTTGTAGTACACCGGCTCGAAGGCCGTGTGCACCTTGATCACCGCAACGCCCGGGCTGTGCTCGGCGGCCTCGTGGTGGTTGGGCCAGTATTGCGAAGTGCGCTGCATGAAGCCGAAGCGCTTGCCGTTGCGCGTGACCACGGCGGGCTTGCGTGCTTCGGCCCTGTTCACGCCGGTGCCCACATGCGGAATGCCCAGCTTGTCCAGCGTGGCATTCGAGGACAGGATGGCCTTGTGGCCATAGTTCTGGTTGTTGGCATTGCCCACGCAATGAAAGCCGGCATGCAGCAGCGCCTTGCCGGTCGCGGTGGGTGCCCAGAAGCCGTCATAGCCGGACTGCAGGTCGGCCATCATCTGGCCACGTGGCACAACGGGATCGTAAAGACAGCACTCAAGGTTGCCGAACACGCAGTCGGCCATGGCGAGCGTGTCGCGGACCTTCCTGAACGGCACTTCGGTGTCCTCGACGCCAAGCAGGTTGACGTCACCGGTAAGCATGATCGTGGATGCCACTGTTCTCTCCCTTTTCTCTGCGGTATTGCGGATTGCCAGGGCATTCCGCCTTTTATTTGGAACTCATCTCGAAACTCTCCCTCACCCCACCCCCTCTCCCCGAGGGAGAGGGGGTTATCGCCCTTCTCCCTCGGGGAGAAGGGCCGGGGATGAGCGGAAGGATCGCGCCGAAAATATCAGGATTCTTCCCGGGATACCCCCTGAAAACCCTGCGCTCAGTCCATCCAGCCCTTGGCACGCTGCTCAGCCACCACGCGATCGACGATGGCCGGCGCATGGCCGAGGTAGTTCACCGGATCGAGGACGGCGCGCACTTCCTGAACAGTCAGCGCATCCCGCACCTTCTTGTTCTCCATCAGCGACTTCTCGAAACTCACGCCCTGCTCAATGCCGTGCATGGAAGCCTCATAGACCAGCTCATGCGCCGTCTGCTTGCCGACCTTCTCGGACAGCACGAACATGACGCGCTCGGACAGCAGGAAGCCGCCGAGGCGGTCCAGGTTCGCGCGCATCTGCGGCGCATCGATGACCAGCCCTTCGAGCACGTACTTCATCGCCGCCAGCATGCCGCCCATCATCAGGCAGGACTCCGGCAGAGCCTTCCACTCGGCGCGCCACGACGAACCGTCGCGTTCATGCTCGATCACCATCCCCTCGACCACCATCGCGGCGTTGTAGCGGATCGCGCGGCTCACGCCGACCACGGCTTCGCAGCTTGACGGGTTGCGCTTGTGCGGCATGGTCGATGAACCCACCTTGCCGTCGCTGAACGGTTCATACAGCTCGCCGATCTCGGTATGCTCGAGGATCACGATTTCATTGGCAATCTTGCCGAGCGTGCCGCCGATGATGGCGAGCACCGAGGCATACTCGGCAAAGCGGTCACGTGCAGGCTGCCAGTTGATGTCGGCAACGCCAAGGCCGAGGCGCTTCATGACGCGCGCCTCCAGCTCCGGCGCCTTGTCGCCGAGCGATGCCTGGGTACCGACTGCACCCACCAGGCCACCGACGAAGGTGCGCTTCTCCAGGTCCTTCAGGCGCTCGTAGTTGCGCCCCATCTCGGACAGCCAGATCGCCGCCTTGTGGCCGAACGTGATCGGCAAGGCTTGCACGCCGTGCGAGCGGCCGACCATGGGCGTGTCGCGATGCGCTTCGCACAGTTTCACCAGCGCCTTGCCCACTGCCTTCATGTCGCGCAGATAGACGGCATGCGCGTCCTTCATCTGCAGCATCGTGCCGGTGTCCAGCACATCCTGCGTGGTCGGGCCGAAATGGATGTATTCGCCCAGGCCGTCCTTGCACAGCGCCTCCACGGCCTTCAGCGTGGGCACCAGCGGGTGCTTGATGCGGCGGATCTCGGCGGCAATCTTCTCGATGTCCACCTTGTCAACCGAGGCATTCCGTACGATCTCGTCGGCCGCCTTCTTCGGAATGATTCCCATCTCAGCCTGCTCGATCGCCAGCGCCGCCTCGAAGGCATACCACTTCGCCACGCGGTTGCGGTCGCTGAAGATGTTCCTGAGTTCCTCGGTGCTCCACAGATGCTTGAGCAATGCGTCGTCGAATACGCCAGATGCCATTTTCACTCCATTATGATCGTTTTAGTTGTAATTCCGTTTATTCATGCAACTTCACATGGAAGTTATTATCATGATAAATCAGAAAACCTGCGTCAGCCGGCACTGCGTCCCAACATCGCCACGCGACGCCCACCGGCAACCATAGCATGCGCCGGGCTCCCTGCAATCACCCCTTCAACGCATCACGCCTTCCGGCACTCCGGCGCATCCGGCATCTTCCCATTATGGCTCTGGGTGATCAGCGCCACTCGGCACAACCCTTCACAGCGGCGATCCTGATAAACCCCGCATGGGACATTATTAAGCACTGGTGCGACAAGTTTCCGGGATTTTCATCACCCGCCCCGACGCCAGGCGACAACGCCGATGGCCCCGCTGTATTTGAATTTCAAATGGGCGGATAGCCGAGAGCGATAACTCGCCATCGGCCGGCTGGGGGTCTATAGTTCTCCCCGCACGAGATCATCCACAAGGAGGAGAAATCATGCAGCGCAAACCATTACAGATGGCGGCGGCACTCATGGCAGGCATCGTGCTGGCCCCCACGACAGCCCTGTCGCAGGCCAACTTTCCCAACAAGGCCATCACGCTCATCATTCCGCTCGCCCCCGGCGGCGGAACCGAGACCGAGACACGCATGTATGCCCAGAAGATCCTCGACAACGAGGGCTACAGCATCGTGATCGAGAACCGTCCTGGCGCCGCCGGCACGATCGGTGCCGCGCAGGTGGCGCGAGCCGCACCGGACGGCTACACGATCATGCAGACCATCCTCGGCAATGTCCTTGCGCCGATCAGCTATCCCGAGCTCACCTACGACCCGGTGAAGGACTTCACGCCCATCGTGCTGATGAGCAAACGGCCGCTGATCCTCATGGTGCATCCGTCGCTGCCGGTAAAATCCGTCGCCGAATACCTTGCCTATGCCAAGGCCAATCCCGGCAAGATCAATTACTCCACCGGCGGCGCGGGCGGCTCCACCCACCTGCCCGGCGCCTGGCTGCACTACGCCACCAATACTGAAGTGACGTTCGTGCATTACAAGTCCACCGGTGCCTTCATTCCTGATCTTTACGCCGGGCGCGTCCAGGCCACGGCCACCACACCGGTCAACGCACTGCAGGCCATCAAGACCGGCAAGGTGCGCGGCCTCGGTGTGACCTCAAAGGAGCGCATGCCGAACATGCCCGACCTGCCATCGATCACCGAGACTGTGCCGAGCTACGACTTCAGCAGCTGGATGGGCTTCACCGGCCCCAAGGGCATGCCCCCCGCTGTTGTCGCGAAACTGAACCGGGATTTCGTCAAGGCGCTGAAGATGTCCGCCGTCACCGAAAAACTCGGCAGCGACGGCATATTGCCGGTGGGCAGCACGCCGGAGGAATTCGGCAAACTGCTGGCCTATGAGCAGGCCCACTGGCTGAAATTCCTCAAGGACACCGGAATCAAACTGTCCGACTAATCTGCGCCGGGGGATTTCGACCGGGTGAAATCCCCCCGCTCGACTACGTCGCGTCGGTCCCCTTTCACAAGGGGGAAACAGCCAGAGGTATCAGCAGCCCGCCTTGACCCCATCCACCGCCACAACACCTTCGCGGATTAAACGCTCAAGCTGATCCGCCATGCCGATTTCCGCCAGCACGCTGGCGATGTCGGTGCCGGGTTTCGCGGCGGGACGGCCAATCACCATCGGCGTGCCTGACAGGCGGACGCCGGGTGCGGTAGTGGTGATCGGCCCGAAGCCTTCGTGGTCGCGCGTCACCGCGAGGCCGCGCGCTACCACCAGCGGATCCGTCATCAGTTCCACAAGGTCGGGCACCAGGCGATGTGCGCCGATGCCGGCCTTCGTCAGCAGCGTCACCCATTCCGCGACGCTGCGGCTGCGCAGGCGCTCTTCCAGTGATTTCTCCAGGGCAGCCCCGGTTGCGCCGGCGAGGTCGGACAGTTCACTGCAGGCCGCCAGCTCACCCGGCCGCGCGGCAAGGAACAGCCAGTCGTCCTTGGCCTGATAAAGCCGGTTCAGCGGTCCGCTGCCCTTGGCGTCCTGGCCGTGCGGCTCGTTCCATTCCTTGCCCGGATAATCCTGCAGCAGCGCCGATTGCAGCATGGTCGCGGTATAGGCCAGTGCGCTGTCCACGAACTGCCCCTGGCCGGTGCGGCGCTTGTGCAGCAGCGCCAGTGCCACGCCATAACAGGACATGAGGCCGGTGCCGTAGTCGTTTGCCGCAAACGGTGCGGTGGCCGGCTTCTCGGAGCCATAGCGCACCTGCATGCCGGATACCGCCTGGCCGATCTGTTCGTGGCCAGGACGACCGGCGTAGGGGCCGACATGGCCGAAAGTGTTCATGGAGCCATAGATGATGTCCGGCCGGCGGGCACGCACCTGCTCGTAGCCGATGCCCAGCGCCTCGGCAATGCCGCTGCGGAAGTTCTGCAGCACCACGTCGGCCTGGTCCACCAGCTTCCAGAAAATCTCCAGCCCCTCCTTCGTCTTCAGGTCGATGAGCACGCTGCGTTTGCCGCGATTGATGTCGTTGTGGCGCAATACCGGGTCGCGATGCGGGCTGTCGATCTTGATCACGTCGGCACCGAACTCGGCCATGGTGCGCCCGCAGGTCGGGCCGGCCAGCACGATGCACAGGTCCACGACTTTCACGCCCTGCAGCGCGGCACGCAGCACTTCGCCCCCTGCTTGCGTGTTCGCCGGCTTGGCGGCGGCCAGTTCCTTCAGGATCTCGGCGCGATGCGCGTCCGTCTTCGGCCGCGGCGAGCGCACCGATCCCGACGTCAGCGACAAGCGCGAATTGATGCCGGGCCCGCGGAATTTCCCCAGTTCCGGATCCTCAAAGTCGGCAATGATTTTCGATTCCAGTGCCTGCGGATGCTTCAGCCATTCCGCACTGGTGTGGAGGATCACGCCTTCGGAGCCGATCTCGGCCACGATGTCCTCCCATTCCTTCGCGGTGCGGGTGCGCATCACTTCGTCGAATTTCTGGGCAAGCTCCTTTGCAGGCAATTTGGCATCGCGCCACTTGTCCATGCCAATGGCCTTGATGAAGGCCTCGAACTTCTTGTTGTTCGCCACGTACATGAACCAGCGCCCGTCCTTGCAGGGCAGTTGCCGGCTCCAATTGAAATCCGGTTCCTCCTCCGGCTTGCCGTTTACCAGCAGGCCGCGTGCACCAACCACGGTGAACGTTGCGTCGAACAGCGGAATCTCCACACGTTGCCCCACGCCTGAACGCGCCCGGGCATTCAGCGCCATGGCCACAGTGACAGCGCAGAGAAATGCCCCATACGCCGATCCATAGGGGATCACGGTGTAGACCGGCTGGCCCTTGCTCGCTGCACCAGCCCGATACGCACCGGTGGCCGCGCCGAGCACCCCTTCCCAGGCGCGCACCTGCGCCCGCGGGTCGTCCGAGCCGAAGCCCGGCAGCGAACAATAGATGAGGCGCGGGTTCGCCGCAGTCATCTCCGCCGCCCCCAGCCCGAGGCGCTGCATCACGCCGGGCCGGAAGTTCTCGACCACCACGTCGGCACCGGCGATCAACTGGCGCGCGGTTTCACGGCCTTCGTCGGTTTTCAGGTCGAGGACAATGCTGCGCTTGTTGCGGTTCCAGGTGGCGTTGCCCGAGGGATTCCAGCGCGGCCCGCCCGGCGGATCGACACGGATCACGTCCGCTCCCTGGTCGCCCAGCAGCATGGCCGCCATGGGGCCGGCAATGTACTGCCCGAAATCGATGACGCGAATTCCCTCCAGAGCACCCGGCATGTTCTCTCCTTTGATTGTGTGGGTTCTGATATGTGTCCAAAGCTATCACACTCGACGAGGACCATCGTGCCGGACAGGCAGGGGTGGAGTATTCTTCCTGACAAGATATCCACAAGGAGGAGAATCCATGCACCTGTTCCGATTGAAGCACCCCATTGGGGTCACACTGGTTTCGGCTGTTGTTTCCGCATTGCCGCTGGGTGCCTGGGCGCAGGCCTTCCCGACAAAGCCCATCACCGTGGTCATCCCTTCCACGCCCGGCTCTTCGCAGGACGTGCAGACCCGCCTGTATTCGCCCAAGCTCACCGAAGCGCTCGGCCAGCCCATCCTCGTCGACTACAAGGCCGGCGCCGGCGGCGCGATCGGCACGGTGTATGTCGCCAAATCCGCACCCGACGGCTACACGCTGGTTTCGGTGAGTACCTCGTTTGGCGTGCTGCCTGCGTTCTCGCCGCTGGACAAGGTGCCCTACGATCCGGTGAAGGATTTCGCACCGGTATCTCTGATGATCCGCAACTCGTCGATGCTGCTGGTCAGCCCCTCGGCGCCGTTCAACACCTTTCCCGAATACCTCGCCTATGCCAGGGCGAATCCGGGCAAGATCAATTTCGGCACCACCGGCTCCGGCGGCATCTACCATATCGTGGGCGCCTGGCTGCACAGCCTGAGCAAGACCGAGGTGACCTTCGTGCACTACAAAGGTTCCGGCCCCATGTACACCGACATGATCGCCGGCCGCGTGCAGGCCGCCCCCGCCATCACCTTCATCGGCATGCCGCTGGTGAAATCGGGCAAGCTGAAGGCCATCGCGAACCTCGGCACCGACCGTGCCGGCGCCATGCCCGACCTGAAGACTGTCGCCGAGCAGGGCGTGCCCGGCTTTGAATACCCGAGCTGGTCCGGCTACCTCGCGCCGGCGAAAACGCCGCCGGCCATCGTCAACCGCCTCAGCGCGGAATTCGCGAAAGTCGCGAAGTCCCCCGACCTGGTGAAGAAGTTCGAGTCCGAATACACCGTGCTGGTCGGCAGTACGCCTGAGGAATTCGCCAAGACCATCTCGACGGAATATGTGCGCTGGCGCAAGGTGGTCGAGGAAAACAACATCAAGCTGGAGGAATAAGGCCGTTGATGCGCAAAGGAACCCAAAGCATCCAGCGTTCGGTGCTGCTGCTCAAGGCGGTGGCCGAGCGTCGCGACATCGGCTGGCGGCTGGGCGATCTTGCACAGTATTGCTGCCTCGAAAAGACCACCGCGCATCGCATGCTGAAGTGCCTGGTCGCTGAACGCCTGCTGAGGCAGCGCAGCGAAGACCGGCGCTACATCCCCGGTCCGCTGCTGTTCGAGTTGGCCACGTCCCTGCCCGCCTACATGGGTTTTCGCGATGCGGTGCATGCAGACCTCGAGAGTATCGCGCGGCGCCTGAACAGCATCGCGTTCCTGCATCTGCGCGCCGGCAATGAAGCGGTCTGCATCGATCGCGCCGGAAACGCCAGCGTCAATCCACTCACCGTCATCGGCACACGACGGCCGCTGACGCTGTCCACCGCAGGGGTCGCGATCCTGCTTGCCATGAGCCGGCGCGAGCGTCGCGACATCATGGCCACCATCGTGGTCAATGCCAACACCGATTCACTGAAACGCCGGGTGGCGGTGTACCGGAAAATCTTCAGGGAGTCCGAGCAACTCGGCTACGGCATCAGCCTCGGTGACGTGGTTCCGGGCCTGGGCGCCCTGGCGGTGCCGCTGCTCAATGCGGCCGGGCAGCCCTTCGGCGCCGTCAGCGTCATGGGACCGCTGGCGCAATACGCCGAGGGTCGGCTGGAGAAGCTGACCACCGTGCTCCACCGCGATGCACAGCGCATTTCGCAGCAACGGGCGAAACTGATCAGCGAAATGTCGCCCCAGTTGCAGGCCGTCTGAGCGGCCCGCTTCCGCTTCAGGCCGCCTTGAAGAACGGCAGCACCGTGTCGATGAAGAGCCGCGGCGTCTGCAACGCCATGAAATGGCCGGTGTCGGCATCCACGTAAGCTGAACCCGGAATGGCCTTGGCCACCTGCCTTGCCATTTCCTGAGTGCGCATCACGTCGTATTTCCCGCCGATCACCAGTGTCTTTGCGCGGATTTTCGGGTAGTCCGACGTGAGGTCGACGGTGCTCATCATCTTTCCCTGAGCCGCAAAAGATGCAGGAGAGTTGCACACCCAGCGCGCCTGGTAACGCCGGAAACGTTCCGGATCCAAAGCACGCAGGTGCTCGGGATAGGAACGGTCATGACTTTCCTTCATGGTGGAGCGAACGCCATCGCGCTCGGCCTGGACGGCGCGTTCCATGGCGCGCGCGGCGCTCTTGGTCGGGCCGATGTTCGGGCTGGCAATCGCCATTTTCAACACACGTGCGGGATAACGCACGGCAAATGCCACTGCAAAATCGCTGCCCATGGCACAGCCGGCCAGATGCACCGGCGCGGTGATTTTCAGCACATCCAGCAGACCCGCCAGGTCGCCCGCCACGCCGTCCAGCGTCAGTTCGCGCGCCTTCTCCGAAAAACCGAAACCGCGCTGGTCATAGCGCAGCACGCGAAAATCCCTGCCCAATTCCGCCACGACTTCGTCGTAGCTCTCCAGGCATCCACCGGACTCATGGACCAGCACCAGGGTTTCCTTCCCAGAGCCAGTCAGTTCATAGCGAAGGCTCGCGCCATTTGCATCTATCCAGGGCATTGCGTCTCTCCTTTGGCTTTACACATGTGGCCCTTTTTTACCGGGCCTCGTTCTTGATCGGGTCTGTAGGTCAGTTTAAGGCATCAGCAACACGCCGCGCTCACCCTGCAACAAAATCCTTCCGCCCCCGCATGCGGTTGATGAACGTTTCGTTCAGCCCCCAGGACTGCAGTTGCGCGGCTGTGACCGGCGGCCGTTGAGGCTGCCAGTGTGCATCGGTCACGTGGCGCGGCCAATCGGGATTCACGATCGCCGAGCGACCGAGGGCAATGACATCGGCGCCGAGTGCCAGCGCCTTTTCGCCATCGTCGCGCGTCCAGATCTGCCCCGCCACGAATATCGGCACATCCTGCGGCACGACGGCACGGAATTCCTGCAGGGCGTGCCGCTCCGGGCGCTTGGTGGTGTTCTTCGTGTAATCCCACAGCGACAGGTGCAGGAAATCGATGCCGTCCTCGACCAGCCAGTGCGCCAGTTGCAGGTTCTCGTCAAGGTCAAGGCCGCGGGCATTGCCGTTGTCCTCCGGCGAGAGGCGCACGCCGACGATGAACTGCTCGGGCACCGCGGCACGCACTGCACGCGTGACTTCACGCATCAGCCGGGCACGCTTCTCCAGTGTGCCGCCCCAGGCATCGGTGCGGCGGTTTTCGGTGCGGCTGAGGAACTGCGTCAGGAGGTAGCCGTGCGCCCCGTGGATTTCCACCCCGGCCATGCCGGCCTTGCAGGCGCGCCGTGCGGCCTCGGCGAAATCCGCGATCACACCTTCGATGTCCTGCCCGGTCGCGGCGCGCGCACCACTGTCGTTGCCAACTTCTGTGGCGTCACTCGCGCTCCACGGCTGCGTGCCCGACACCGAGCGGTCGGCACGCAGGCCGCCGTGGAAAATCTGCGCCATGGGCAGCGATCCGTATTCGCAGATCGCATCGGCCACGCGCTTCAACCCGGGAATATGCGCATCGTCAAAGATGCCCAGTTCGCCCGGCCAGCCCTGCCCGTGCTTGGAAACATGCACCGCACAGGTGGCGATGATGCCAAAGCCTCCCTTGGCGCGCATTTCCAACCAGCGCAGTTCATCCTCACCGAGCGTGCCATCGACATTGCTCTGGCCGTTCGTCATGGCGGCAAGCGCCACCCGGTTCTTGGCCTGCGCGCCATTGCGGAAAATCACCGGTTCGAGGATGCGGCTCATGGTCTGTCTGTCCTTGATGACTGGAAACGGGAATAGCGGGATTCTAACGGCTGATCTGGAGCGAATGCCGCGCCCGCAGCCAGAGCAGGGGCACGAGCACCCCGGCAGCGGAGGCCGCCGCCGCAATCAGGACATCGACGGCGGCCAGCGGCGCAAAGCGGAAGATGCGTGCCACCACCGGAACATAGACGGCAACCGCAAGCGCGGTCAGCGTGCCACCGACCACCCAGAGCAGTGCCGGCGTCGGCCGCGCCAGCAGGTGGATGCTTGACTTGTCCGCGCCGCGATAGACGAGGATCAGGAACAGGTTGCCGAGCACGATGGCAACAAATCCGAGTGCATGCACCTCGCCTTCGCTGCGCCCCGCTGCGATGGCCCATTGGTAGGTAATGGCCGCTGCAATCAGCAGCGTGACCCCCAGCAGCAGGCTGTCGATGAGCATGCGGACATTGAACAGCGGCTCCTTCGGGTCGCGCGGCGGACGCTCCATGGCGTGCAGGTCGCTGCGTTCGGCCTCGAACACGATGGAACAGGCCGGGTCAATCACGAATTCCATGAAAGCCACATGCACCGGCATCAGGAACAGCGGCCAGCCGAACAGCAGCGGCAGGAAGGACATCCCGGCGATCGGCACATGTACCGAGATGATGTAGGACATGGCGTTGCGGATGTTGATGTAGATACGCCGGCCCAGCCGCACGGTTTCAACGAGGTCGCCGAAATCGTCGTTGAGCAGCACCAGCGAGGCAGCCTCGCGCGCCACGTCGGTGCCGCGTTTCCCCATGGCCACGCCGATGTGCGCAGCCCTCAGTGCCGGGGCATCGTTGACGCCGTCACCAGTCATGGCGACGATCTCTCCGTCCGCCTTGCAGGCGGCCACCAGGCGCAATTTCTGCTCGGGATGGATGCGCGCAAACACATTCACGCGCCGCATCGCCACAGCCAGTGCCGTGTCATCCATGGCGTCAAGCTCGGGACCGGAAAGCGCGCCTGCACTGACATCAAGGCCGGCCTGCGCGGCAATGCTGAGCGCCGTGCCGGCGTAGTCGCCGGTGATCATCACCACGCGGATGCCGGCCTGGCGGCAGGTCGCCACTGCCGAAGGCACCGAGGCACGCAGCGGGTCGGCCAGCGCGACAAAACCCAGCCAGCGGAAAGCGTAGGCCTGTGGCGCCTCGGGCCACTCGGCCCCATCCCAGCCCGCTTCGGCCACCGCCAGCAGGCGCAATCCGCGCGCGGCAGCATGCTCAACTTCGGCCAGCGCGCCGCGCTGTGCGTCGCCTTCGATGCCGCACAGCTTCAGCACGGTCTCCGGCGCGCCCTTGACCGCGACACGCGTCTCGGCAGTTGGCGAGCGCCAGGCGTGGCAGACCGCAAGGAAGTCCGCGCTGAACGGGTAGTCGCAGGCAAGCTGCCACCCGGCGCGAATGCGCAATGCCTGCGGCGCTGCAGGTTGTGCGGCCGCCACGATCGCGCGCTCCATGGGATCGAAGGGATCGAGCTCGCAGGCCAGCGCTGCGCATTCGATGGTCTGAATCACTGCGGGCGGCAGTGCCGCCGCCCCGAGCACGCACCAGACCCCGTCGGCCCAGGCCTCCACCAGCGCCATGCGGTTCTCGGTCAGCGTGCCGGTCTTGTCCACGCACAGCACGGTGGCCGCGCCCAGGGTCTCGATCGCCGGCATGCGCCGCGTCAGCACGCCACGACGCGAAATGCGCCACGCGCCAAGCGCCAGGAACACCGTCAGCACCACCGGAAATTCCTCGGGCAGGATGGCCATCGCCAGCGTCACGCCGGTCAGCACGGCATCGAGCAGCCCGCCATGCATCACCAGGTAGAGGAGCGCGACTGCAACAGACAGCAGGCCGGCGCCGATGGCAACGGCACGCACGATGCGCGCCGTTTCGCGCTCGAGCTGCGTCTTTTCGATCGGCAGCGTGGCCAGTGACACACCGATGCGGCCAAGCTCGGTGCGCACACCGGTGGCGGTGACAATGGCCCGCCCCTGCCCCTTGACCACCAGCGTGCCGGAGAACACCCGGCCGTCGCTGTCCTTCGAGCCCGCGTTCTTGGTGACCGCCAGCGATTCACCCGTGAGCAGCGATTCATCCACCAGCAGGTCATTGGTCGCAAGCAGCGTGGCATCGGCCGGCACGCGATCGCCTTCGGCAAGGATCAGCAGGTCGCCGCGCGCCACTTCGCTGCCGGCAATGCGCAGGTCGGCGCCGTCGCGCACCACCAGCGCGCGCGGACTGGACAGGTCACGCAGGGCCTCCAATGCCCGCTCGCTTTTTCTCTCCTGAACGATCGTGATCGCCATGACCGCCACAACCGCAGCCCCCAGCACCATCGCCTCGTTGGCGCTGCCCAGCAGCAGGTAGATCACAGCACCGGACACCAGCAGCAGGAACATCGGCTCGCGCGCCACCTCGAAGGCAATGCCGATGACACCGCGCCGCTCCGAGGTGGGCAGCACATTCGCCCCTTCGGTGGCGAGCCGTGCTATGGCCTCGGCCGCGGTCAGGCCGCGTACGCCAGCAGTATTGGGCGCCTCGGTCAATGCAACGGGCCGTGTGTCAGTCATGGGAGATGGAGCCGGGTGAATTGATAATGCAGGTACGGCATTCAGGACACCCGTCATGGGCACCGCGTATGTGAAGCTATTTTATGCCTGCCAACACTCGCGCCGGGAAGAATCACGAATTGAGCACACCGCGACACCGCAGATCGTTTCAATACTCATTTCCAATGGCAATTTGGGTAATTCTGGAATGAGAGCCTGGTCATTGTGTTCGGGAATCCGGGCGATCTCCGGGAATCAATGAAGAAAGGGGACTGCATCTGCAGTCCCCTTTTCGTATCGACGCAAACGACAGTCCGCTCAGGCCACGCCGTATTTCTTCAGTGCCTTCCTGTCGAACTTCAGGCCGAAACCCGGCTTCATTGGCGGGGAGATCATGCCGTCCTTCATCACCGGCACTTCCTCGTACAGGCCCACCGACCACGGCATGTATTCCACCGTAAGGCCGTTGGGCAAAGCCGCAACGAGGTGCACCTGAAGTTCCGGTGCAAGGTGGCTGACCACCGGCAGGTTGAAGGCCTGTGCCATGTGCGCGGTCTTCAGCCAGCCGCTGACACCGCCGGAGCGCAGGATGTCGATCATGATGATGTCCACCGAATGCGCCTCGATCATGTGGCGGAACGGCACCTCGCCATACACGTATTCGCCACCCGCGATCGGCGTCTGCAGTTCGGCATTGACGCGCCCCAAGCCGGGATAGTCGTCATGCGCCACCACATCCTCCAGCCAGTAGAGGTTGGCAAACGCGATGCGCCGGCCGACGTCCAGCGCGCGATGCACGCTCCAGATCTGGTTGATGTCGCACATCAGGTCGATATCGTCACCGGCCGCAGCGCGCACACGGGCGATGCGGTCCACTTCCTCGCCCGGCGTCCAGCTCTGTCCGGCGGGGGCGCCGAGCTGGGTCTTCATCTGCTTCCAACCCATCTTCTTCAGCAGGGCCGCGGTCTTGGCATTGTGTGCCACCGGGAAGTGGCGCATCAGCGCACCGCTGGCATACACCGGAACACGTTCACGATGCCCACCGGCGAGTTTCCATACCGGCTGCCCGAATGCCTTGCCGCGGATATCCCACAGCGCGATGTCGATGGCCGCCACTGCCGTCGTGAAGATTCCGCCAGGGCCGGCGCCGACGGCAGCACCGCGCAGTTTCGCGAGGATGGCCTCGATGCGCAGCGGATCCATGCCAATCGTCAGGCCGGCCAGCGTATCCACCGCCACCTTGAGCGCACCGGCGAGAACATCTCCGCAGGAGGTGATGCCGATGCCTTCGATTCCGACGTCGGTGCCCAGCTCGAGCGCGACAAAGTAATGCGATTGAACAGGAACTCCCTTGGGCTGCGGGGTCAGCGTCCCACCGGGAAGATGTATCAGACGGCATTTGAAGCGGGTGATTTTCATGGCGGTATTATTCTCCTTTTGGGATTCAGGCCTTTTAACGAAACCTGTTCATCAGATAATTGATATCACGCACTTCCGGCCTGAACTGCCCTACTTCCCGGTGAACTGCGGCTTGCGTTTCTCCGCGAAAGCCTTGCGGCCTTCCTTGTAGTCGGCACTGTCGAAGCAGGCGTCGATCATCGCATCCACGGTCTTGGAGGCCTGGGTATCCGAGAAGCGCTCGAAGGAATCCAGCGCGGCTTTCGCTGCACGGATGGTCAGCGGTGCGTTGCCTGCAATGATCGTGGCGTACTCCAGCGCCTTCTGCTCGAACTCGGCTTCGGGATGGACGAAGTTGACCAGGCCGATGCGCAGCGCCTCATCGGTGTCCAGGAATCGCCCCGTGTACATGATGTCGCGCGCCGAAGACGGCCCGACCACGCGCGCCAGATTGGCCAGCCCGGTATAGAGGTAACCGAGGCCCAGCTTGGCGGCCGGGATCGCGAAGCGCGAACCGGTGCAGGCGATGCGGATGTCGGCCGCCAGCGCAATGCCCATTCCTGCGCCGATGCAGAAGCCCTGGATCTGCGCGATCAGCGGTCTGTCGAATTTCTCCAGCCAGGAGCGGCCCCAGTCGGAAATGCGCGCGTACTCCTTGGCCTGCTCGGCGTTGTCACGCACCTTGTCGAACTGCGAAATGTCGGCGCCCGATACGAAGGCCTTGTTGCCCGCGCCCTTCATCACCACCACGCGCACTGCGGGGTCATTCTGGTAGGCCTCCATGACATCGCCGGTGGCCTGCCACATCTCCAGCGACATGGCGTTGTGGCGCGGAAGGTTGTTGAAGATCAGCCAGCCGATGCCGTTCTCGACGTGCGCCTGGACCTTGTCGGTATTCAATTGCATTGTTGCCACTCCTGTTTTTGCGAATTTGTTTGCGTATTTATTGCGGCGTCTGCTGCGCTGTCTGACCCGTTATGTGCTTCATCGCCGGCCGATTAGACCTACAGCACCAGAAATACGCCGCGCTTCATGTTCAGGAAATTCGGCCGCAGGCGGTTGGCCTCCGGCGTGTCGCGCCACTTCATCCATGCTGCCGATTCCGGCACGAGGTTGGACTGCAGGTCGTAGGCTGCAAAGGAGCGCCCTGCTTCGCTCATGTAGCGCCGCGCACGAACGCAACCCGTCACCGAGGCCAGTCCGGGCAAATGCTCCGTGGCATACCACTTCGTCAGTTCCGCTTCGCTGCCCGGCGCAAAATCCATCTCAACCACGTAATGGATCGGGGCAGGAAATCCTTTTGAAACGCCCGGAAGGTCGTTCGTCATGCCCAGCGCAAGGCCACTGACCTTTGTTCCACCAGCAAGCGCACTGACCCTGCCCTCCAGTGCGGCGACCTCGTCCCGGCCCAGGGCGCGCGGCGCCTTCAGGTCGAAATAGACATAGGCCTCTTCGGCATTGCTGTAGGCGCGCGCCTTTCCGGCCCCAGCCTCGGCTGCGAGTTTTTGAACTTCGGCCCATTGTGTCTGGGTAAGTCGCCCCGCACAGCGGAGCAGGATGATATCTGCCGTACTCATGGATCCTCCACGTTTCTTATGTGAACAAATGACCGCCCCGGGCGGCCCCCCCCCTGCAACTTCAGGCCTGCGGCAACGCGCGGATGAAATCCCGCATCGCCGTCGCGCAGGCATCCGAATTCGAGAATGCAATGCCCTGGCCGTAGCCCTTGAACACCACGACTTTCGCATGGGGGATGCGCTGTTCCATTTCGCGCACCTGATCGATGGTTGCGATCTTACTGCTTTCACCGGCAAGAATCAGCGTCGGCGTCTTGAGCTTGGGTAGCACCGTATAGCTGTCGGCCACAGACAGCATGTTGTGGACGCCCACCGCCACGTGCGGAGGAGTCAGATTGTGCTCGGCAATCGACCATTCAAGATAGCCATCATCCAGCTTGTCCAGGTCAAAGCGGTGCGGCGCCGAGGAGCGCGCCCAATAACCGGTGCCATGCTTCAGAACATTCTCTTCATCAAAGGAATCGTTCGTGGCCTGCGGGAGCTTGATCGGCGTATTGCACATGGTCAGTGAAGCGAGCCGGTTCGGATATCTCAAGCCGACATTGATGCCGACGATGCCGCCCGAAGCCTCGGCACCCCAGTGCACACGTTCAATGCCCAGCACATCAAGCAGGTCCACTGCATCGTCGCCCATCTGGTCCAGGGAAAACGTGTAATCCTTTGGTGGAACGGTGGTCTTGCCGCAGCCGCGCGAATCAAAGGTCAGTACGCGATAGTCGCGGCACAACTGCGGCACCCAGCGATACCAGAAACGCAGGCTGCGCGAGAAGCCGTGGTGCAGCAGAATGGTCTCCGGCTTCCTCCATGGATCGGTGAAATCGGTGACCTCGTAATTGATGTCAATGTCTTTGACACGTACTGTCGGCATGGCCTGTCCTGTTCTATCTATTCTTCCAGTTTGATGTTGCTTTCCTGCACCACCTTGCGCCAGCGCCCATAGTCCGCCGCCAGAAAATCGCGGAACTGCTCCGGTGTCGTGCTGCTGGCAAGGTCATTGCCGTCGTCACTCAGCTTCTTGAAAATCTCCGGGGTCTTGGACAGGCGGATGATTTCCGCGCTCAGTCGGATAACAACCGTGGGTGGCACCCCCTTGGGCGCAACGAAGCCCAGCCAGCTTGAATACTCGAAGCCTGGCACGAACTCCGATACCGAGGGAACATCGGGCATGAGCCGGGTACGCTCAGATCCAGTGGTTCCCAGCAAACGCAATTTGCCGCTTTTCACATGGGCGTAGATGCCGGCGGGAATGGTGATGCCCATGTCCAGCCGTCCGGAGACCATGTCCAGGGCCATGGGCGGCGTGGCCTTGTAATGAACAAAGGTCACCTTGGTGTGCGTCAGGCTGCTCAACAGTTCCCCGGCCAGATGCGGACCGCCACCCTGCCCCGGTGTGCCGAAGTTGAGCTTACCGGGATTGGCGCGTGCATACGCGATCCACTCGGGCACCGTACGTATGGGAAGGTCGACGTTCACCACCATCATCGCCGCGCGCTTGGTCACCATGGAAATCGGCGTGAAATCCGTGATCGGATGGTAAGGCAGATCCTTGTAGAGCGTGGGTGCGACGGTAAATCCGATGGTCGCCACCAGCAGCGTATGCCCGTCAGGCACTGATTTGGCGACATAGCCCGTGCCTATCGTTCCGCCCGCACCCGGTCGATTGTCGATCAGGAAGGTCTGCTGGAAGGAGTCCTTCAGCTTCTGGGTGAACATGCGGGTATCGGTGTCGGTCGGTCCGCCCGGCGGGAAGGCGATCACCATGGTCACCGGCTTCGTCGGCCACGATGTCTGTGCCAGGACCATTGAAGGCGAAAGGGACGAAGCCAAAACTGCCGCTCCCAATCCGGCCACTGCAAACAAGCGTCTACCCTTGCATGTCTTCATAACCCCCTCCTCGCTGTTCTTTTTTTCTGAAGACGGCAATTTCCGGACTAAAGATCCCCTGCGAGAAGCTCGCTCAAGCGCGACAGGGAACCCGGCTTGCCCGAGCCAACGGCACGCGCTGCGTCCCACAACTGCGCCGATTTGTCCTTGCCAACCACCGGCACCACGAGGCCATCGAATTTCGCGCGCAGGTCCTCCCAGCTCAGGGGGTTGTCCGGATGGCCGCGCATGATGGCGGTTTCGGCATGCAGCTTCGTGCCATCTTCGAGGAAGACTTCCATCGAGGCCGAATGCGGTGCCTGGCCCTCGACCGCAGTCATTTTCACCAACGGTACGATGTCCGTGACCGCCTTGTCCTGCATGATCCTGTCATTGAAATCGGTATCCACCACCGAATAACCGCGCAGCCCCATGGAAATGCAGAACGGCACGCTGAATTTGCCTTCGAGCGGCGTGCGCGGACTGGTCTTGCCCGCCGTCACCAGCGCGTTCGGATGCACCTTCGCCTCCACGCGCAGCACCTTGCGGCCGGCCACCTGCTCGGCCAGGGAACGCGCCGTCTGCGTGGACGGATGCGTGGCGCGGCAACTGGCAAAAGCCTTGAAGCCATTCGTGAGGATCTCCCACTTTGTCCAATCGAGCGGCGGCACCTCGACCTTGCGGTCCTGGATGAAGGCATCCAGCCAGCCCTTCTCCAGTTCGAACAGATGCGTGGCGGCAACGTGGCCTTCGGAAGCGAGTTGCGCGGCGAGGATGCCGTCCATCGCGGCCTTGCCGGCATGGAAGGGCTTGCCGTGCGTGCCGAACGACCCCACCAGGCCACCCATGGTCGTGGCGCTGTTGCCCAGCGCATGCGCAATGCGCTCTTCCGGCAGATGCATCAGCACCGAAGCCACCGCGGCCGCGCCGCAGCGCCCGACCACCGAAGTCGGATGCAGTCCCTTGCGCTGCAGGCTGCGCCCCACGCCGGGTGCGTAGCCGCCGCCCAGCTTGCCCATGATTTCATAGCCGGTGATGAAGGCGGCAACGGCATCCTTCTCGCTCGAGCCCAGTTCCTCGGCCATTGCCAGGGCGGTGTTCCAGCACACGCCGCTGGGATGCCCCGCGCCACCCGGATGGGTGTCATCGAAGTCCATGGCATGCGCCATGGTGCCATTGGCCAGCACGGCCAGGGCCGGCGTGGTGCGCCCGCCCATGACGACGCGTGCCTTGCCAGTGGCGTGCCAGTGCTTGATCGCGGCGCGCGCGGGACGGGCCGGTGCATCGCTGCTGGCGCCCACCATGAGGCCGACCAGGTCGACCAGTGCGCGCTCCGCCGCTTCAAGGACCTGTGGCGGAAACTCGCGGATCAGGGTGCCGGCGACGTAGGCGGCCAGCGCGGGACCACGCGGGGCGGATGCGAGATCAGATGGCGCAACATTGGCTGCGCGAACAGCGGATTGGGGCATTTCGGACTCCTCCAGAGCATATTTTGCCCGCAAGCATAGAGCATTACGGAAGGAGTGTCCGGCGCCCGGCAAAAAACCAGAGGGAAAACCGCGAAATGTCGGCGGCTGGCGGCGCCGCGGCAGCGCTTCAGCGCCGGAGCGTGCCAGTCCGCCCCGCCGGCAGCCCCCTGAGCGACTCCGAAATCGCCGCTGCACTGGTGGTCACGCCCGCGATCACGTCCTGCCGGATCGCGGCAAACAGCGTGATGGGCACCGACACCGTTAGAGAAGCCAGAACTTCACCACCGGCACCGCGGATCGGCGCCGATATTGCGGTGGCATTCTGCACATTACGGCTGCGCGCATGGCCATTGCGGCGCACCGCGGCGATTTCGCGACGGAAATCATCGCGATCGAAACCCGCCGGCGCCGTACGGTCCAGCATCAATTTGATCTGGTCATCCGGCATCCCGGCCACCAGCACCTTGCTTGGCGCACCGGTGTGCAGCGGGCGGCCGGTGCCGGGCGTGATCACCCGCCGCACTTCACCCAGCCCCTCCATCTGCTCGACGTCGATCCGCTGATCACCGTCACGCACGCTGAGATAGACGGTGTGGCGAAGCCTGGCGCGCAACTCACGCATCGCCGGACGGGCCTCGATCAGAAGGCCGCCGACCGACTTGGCGCTCTCGGCCAGCGCGAGAATGGCGTAGCCCAGCCGGTAGACGCCGGTCTGTTCATTCTTGATGACCATGCCACGGCGGCGCAGCGTGGCCAGCACACGGAATGCCGTGGGCTTGTGCAGCCCCGTCGCGCGCGTGACCTCGACCAGCGACAATTCCCCGCCGTGGCCGCGAAACGCCTCGAGCACATCAAGCGCGCGCTCGACTGCCGTGATGCTGTAGCCATCGGCGCGTGCCGCCTTGGCCGCCGCCTTGGCACGCTGCTCGGCAGCCAGGGATGCTGCCACGGATGTCGGCGCCGCGGTCGATACGTCTCGCACGCCTGCCACTTGCATTGACTGATCTCTCGCGTTCATGGCTTCACCCCTGCGACGAGAGCCGGATCCGACAGGATGGGAGCCGCACGCCGTTCGGCAAGATAGTCGCCGGTGGCAAGGCCGTATTTGCGATAGGACTCCACCGCCTCCGGGTCGCCGCGCAGCACCGCGTCGTAGTGAATGACGCGCAGCGCATACTCATAGCCGGGACGCATGACGTTCCTGCCGTCGATGGTGTGGAAATCGCGGTTCGATTCCGGCCCCGCAGCCAGCAGGTCCCACTTCGCCGCAAGGTCCTTCGCCCAGGTCAGCTCGTCGGCCTTGACGCCGAACTCCTCGTTGACGATGTGAATCAGCCGCGGAATGACAATGGCGCAGCCGTCGAAGCCGAACATGCGCGAGCGTTGCAGCGCCGTGCGCAGCTTGTCCGGATCAGTGGGCAGCGGCCGGATGATGTCGCCGGCGTTCCAGCCGAAAGAGCGCGCCACGTTGACGATCTTGCCGCGCGTATAGGTGAGCCACTCGTCATTCGGATAGGGATTGGGCCCGTGGCTGGAGGAACCCGTCTCCAGGCCGAAGTCGCCCGAGGACAGCCACACCGAGGTGATCAGTTCCGAGCGCTTCGCGATGTCTTCCAGCTCGAAAAGGCATGAGGGCATGTCGAGGCTCAGGTGGATGTCCACCTCGCGCCCGTTGGCAAAGGCCATGATGCAGCGCTCGGCAAACATGACGTCCGCCAGTCCATAGGCATGCGTGAGGCGGATGCTGTCCACGCCGGCTTCGATCACCGCCTTCAGGTCGTCGATGAACCAGGGCGAGCCCGGGCTGTTGACGCGCACGCACAGTTCGCGGCACTTGTAGGCGCTTTTGCCCTTGCGCAGCGCGGCCACCACCACGTCGCGCCCCTCGCGCTTGGCCTTGTCCTGCTTCACCACGGCATCCTGGAGGTCCATCACGACGACATCGGCCTCCAGCCGGACGGATTTCTCGATGTATTCCGGCACGCTGGCCGGAACGATGGTCTGGGAACGGCGGACCTTCATTTCGTTTTCCTCCTTTGTCTCTCGTCCCACTCCCCTGCAAAGCGGAGGAGGGTTGGGGTTGGGCGTTAATACCTTGCCCTACCAGAAGCCGCGGATCTTCGGATCAACCTGTTTGAAAATGCCCTGCGCTTCGTAGCGCGCATATTCCTCGTCGCCCATGCCCAGCCATTCCCGCAGCGAGCTGCGATTGTGTTCACCCAGCACCGGCGCAGCCTTGCGCACCCGGCCCGGCGTGCGCGACAGGCGGAGCGGCGATCCGGCGATGCGCAGCTTGCGGCCATTGGCATCTTCGGTGTGCTGGATGAAGCCGCGCTCGACAATGGGCGGCGTCTCCAGCGCCTCGGCGATGGTGTTCACCGGCATGCACTTCACGCCAACGGGTACCAGCTTGTCGATCCAGTACTGGCGGGTCTGCGTCCTGAAAATCTTCTGCAGTTCGGGCACCAGTTCCTCGGTGCGGGTTTCCGGACGCGCCTGCAGGTCGGCATCGGCCAGCCACTCCCTGTGCCCCCATACTTCGCAGGCCGCCCTGAAGTTGCGTACCGACAGCGTGGCCATCACCCAGCCATCCTGCGCTTCATAGGCGCGGGTCAGCGTCTGGTAGGGATGCGCGCTGCCCACGGGCTGAGGCACCTTGCCGGTGGCGAGATAGCGCACCACGGCGTTCTCCATCAGCGCCATTTGCGCTTCCATGAGCGAAATGTCGAGTAGCTGGCCCTTGCCGCTGGTGTGGCGCTCATTCAACGCACCCAGCATGCCGACGGCCAGGTACAGCCCCCCCACCAGATCAACGACGGAATAGCCTACGCGCAGCGGCGACCCGCCGGGCTCGCCGACAATGCTCATGGAGCCGGACAGCGCCTGGATGAGCGGATCAACACCCACGCGATCGGCCCAGGGACCATCGCGGCCGAACCCGGTCACCACGGCATAGATGAGGCGCGGGTTGAGTGCGGACAGCTCCTCATAACCCAGCCCGACGCGCTCGGCCACGCCCGGCCCCATGTTCTGCACCACCACGTCGGCCTGCTGCACCAGGCGATGTGCCAGTTCGCGGCCGGCCGGCTGCTTGATGTCCAGCACCAGGCTGTTCTTGCCGCGGTTCACGCTGCTGAAGTACGGGCTGAAATTCTCGTCGCCATCGGTGTAGCGGCGGGTGCGGTCGCCCCCGCCCGGATGCTCGACCTTGAGGATGTCGGCGCCCATGTCGGCGAGGATCATGGTCGAGTACGGGCCGGCCAGCGCATGCGAGAAATCCAGCACACGCACGCCCTCCAGGGCGCCGGGCGGACCATCCCGGACGTCTTTGGCCTGTTGCGACATCAGGCCGCCGCCTGCTTGCGTGTGCCCAGTTCATTTGCCGCCGCCGCCTCCACCACCGTGCCCTTGAAGAAACTGGCATTCATGCCACCATGCAGGTTCACTGCATTGGCGAACATGAAGCGGCGGAAGGCCTCCTCATCGAGCTGGCCCTTCTCGAGCATTTCGTGTGCCTCGGGGAGGACTTCCAGCACATTGGGCACGTCCCAGTGGGCGATGTCGGAGCTGAACAGCGCGTTGAGCGGCAGGCCGAGGCGCTTGTCGAAGGCCACCGTGGTCATCGGATCGTCGGCCTCGCAGCCGAAGTAGAAGTTCTTCGTGAAGGCTTCGGCAAGTTCCTTCTTGCTGTTCACACCGGCCGCGGCGAAATCATCATGATGCTCGTGCTCGCGCTCGACCTGGCTCTGCAGCGTGCCCCGCTCCCAGCCGTCGATTCCGGCGATGATCTTGTCCCTCAAGCCTTTCATGCGGTCATTGCCGTACTTGTCGATATAGTTCTTCAGTTCCTGCAAGTCGAGGTCGGTGGGCTTGAGGAAGGCCTGGGCGTTGGGCAGGTGGCGCTTCTCGAAGTGGCCACGAAGGTCACAGTACAGGTTGCGTGCCCAGCCAGTGCCGCCTTCGAGAAAGCCGAAGTTGAGGTTGGGAAAACGCTTTGTCACACCACCGAGGAACACCGCCTTGCAGAAGGCATGGTTGGCCTGCGCAAAATGGTTGACATGGTTGTAGGTGTAGTTCGTCACCGAAGCATGGTCCAGCCAGGAGAGGCTGCCGGCATGCGAAGTCACCGCCACGCCAAGGTCGGTGCAGGTCTGCCACAGCGGATCGTAGCTCTCGGCATTGTCGAGGCCGAGCGCATCCACGTACTGCTGGCCCGAAGGCGAGCGGCGCACCAGCGTGCCGCTGATCATCACCGCCTTGTAGCCCAGTTCCTTCACGGCGTATTTCACCTCGGCCACCGCTTCGGCCGGTGTGCGCCGGGGAATCACCGCCACCGGCGTCATGCGCGACGCGTAAGGCTTGTACAAATCCATGGCCATCTGGTTGTAGGCACGCACCGCAGCGTTGCGCAGTTCCACGTCGCGGATGCCTTCCAGCGACAGGCCCGCCGTCGGATAGACGATGGCGAAGTCGATACCCATCTCGTCCATGCTCTCGCTGAAATACTTCGGCAGGCGGAAGATGGCCTGCTGCTTCGCATCGGCCGGGAAATGCCACCAGGCACGGCGACGCATGCGCTCCTTGATGCGCTCCTCGTTTGTCGCCTTGTACCACTTGGGACTGACCTCGGTCTTGCGCGATTCGACGTACTTCTGCGCGAGTGCATCGCCGCCGATGTCGCGGATGTATTCGGCCAGCATGGCATGTGATTCCAGCCAGTGGCCGTCACAGTCGATGACGGGATGCTTCAGCTGGCTGCGGATGTCGCGCGGGGAAAGGCCTGATGACATGCGGAATCTCCTTTGGGCGAACGCGGCTCTTCCGGCGGCGTTTCATTGAATGAAACTCAATTTCTTTTATCGTAACCGGCATGCCGGCAGCGCGTCTACGTACATTCCGGGCAAAGCAGCTTTTACGGAAGCCGGATGGCGCCCTGCGCGGCGAAGCCCAGCAGTTGCTCCTCCGAGTACCCCAGGAGGCTGCGAAGTACGCTGGCCGTATCGGCCCCCAGCAGCGGCGAATGCCGCCGGATGCTGCCCGGCGTCTCGCTCAGCTTCACCGGCGGCCCCACCACCGGCGTGCTGCCCCCTTCAGCCAGGGGCAGCGAGTCGAGGATGCCGTTCATGCGGATCTGCTCGTCCTCCAGCATGTCGCTGATGGCATGCACCGGCGAACAGGGAACCCCCGCCGCAACCAGTTGCGCCAGCCAGTGCGCCGCATCCCGCGTGGCGAACCAGCGCTGCAGTTCCGCCTCGAGCGCAGCACGATTCTCCCGGCGGCCGACATTGCCGGCGTAATCCGGATGGTCGGTGAGGTCGCCACGCCCGAGTGCCGCGCAGAAGCGCTCCCAGAACGAGCGTGTCGACACGGCGACCACAAACCGCTTGCCGTCACCGCCCTTGAAAACACCCCAGGGCGTGTTCTGCGGATGGCGCGCGCCGATGGGTTGCAGTTCCTCGCCGGTCGCCCAGTACTGCTGCAGCCGAAGGCTCATCAGCGACGCCATGGCGTTGAGCATGTTCGCCTCCACGCGCTGGCCGCGACCGGTGCGCTCGCGCGCCTGGAGCGCGAGCAGCACGCCCAGCAGACCATGCATGCCCGAGAGGTAGTCCGCCACCGGCGCGCCACAGGCCAGCGGCTCGCCGCCTTCCTCGCCGGTGATGCTCATCAGGCCACCCATGGCCTGGCCGACCAGGTCCAGCGCCGGACGGCTGCTGCACGGACCTTCTCCGCCAAAGCCGGTAATCGAGCAGTACACGATGCGCGGATTGATTGCCGACAACGTGGCGTAGTCGAGGCCGAGGCGCCCGGCCACGCCCGGCCGGAAGTTCTCCACGAACACATCGCCCGCCCTCACCAGGTCATGAACGATGTCCCTGCCTTGCGGCGTGCGCAGGTCGATGGTGATGCTTTGCTTGTTGCGGTTCACCGCCAGGAAGCTGCTGCGCTGGCCGCCGGTGTTAACCACGTTCGCCGCCCGCAGCGGCTCTCCGTCCAGCGGTTCGATCTTCAATACCTCGGCGCCATAGTCGCCAAGCAGCATGGTGCAGGTCGGGCCGGAAATGTGGTGCGTGACGTCGATGACGCGGATGCCGGACAGCGCATGCATGTTGATTCCCCAGGGGTTGTTGCCTGCGTCTCATCAGACGAAATGGACTGAGATTGATTTATATTTGAGACGTTTGGGCGTATTCTAGTCTGCGAATAAACGTGATCGCCAGAACATGCACTGAGGCGCGCCTGCCACGCATCAGTGACACTGGAAAACAGCGACACAGAACAAGGACCGGCGCAATCAAGCTGGCGAATTTGCAGAAGCCGCCAAAGGAGACGTCCCATGCATTGCCAGTTCAAGGGCCATTTCGTCACCCTCGCCCTGACCTTCATGATCTCGGCCGCAATCGCACTGGCAACACCGCAATCGGCATATGCCCAGAAACCCTCAGGGCTGCCCGGCGCCTATCCCTCCAAGCCCATTCGCGTCATCGTCGGCACCGCCCCCGGTGGAGGCATGGACATCATCACGCGTCCCGTGATGCAGAAGCTGGCCGAGAAATGGGACGCGCAGATCATCATCGAGAACAAGGTGTCCGGCATCGGCAGCGTGGTCGCCATGGACTACACCGCCAAGGCGCCGCCTGACGGCTATACCCTGGTCATCGGTTCATCCAGCACCTTCCTCAATGCAGCACTCGTGATCAAGGTGGACTACGACGTGACCAGGGCTTTTGAGCCGATTGCGCTGTTCACAGTGTCGCCCTTCGTCATGGTGGTGCCGAACTCGTCGCCGGCCAAGAACGTCAGGGAGTTCCTCGATTACGCCAAGAGCAAGCAGGGCACGCTGAATTACGCCAGTTCGGGCACCGGTTCATCAGGCCACCTCGCCGGCGAATGGATGAAGCTGGCCGGCGGCATCGACATGACCCATGTTCCCTACAAGGGCATCGGGCCCGGCATCGTCGACCTGCTGGGCGGACGCATCGACATGCTGTTCGCCACACCCACGGCGTCGATTCCGCATGTGCGCTCCGGCAAGCTGCGCGCCATTGCCGTGACCAGCGGCAAGCGTGCCAAATCGCTGCCCGACCTGCAGGCCATCTCGGAGACAATTCCGGAGTTCGAGATCAACACCTGGTTCGGCATACTCGCCCCGGCCGGCACGCCCCAGCCCATCGTCGGTGCGCTCAACCGCGAGATCAACCAGATCGTCAATCTTCCGGACATCTACAAGCTGCTGACCACCGACGGCTCGGAAACCGCGCCGATGACGCCAAAGGAATTCGGCACCATGCTCAGCAACGGCATCACCAAACTCGACCGGGTGATCAAACAGACCGGCATCAAGCTCGAATAACCGTTCACTGCACCACCTGCCTGCACTCGCAGGCATCAAGGAGACCGACACATGAAGATGATTGCCAGGGCTGCGCTTCTGCTTGCAGCCGCCTGCATCGCCCCCGCGGCGCTCGCGCAAAAGCCGACGGGGCTGCCCGAGAACTATCCGAACAAACCCGTCAGGATCGTCATCTCGTCCTCGCCCGGCGGCGCCATCGACATTTGCGGACGACTGGTACAGGCCAGGCTGGCCGAGCGCTGGGGCGGCGGTGTCATCGCCGAGAACCGCACGGGCAACGGTGTGGCCTTCGACTTCGTGTCCAAGTCCGCACCGGACGGCTACACGTTGCTTACCACCGGTATCAGCGCCTTCGTCGGCGCCGAGCTGACGCTGAACCTGCCGTACAGCCTGCGCACGAAGTTCCCCGCCATCTCGCAATGCATCACGACACCCTACATCGTGTCGGTGAACAACGAGCTGCCGGTGAAGAACATCAAGGAACTGATCGCCTACGCGAAAGTCAATCCGAACAAGCTCAATTACGCCTACAACTCCACTGGCAGCACCTCGCAACTGTTCGGGGAGCTGTTCAAGTTCGTTGCCAACGTGGACATTCAGGGCATTCCCTTCAAGGGCGTCGGTCCTTCCTACCTGGAACAGATGGCCGGACGCATCAACATCACCACCGGCACGGCCGCCTCCGCCGGACCGCTGGCGAAGGCCGGCAAGATCAGGCCGATCGCCGTGACCAGTTCGAAGCGCATGAAATCCCTTCCGGACATTGCAACCATGACCGAGGTCCTGCCGAGCTTCGATGTCATGGAAGGCTGGGTCGGTTTCCTCGGCGTCGAAGGCATGAACCCGGCCATCATTGCCGCGCTCAACCGGGAGATGAATGCCGTGCTCGCCCTGCCCGAGTCCGAGAAGACCCTCACCACCGACGGTTCGGAAATCCCGCTGAACACACCGGAACAGTTCCGCAGGATCATCGCGCAATCGGGCGACTCGACGGCGCGCATCGTCAAGCAGGCCGGCATCAAACTCGAGTGACGGGCGGCAGGTTTCAGGCAGGCAAGGCAAAATTTGCAATGACATCTGGGAAGGCTTCGATGAACAGACCCGGACTCTCTCTCGCCGCAGCGGCCCTCGCCTGCAGCCTTTCGGCCGCATACGCCCAGAAGCCAGCCGGCCTTCCCGACGGCTACCCGAACAAGCCGATACGCATCGTCATTTCCTCCGCCCCCGGCGGCGCCATCGACATCTGCGGGCGCATGGTGCAGACCAAGCTGAACGAGCGCTGGGGCAACGTCATCGCCGAGAACCGCGCCGGCAATGGCGTGGCCTTCGAGACCGTATCGAAGTCGCCCTCTGACGGCTATACGCTGCTGGCGGTGGGCATCAGCGCCTTTGTCGGCGGGGAGATGATGCTCAAGCTGCCCTACAGCATGCGCACCAGGTTCCCGCCGGTGGCGCAATGCATCTCCACGCCCTACATCGTCTCGGTCAACAGCGACCTGCCGGTGAACAACATCCGCGAATTCATCACCTACGCCAAGGCCAATCCGAACAAGCTGAACTTTGCCTACTCGGCAATCGGCGGCGGGGCGCACCTGTTTGGCGAACTGCTGAAGATCGTGGCAGGCATCGACATGCAGGGCATCCCGTTCAAAGGTGTCGGTCCCTCCTATGTCGAGCAGATGGCCGGACGCATCAACCTTACGCTCGGAACCGCGGCATCGGCCGGACCGCTGGTGAAATCCGGCAAGATCAGGGCCATTGCGGTCAGCGGGGAAAAGCGGATCAAATCCATGCCGGACACGCCGACTGTGCGCGAGTCGCTGCCGAACTTCGACGTATTCGAGGCCTGGGTCGGCATCCTTGGTGTCGAGGGCACGAACCCCGCGATCATCAATGCCCTGAACCGCGAGATCAACGCCCTGCTCTCGCAGCCGGACGTCGAAAAAGCGCTCACCGCGGACGGCTCGGAAATTCCGCTCAACACGCCCGAGCAGTTCCGCAAGGTGATTGCCGATTCGCTGGACTCAACGGCACGCATCGTCAGGCAGGCGAACGTGAAGCTGGAATAGCGCTGGCAGCATCAAAGACTATCAACAGGAAGGAAGAACCAATGAACCGATTCGCGATCCATGCCGCTGCTGCAGCCATGATGTTCTGCGCGGGCCTTGCCCACGCGCAAAAACCCACCGGCCTTCCGGGCAATTACCCGAACAAGGTGATCCATGTGGTCGTCTCGTCCTCCCCCGGTGGCGCCATCGACATTGCCGGGCGCGCTTTTGCCACCAAACTGAATGAGCGCTGGGGCAATGTCGTTCTGGACAACCGTCCCGGCATCGGCGTGGCCTATGAACTGGTGATGAAATCGCCCGCCGACGGTTATACGCTGCTCGTGACCTCAATCAGCGCCTATTCCAGCGCCGAGATCGTGCAGAAGGTGCCCTACAATATCCGCACCAAGTTTCCGCCCATCATCCAGCTCACCGGCAGCCCGTACATCGTCACGGTCAGCAATGACCTGCCGGTGAAGAATGTGAGTGAGCTCATTGCCTACGCCAAGGCCAATCCCAACAAGCTCAATTTCGGCTACACGAATGTCGGCAGCGCATCGCAGCTGTTCGGTGAGCTGCTGATCCACGACTTCGGCGTTGACATGCAGGGCATCCCGTTCAAGGGCACGGGGCCCGCCTATGTGGAACAGATGGCAGGCCGCATCCACATCCTGCTGGGTTCATCCTCCTCCGCGGGCCCCCTGGTCAAAGGCGGCAAGATCAGGGGCATCGCCACGACAGGCCTGGTACGTACCAAAGACCAACCGGACCTGCCCACCATCCGGGAGAGCCAGCCTGGGTTCGATACCTTTGCCGGCTGGGTCGGCCTGTTCGGCGTGGAGGGCATGAGCCCCGCACTGATCAATGCGCTCAACAAGGAGGGCAATATCATCCTGGGGCTGCCGGATGTGGAAAAGATGCTGACCGCCGACGGCGAAATCGGCGGCGGAACCCCCGAGCAGTTCCGCAAGATCATTGCCGACTCACTGGACTCCACCGCGCGAATCATCAATCAGGCCGGCATCAAGATGGAGTAGGCGAACCGCGGCTTACACCGTCATTCAGCGCCCCGGCTTCGCGGATTCAGCCTACTTCACGGGTCTGTTGATTCCGTTCATGGTTCGATCCTTCGACAGGCTAAGGACTCACCACGAAAGGAGTCAACCGCGTGCCGTTCGTCCTGAGCCTGTCGAAGGACGAATGTCCGGAAAGCAGTCAGGCCTTCAGCAACTCCGCCGCCATCACCCGCAATGCCTTGCGATCCAGTTTCGGGGTGTTCATGCTGGCGATCATCGGGAATTCATTGAGGCGAACAAAGCGCGCCGGTGCCTTGTAGCGCGCCATGCCACCGACGCAATGCGCCTTCAATGCCACTTCGTCGAGGTCGCGGCCGTCCCTGGAAATATAGAACGCCACGACGACTGTCCGGCCGCCCTGCTCCACGCCGACCACATGGCACTGGGCCACGCCGGAAAACTCCTGCACCCAGGCCTCGATTTCCAGCGGATTCACCAGGAACCCGCTCAACCGCAGCGCATCGCCAATGCGTGACATGAAGGTCCAACTCCCGCCCGGATCGGAATGGCCCAGATCGCCGGTACGGAAGTAACCGTCATCGGTAAACGCATTTGCAGTGGCCTCCGGATCATGCAGGTAGCCGATGAAATTGCAGGGCGAAGCAATCTCGATCTCGCCGGGTACGCCGTGCGGCAGTATCTCCCCCGTTTCCTGATTGCGGGCACGTACCCGCGCCTCGGGCGAGACCGGAAGGCCGCCACCCACTGCGCGCTGCACCGGCTCATCGGCATCGGGACGACGGCTGAACAGCGCCTCGACTTCCGAGGAGCCATAGACTGACATGAGCCTGAAGCCGCTCGCCTGCGACAACTCGACCAGTTCATGGGCACGGCTTCCGACGAACAGGCGGATATCGGGAAACGGCTGCGCAGCCGCTTCCTGTGCATACAGGCGCTTCACCATTTCGTCGGTCATGATCGTCAGCGTGATGCCGTGCCTGCGGATCAGTGTGCCGGCCAGCGCCGCATCGAAAGTGTGATGCACCGCGTTGGGCGTGCCCGACAGCAGTGCCGCCATGGCCTGCACAAAACCGTAGGTACCGCAGAACGGAACCATCTGCAGCGTACGCTGGTCGGGCGCGGAATAGCCGAAGCTGTGCGCGGTGTCATGCGCGGCGCGCACCACACGTTCCTGGATATGAACCACCAGCTTGGGTTTGCTGGTCGTGCCCGAGGTCGTGTAGAGCAGGCAGGGCGTGTCCGATCCGCCGTCCGCGATGTCCGCCGGCGAGTGCGCTGCGATATCCGCGTAAGACACGTGTCCGGCACGGCCCACCGCAACTTCCTCGTGGTACTCGATGATGTGTTTCAAGTCAGGCAGGTGCGGCACGACCTGATCCAGCACCTCGCTGAAATCAACGTGCCGATACTCCGGCCAGTAGACAATGGCTTTCGCCTTCGAGCGCAGCAGGATGTCGTTCAGTTCCTTGCTGCGAAAACGCGTGTTCGTGGCGAGTGCCATGGCGCCGATGCGTGCCAGTGCGAAAAACAACACCATCCAGGCTGGTGTATTTGGCAGCCACAGCGACACCACGTCGCCCTTCCGGATACCCAACGCATGAAATCCGGCCGCCAGACGGCGGATGCGCTCATCCAGCTCGGCATAGGTGATTTCACGGCCTTCATACCACATGGCAGGTGCAGAAGGCTGGCGCGCACAGACGGCGGCCAGCGCCGCGTTGAGACTGGTGGTCATTGCATTCATTTCCAGGAGGCGTTCGGAACAGGTTCCGAACAGGTTTCGAGCAGCCCGAACGACCGGAATTTTACCCTTGCACGGGAGCCTGTCCTCTGCCCGCCATCTTCCTGAGTTCTTCGACCACCTTCCTGTCGATGAGAATGCCGTCCTTTATGGCGATGTCACGCTCGCGAAAGGCACGTTCGGACGGCACGCGTACCTGGATGACGCCATCGACCGTTGGAGTCGCGCGGATTTCGTCGAGCAACTGGTCCATGTTCTGCTTCAACTGTTCAAGCGGCATCAGCAGTTCGGGCTTGATCGCGATCAGCAGATGACCGAAGTCACGCGGCCGTCCATGCGGAATCGTCGAGCCTGCAAGCACGCCAAAGGCCTGCACCATCAGCGACAGCGCATATCCCTTGTGCTTGTCACGCGCACCGAAGGCCAGCAGGCTGCCGGCCATGGCCACGACCGGATCGCAGGTCGGCTTGCCGTTCGCGTCGATCGCAACGCCTTCAGGCAGCGACTCACCGAGGCGGTGGCGGATCGCCAGTTCGCCCTTCATGATTGCCGCCGTGCCCATGTCGACGACCAGCGGATGCTTTCCGGTCGGAAACGACACGGCCAGCGGATTGGTGCCCAGCATCGGCCGCTTGCCGCCTTCGGGAGCAACGATCGGCGAGGCGCCCGAAAACTGCAGCCCGACCAGATTCTCCCGGGCAATCATTTCCACGTAATAGGCATTGCGCCCGGAGAGGCCGCTGTCATAGACGCCGACCACGGCAATGCCCGACTGCTTCGCCTTGTCGATCACGATCTGCGTGGCCTTGTACACCGTGTAGTAACCGATGTGGTTGCCACCATCGATCATGGCGGACACCGGGCTTTCCTGGATGATCTTCATGTCGTGGCGCGGCTGCTTCAGCCGCTTCTCATCGGCGATCTCCAGGATGCGCGGCAGTCCGGCAAAGGCATACCCACAGGCCGCGGCGTCCACCAGATGGGCGCAGACGATCCTGGCCTGCTCCGCATCGTAACCACCGGCCCGCAGTGCGCTTTCGCCAAGCGCTGCGGCTTCCTGCATTGACAGACGCACCGCGTCCCTGGGCTGATGCCTCATGGTTCTTCCTTTTATTGATTGCGTCATCCGTTGAACGCCGCGCGGCATCACTCCAGCTTGATGTTCGCTGCCTTCACCACTGCGGCCCAGCGTGTGGACTCGTCCTGCAGGACCCGGCCGAACTCCTCGGGAGTGCCCGGATAGAGGTCGACACCCTGATTGGCAAAATATTTCTTGCCTTCGACCGAGTTGAGGTAGCGCGTGATCTCCAAGTTCAGCCGGTCGATGATGGGCCGCGGCGTCTTCACGGGGGCCAGGATGCCGGTGCCCGCACGCGACTTGAAATCGGGCAGTCCTGCTTCCTCGTTCGTCGGCGCATCGGGCAGGATGTCCATGCGTTTCGGCGCGCTCACCACCAGTGCCTTGAGTTTGCCGGCTCGTATCTGCGCCAGGCCGGCCGAAGGACTCTGGATGATCATGTCGACTTCACCCGCCAGCACTGCGGTCAAAGCCGGGCCACCGCCCTTGTAGGGCACATGCACCCACTTTGTCTGGGTCAGCATGGCGAACAGCTCGCCCGCCAGATGGTTCTGGCTGCCGTTGCCGGCGGAGGAATAGGTCAAGGTCCCCGGCTTGGCCTTCGCCGCGGCAATGACGTCCTTCACGCTGTGCAGAGGCGAAGTGGCACTGACGATCAGCGCACCGGGAATCAGTGAAATCAGCACCACCGGCGAGAGGTCCTTGAGCGCATCGAAGGGCATGCTGTACAGCGCGGGATTGATCGTGAGCTGGCTGATGGTGCCGAACAGCAGTGTGTAGCCATCGGGCGCGGCCCTCACCACTTCAAGCGCGCCGATGTTGCCGTTTGCGCCTGCGCGGTTGTCGAGCAAAAATTGCTGACCCATGGTCTTCGACAGCGATTCGACGATGGGGCGTGCCACCACGTCATTCGGGCCACCCGGCGCATAGGCGCTGATGACCCTGACGGGCTTGTTCGGCCAGTTCTGTGCAGATGCCGCAGCGGACAAACCGCCGAACAGGGCGGATGCAACGAGCATGCTGGTAATTGCTCTCATGTTTGCCTCTCCTTGGTTTTCAAATCTCTTATCCCGCCGGATCGAACTATCGATCAGGGCTTTCTCTTGTCTTCGCCGTTCCCCGTATAGAACGGCGGATACTTGTGCATCACGACCACGCCATCGCTCGCATGGGCATGGCAACTGTCCAGCATCCGCGGCTTCGCGGAATCACCGGCCAATGCCTTGGGCATCTCCTTGCGCATGACCGACACCATGGTCTGGAAGGCAGTGCTGCCCATGGAGTTCAGCAATTCGCGGATATGCGTGCAGCCGCCGACGCCGCCGAGCTTCTCTGAGATCGCAGCACGCCACCCGCGGCTCATGCGGGCACCCTTGAGCAAACTCACCGCCGGCGCAATTTCCGGGCACACCGAATACGGCGCGGCGTCGGTCACGGCAACGGCCTCATGCACCATCATTTCCTTGTCAATCACCAGGCGCACCCACATGTCGTGCAGCGGCTCGCCGATTTCGACGTGCCGGCCGACATGCGGCGTCAGACGCTCCTGTTTGACATCCGTGATCCGGCCTTCGATGTCAAACAAGCCATCTTCGCGGCTGAAGCCGCGCATCTCGATGCTGCGGTAGTGGAGTTCCTTGCGCGGAGCGGACTTCGGTAACGGCATTTCCTGTTCCTGTGTCAGTTGCGGTGAATTGGAGCGAATGCCCCCGGGATTTCGCCTAGTCGTGGTGAAAGGTCTTGTTGACGATGACCCATTGGCCGTCGATTCGGGCGACGCTCAGGTAATCGGTGAACCGCAGGCCGCGATACAGATCAGCCACCTTGACCGTGCCGACCTGTCCGGTAATGTCGGTCGATACGATGCGCATGTCGAACGCCTCCCCGCTCTCCGCGGGAATGGGCCGGCTCTCCACCGCCTTGAACCAGTCTTCCAGCGGAATGCGGGCGAACGTTCCCTTGTAATGGCCGAACAGGCAGGCATCCCGATGGAAGGCTTTTCGAAGACGCGCCGTATCGCGGTAATACATGCCCTCAAAGTAATCCTGGATCGTGGCGCTGATGGCCTGCAGTTCAGAGGTGGCTGGCAGTGCTGACGTAGCGGGTGTTGCAGACATGGGGTACTCCTGATTAAAACCTGTTTAAAACTTTTGCCTCATCCCCGACCCTTCTCCCCGAGGGAGAAGGGAGACAAGCCCATCTCCCCGAGGAAGAGGGATTGGAGTGAGGGAATGAATCGCCCCCGCAAAAAGTAAAGCGCTTCTACGAGACTTTTGCCTTGCCGGTATGAAACGCCGGCCACTTGCGCAGAACCACTGCGCGTTCGCTGGACATGGCATAGCAGCTGTCGAGCATCGGCGGACGCTTGCCCGGCTCCACGCCGTCGGCGCTTTCCGCGCTCTTGGCGATTCTCGCCCGCCGGATCGGTGCCATGGTCTGATAAGCCGCGCTGCCGATGGTGTTGAGCAGTTCCTTCAAGTGCGTACAGCCATCCGTGCCGGCCAGTTTTTCCGAAATAGCCTTGCGCCAGCCCTTGCCCAGGTTCAGGCCCTTGAGCGCCTGCAAGTTGGGCGCGGCCGACGGGCATTCGGGGAACGGCGAGGCATCGGTGATGGCCTCGACGTCATGGATTTCCATTTCCAGGTCAATCCGCAGCCGCACCCACATGTCGTGCAACGGCGTATTGGCCTTGATCACGCGCCCCGTCTCCGGGGAAAAATCATAGGCACGGATGTCGGTGATCCGGCCCTCGACGTCGTAGAAGCCGTCGGAGCGGCGAAAGCCCCGCATGTCGATGCAGCGGTGATGCAGCGGTTCACGTTCAACGGGGGCGGACAATGGCATGCTGATTCCTGTAGAAACGGTATCGGCCCGGCAGGTGCCAGATGCCCCGCGGGAACCCCGATGTTATCGCAGTCACCCCGGGGAGCCCCGTCCCGCTGATCCGGCCGATAGCGCAGGCTACTGCGCCAGCGGCTCCAGCCACTTGAGCAATTCGCCCGAAACGAGGTTGGGCATGCCCATGTGATCGCCTTCCAGCACCACGTAGCGACTGGCCTCATGCGCCGGTGCGGAATCGAACATCGCCCGCGACTCCGGCAGGAAAGGGTCCTGCGTTCCAATCACCAGCAGGATCGGCAAGGCCTTTGGGAGTTTGCGTATCGTCTTGGTCATCGCGCCCAGCCCATCCGGATCGAAATACGACTGATGGATTGCGGCGGTCATGCGCACGGTGCGGTTGCGGCCCTGGTTGGTATCGGGAAACGAATCGAGGTCGTCGCCGTGGCCTGCTGCGACCATGGCCTTCGAGCGCGCGGCACCCACCTGCCCGGCCCGGCCACCCATGCCGCGTTCCGGAAAGTGACCCGGTGCAAAAATGACCAGCGCATCCAGATCCAGTCCTGACGAAGCATAGGCCACCGCCGCATTCGCCCCGAGGCTCTGGCCCGCGACGACCACGCGCTTCGCTCCCCTGGCGCGCAACTGTTTCACCTCAGCCTCGATTTCGCGCAGCGCAGCGGGATAGTCCTTGTCATAGAGCCGTCGACCCGACCAGGCCATCTCGGGAATGCTCACCTTGTAGCCGCTGGACTCCAGCACACTGCCCAGCGAGCGCATGCTGTTCGGCTGCCCCCATTTGCCGTGCAGGAGCACGATGCCGACATCGCCAGGAGCGGCCTGCACAGTGACGAAAGGCACCAGCAGCAACAGGGCCAGTACCGCGACTTTCAATGCGCTTTTCATGGATGCAGTCATTCTCGAAATCAAAATATTCTTGGCATCTTTGGTTCGATTCTTTCCCTCATCCACAATCCTTCTCCCCGAGAGAGAAGGGAGAAAAGCCGCCGTTCCTCGAGGAGAAGGGTTGGGGTGAGGGAGAATCTTGAGATGCGTTCTATCTGGAACACTACTGCAGCCGCGGCTTGCGGAGATAGTTGTTGCGGTCCCCCGACTCCACCGCAATGCGCAGCACATCACCGCTGCGCGCGATCATGAGCGGCACCTTAACACCGGCAGGCCCCAGGCCCCACACCGTGCGAAACAGCGTGGCCAGGTCCTTGACGCGCTGCTCACCCACGCCGAGCACCATGTCACCCACTTTCACACCAGCGCGCTCGGCCGGGCCGCCCGCGGTCAGGCGCCCCACCACCAGCTTGCCATCCGGATCCTGCGTGTACATGCCCAGCCACGGGCGCGGTGGGTTCGGGCCTCGACCCGTCTTCAACAGGGAATCCAGGATGGGATTCAGGTGGTCGATAGGCACGAACATGTTGACGTGGATGTTCTCGCCCTTCACTTCCTGCTGCACCAGCAAAGAGCCGATGCCGATCAGGTCGCCCTGCGCATCGAGCAGCGCCGCACCGCCCCACTGCGGATGGGCGGGCGAGGTGAACAGCGCCTCGTCGAGCACGTATTCCCAATAGCCAGCAAACTCCTGCTTCGCGGTAACACGGGTTTTCAGCGAATGTGCCGTGCCACCGTGGCCGATGACAAACACCGAATCGCCGATATTCACGTCGGCCGAACTGCCGCGCAGCAGGTGCGGTGCATCGAGTTTTCCCAGGGCCTGCACCAGCGCAAAGCCGGTGGACTGGTCGAAGGCCAGCGGATGCGCCTCGATCACTTGGCCGCGATTCGTGGTGAGCCAGATCTGCGAGGCCTCGTTCACGAGGTAGCCGATCGTCAGTACCAGGCCATCCTCACGGATCACCACACCGTAGCCGCCGCGCTCGGTGCCCAGCGTGCTCGCGGTCATGCTGTCCTCGGGGATCTCCGAGCGCAGCAGCACCACCGCGTCCAGCGCGCGCACCAGGTCAAACTGGGTTTCGTCGCCCTTGGGCTGGACCTCAGGCGGAAAGGCCCATTTCTGTTCGTTGCTCATGGCGGTATTTTGGCATGAAGCGCCGGAGCGTTCCTCAGTCCGCATCCAGCCGGTAAAACACCACCTCGGCGATACCGGCATGCGCCTGCGGATAGATGCCCGCCTTCCAGTAATTCGGGAATGTCCAGAACGACAGGTTGCGGCTCGCCTTCACCTCGCCGTTCACGGCAATGGTCATCTGCGATGACTGGACGCGTACCTCCACTTTCGCCGGACTGTCCTCCAGGCCGCGTTGCAACATAACGGTGTCGTTGCTGTCGCCTGCGACCGTGGTCTTGATCACCGCCACCAGGTCGCCATTGTTCAGGGCAATGCGCAGCAGCGGCGGCGCGTTCTCGCCGCGATCGGTGATACCGTGGATCTGCAGTACCGTCAGCCGGTCAGGCTTCAGGCGGGAAACGGCACGAAACTCCGCCGACAGCACATGCGGGCCGGCCATGCTCCAGTTCGGCAGGTGCCGCAGCTCGGCGCGCACGTAGCTGGTATTCGGCGTCGTGCCCTTCTCGGCGGCGTCAAGCCGGAAGCGCAGGTGGCGTTCGGCATCCAGGCCAAAGTACGCTGAGGAATAGCCCTGCAGGTTCTTCACCTCCTTCGGGCCGGGAAGCTGCAGCTTCCACTGCCGGAGGTCAAACACAGAGGATGGAGCGGCCTCGGAAACTACATCGGCAGCCAGGGCCGGCGCCAGCGAAGTTGCATACAGCAGCGCCAGACCAGCCACCCAATAGAAAAAACGCCGCATTGCCGTGCTACTGCGGAATATTCGGCTCGACCAGCATGGCCAGTTGCACCAGCGACTCCTGCCAGCCGAGATAGCACATCTCAGTGGGAATCACATCGGGAATGCCCGACTGCGTCACGTTCAGCTCGGTGCCGCAGAGCACCGGCTTCAGCGACACCGTCACCTCTATCACACCCGGCAGGTTCGGATCGTCGAACACATCGGTATAGCGAATCAGCGAATGCGGCACCAGTTCGAGGTACTCGCCACCGAAGGAATGGCTTTGCTGCGTGGTGAAATTCGTGAAGGACATCTTGAACGCTCCGCCCGCCTTTGCCTCGAAGTGATGCACCGTGGCGGTGAAGCCATTGGGCGGCAGCCATTTGGCCAGGGCATCAGCATTGAGGAAGGCGCGATACACCTTTTCAGGCGGGGCACGCAGGACGCGGTGGAGTCGTACGGAATTGGTCATGGTGTTTCCTTGGAATTGATCGGGAGGCCGGGTCAATGCTTACGAGGCGGGATTTACATCGCTGCAGAATTCTGGTCCGTCAAGCTGGCGCACTTCGCACTCGATGTCCCACTCGTCACCGTGGACCTTGAGGAAGCGCCGGGTCAGTTCAATCGCCTCCTCCTTGGATTTCGCCTCGAGGATGGCATAACCGCCGATCACTTCCTTGGTTTCGGTGAACGGCCCGTCCATGGTTGACTGCCTGCCGTGGCGCTGGCGCACCCGCACCCCTTCTGCAGTGGGCCGCAGGCCGGCGGTGCTGACCAGTTGCCCGCTGCGGGTCAGCTCGTCAATCAGCTTGCCCATGTCATTCATCAACTGCTCGCTGGGCGCGAGGCCCGCGTTCTCCTGGATACGGATCATCGAAATGAATCGCATGACATCACTCCTCGTTCATTTTGCTGGCGCGTCTGCACCGAACGATCCCTTCGTCCGCTACCCCGCCGCTACTGTTTTGTCGAACGGGAGGATTGGAAATCGACAAAAGAGCTTAAAACAGCCAGGTTCGGCAGGAACGTGATTATTAATGATTTTATTCAATGCCTTAACTGTCACCAGGCTAGACTGCAGACACAGGCGGCAATCTCCACGGACTCCCCGGCCTTCCAAGGGGCCCTGCGCTGATTCAATTCAGTCTTGGAAAGTCAGATGGGCATTCTGGAATTCAGGTGAGCATTTTTCCGAGCTCCTAATATGAATGTGATCTCGCCCTTCCAAATGCACTCATTGTGGCATCAGCATGTCACTGACAAGCTCGATCAGTTCTGTCCCGACGCGCACCACGGCAAATCCCATGACGCCCAGTACCGCTCCTGCAACCACGAGCTCGGGGACTCCCGTTCGAACATAGGCATAAATGCCGGCTGCGATGCAGAGTACCAATACGGCTAGCGCCAGCCGGCGCCCGTTTTTGACCATCCATTTGAGTGCTGGATATTCCTTCATAGGGCTACTCCCTCCACTCTTGATGCACGCCTCAAAGTCCCTGCACCCCTCACTTCACCACCTCCACCGACTTCATCAACTCTGCCCACATGGCAGTGTCGCTCTTCAGTGTCTCCAGAAACTCCTCGGGCGTGCTGAGCACAGGGACGAAGCCCAGCTCGGCAATACGCGGACCAAGCACGGGATCCTTCATCGACCAGGTGAAATCGGTATAGAGCTTGTTGACGATGTCCCGGTGTGTGCCGGCCGGTGCCAGCCATGCGTACCAGGTGTTGGCCTCGTTGCCGGGAAAGCCGGCCTCGGCCAGCGTGGGCACATCGGGCAGCATGGCTGCACGCGTCCGGGTGGTCACCCCCAGCGCCTTGAGCTTGCCGGCCTTGACCATGGGCATGCTGGCCGGTATCGCGGAAAAACCCAGATCGACATCGCCTGCCACGATGGCCGCAATGGGCGTTCCCTTGAAGGGAATGCTGACCATTTTGGCACCGGTAAGCTTCATGAGCAGCGCCATCTGCAGGTAGGGTGTCGTTCCCACGCCGGTAGATCCGAAGTTCAGTTGCCCCGGCCTGGCCTTGGCATACTCGATCAGTTCCTTCATGTTATTGACCGGCAACGATGCCCTCACCACCAGCAAGCCCGGCGAGAACGCAGCCACCGATATGGGAGCGAACGTCTTCACAGGGTCATAGCTCACCTTGCGCTGGGCAGGGGCGATGGTCATCGCGTTCGTGGCAAACACCAGCGTGTAGCCATCCGGTGCCGCGCGCATCAGCGCTTCCAGCGCGATGTCGCCGTCAGCGCCGGGGCGGTTCTCGACCAGTACGGGCTGACCCCAGCGTTCCGTCAATTTCACGCTCACCAGTCGGGCCAGCGTATCGGTGCCCCCGCCCGGGGTGAAGCCGATCAGAATGCGGACAGGCTTGTCCGGATACGCTGACCACGCCGATGAAACACCAAGCAGCGACAGGCAAACCGCAAAGAAAACGCTAGCAATACGCATGACAAATCCTCCTGACTGAACAATCATTAATTGTTTCTTCTGTCCCGACAAACTACCAATGCATCATAAGCGACAGCTTGCTTCGATGCCTTGGGCGGATGCAGGCACTCATTCACTCCAGATTCATATCTTTTCTGCGGCGAGATGCTCGGCGGCCATCAGCGCGGTCACTCCAGCCTTGGCGAGACCGCCCACATAGGCCACCTCCGGACCACCCTCGATTCCGCCCGCTGCCGAACCCAGCGCATACAGGCCTCCGATGGCGCTGCCGTCGGGGCGTACCGCCTGGGCGTTGGCATTCACCTGGATGCCACCCATGGTGTAAGTGATGCCCGCGCACATGGGCAGGGCATAAAACGGCCCCTTCAGAATTGGACAGGCATCAAATTTCTCCCTGTACCGCGGCGGCGACAAGATGCCTGGCTGTTCCTTGCCGGAGACAGCTTCGTTGTACTGAAGGATGGTGCGAGTTAACGCATCGGCGGACAGACCGGCGAGACCTGCCAGTGCATCCAGCGTATCCGCGCGATGAATGGTGCCCCCCTCCCGTTCGACGTGGGGATTGGCCGCAATCAGACCATTGCGCCCGGCCTTCTCCCAGATGGCCTGGTCGAATATCACGTGCGCACTTTGCGGGTCCTCGAGGGCAGCCACTGCATTGGCCACATAAACGCCCCCGCGCCCTTCGTCAACAAAGCGGCGCCCGCCAGAATCCACCACGATCCCGGCCGTGACCAGGCTGTCCAGATAGGGATAGGGCCAGAGCATGTCATTCTTCATTGCGTCTACCGACAACGTGTGGCCGTAGAAGCGATCCATGCCGACCAATGCCGCACCGGCCGCCTCTGCCATGCGCATGCCATCGCCCTTGCCGGTGCCTGCGCCGCGCTGCTTGAGGCGTTCCGGCCGTCGGGAGACGTACCTTTCAACCAGCTCGGCATTGCCGGAAAACCCGCCATCCGCGATGAAGACCGCCCTGGCACGATACGGCGTTTTACCGGCACGTTGCTCCGCCACCACGCCGACGCAACGCCCGCCATCCATGATCAGTGTATCGGCACGCGCGCCGCGCACCACCTTTCCACCCCGCGAAATAAGCCGCGCTTCCAACGTGCGGAGCAGCACATCACCCGCGCGCCCCTCCCAGTCCAAACCGGGACGGCTGCGCCCGGGGGGCGCCAGCACCCACTTGTGGTACTCAGAGGCACTGGCGCGCATGAAGCGCATGCCTTCGTCCTGCAGCCAGCGGACCACGCGGCGCCCTTCACGGGCGATGACCTGCGCGATTTCGGGCTGGATAAACCCTCCGCCCGACTCCAGTATCTTCAGCCTTAGCGTCTCTTCGTCCAGCGTGATTTCGCGCAGGCAGATGTGCAGCGTCCCGCCGGTGAAGCGCGTATTACACAGGTACTTTTCGTCCTCCCCCTGCTCCAGCACCACCGCCTTGAGATTGAGCTGTGCAGCGCGGTTTGCGGCCACCAGGCCGGCAATGCCCCCACCCACCACCACAACGTCAAACTGCTGTGGCTCACTCATGTCCGCCCATGGACTGGATAGACTGGACGTCATTGGAATTCCTTCTGTTGCATATCATCTTCGCATCCCATCATTGCTGCCCGGGCCGGGCCACATGTTTCAAGGAACGCAGGGAGTAGATCATCCGAAAAACGCAGGGACCATTCATCAGTTGGGCGCGTGCCCCCTTTCCTGCCAGCACAGCATCGTTGAGTCGCGACAGGGCCGTCGTCATGCCATGCTCGCTGGAGGCCTCTATCATCACGACATCCTCCATATGGCGATCGGTGCTTCGCATGTCGTGGGGAGCGGAACGCTTGCGCGCGCGCTCGTTGCCCGAGGCATAGGTCGCCGTTTGAATGCCGGGGCATTGCACAATCTCTGCGCAAAAGGATTCGGAGATCCACCTGCGAAACGTCTCCGCCTTGCCAGCCTCCAGGCTGAGGGGCAGCACAGCCAGCCACCCGCCCTCTCCTGTCCCCGCATGGGCGACAATGTCGCATGTGGCCTTGATCGTATTGGTGAATGCAGGCACGAACCGAAGGCTGCGCGCGTCGCGATTCTGCTTCAACCGCAAATAGGGCTCTGAAAAAAGAACGTCCGCGCTTTCCACCTCGTAGACAACAAGATATTTGGGATTGGCGGAAACGGCCTCGAAGCGGCGCCCGCGGATAAATCCGGGCAGTTCGACCCGCTCACGCATATGCTCCCGGTCGTACCAGTCGTTGAAATCGACCTCCAGCGCCGCGGGAATATCGGTCCACACCATCAGCAGGGCCCGACGTTCATCGCTCGCTGACGCTTCGAACATCATCAATAAAGCTGCGGCAACTGGCTGGTGACAGGCCTGTAGAGGATCAGTCCGTCCGTCTCGGGCAGACTTTGCGCCCGTGCCTCACTGACGCTGGCCAGGCCGCGCCAGGGTGTGGTCTTGTGGAAACCGGTGGACTTCATCATCGCCAGCGGCACTCCAGGGAGTTGGGGATCAGGCGCATCGGCGTCCAGCATCACGAGGCATTCGCCCTCCTTGACGGCTGGCGCCACCGCAAGGTTTTCGAAAAGATTGCGAATCCAGACTTGATAAGCCGGCCTGAATCGCTGACTGGCCACCCCTCCGCCACCCGAGTCCTTGTAGAACTGTGTCTCGAACACATCGGCCGAATCCACCGTGTACATCGCCATGTAACGGGGGGGCGCCCCGTCCACCGCCTTGAAACGCTGGCCTGTGCGAAAACCCGGGACACTCATCAACACCCTCAAATTGCCCGCATACCACGCGTTCCATTCCGCCTCCCAGTCCGGACGCGCAAAGACATGCTGAACCATGTAAATAGACATGAAGAAATGTTCTCCGTCGCGACATCGCTCCAGCAGATGCCGTAATCGATTTTCGCTTAATTGAATAACCATTAAGTTATCATTTCCCGGCGGATTTGTCGCACCATTACGGCGAGCATCGTTGTGCAACTCGTATGAAAGCGCTGCTGGCCTGCTCGGCTGGACCGACTCGGCTGCACCGGGTCATCCCTCATTGAGAAGAGTTCTTGAAAACCCGCGCCACCCCGCGCCCTTTGCAGGGCGCGCCTTCCGTTGCGCCGGAAGGCCGCTCGACATGCGGGCAGCATGCTGCCCGAATTCCCCGTCTCACCTCCCCGCTTCGCAAGGGGGGAAATGGGAGTCAGACGCCGGCTTTGATCCCGTCCGTCACCAGCACACCTGCCTTTACCAACCGGTCCAGTTCGTCGGCCATGCCGATGTCAGCCAGCACGCTCTTGGCATCCGAGCCGGGCTTGGGTGCGGGGTTGCCGGGGACGGGTGGTGTGCGGGAGAGGCGTGAGGCCGGGCCGGTCTGGGTGATGCGGCCCTGTCCTTCGTCGTGTTCGCGCGTGATGCTCAGGCCGCGCTTCACCACCAGCGGGTCCTGCATCAGCGTGTCGAGGTCTTCGACGAGATGGTGCGCGCCGATGCCGGCGTTGGTCAGCGCCGTCACCCACTCCTTGGCAGTACGGGTGCGCATGGCCTGCTCCAGTGCCTGCTCCAGCGCGGCGCCGGTGCGGCCGGCGACATTGGCCAGCTCGGAGCATTTTGCGATCTCGCCTTCGCGTGCGGCGAGGAACACCCAGCCCTTCGCGGTTTCATAGGCGCGATGCAGCGGGCTGCTTCCAAGCGCGGCCTGCCCTTTCGGTTCGTTCCACTGCTTGCCGGCGTAATCGAGCAGGAAGGGCGATTGCAACATGCTGGCGGTGTAGGCCAGTGCGGTATCCACATGCTGGCCGCGGCCGGTGCGCCGCGCGTTCAGCAGCGCCAGCGTCACGGCGTAGCAGCCCATGAGGCCGGTGCCGTAGTCGTTCGCGGGGAATGGCGCGAGCACAGGACGGTCGCCGCCGAAGCGCATCTGCATGCCCGACACCGACTGGCCGATCTGCTCGTGGCCGGGACGTCCGGCATAGGGGCCGGTCTGGCCGAAGGTGTTCATCGAGGCATACACGATGGAGGGCTTGCGCTTTTTCACCTGCTCATACGAGATGCCGAGGCGGTCGGCGGCTTCCTTGCGATAGTTCTGCAGGATGATGTCGGCCTGGTCGATGAGCTTCCAGAGGATGTCGATGCCCTCCTTCGTCTTCAGGTCGAGCAGCAGGGTGCGCTTGCCGCGGTTGACGTCGTTGTGGAACCGCAGCGGCTGGCGGCGCGGATCGTCGATCTTGATCACGTCGGCCCCGAACTCGGCCAGCGTACGGCCGCAGGCCGGGCCGGCGAGGATGATGCAGAGGTCGAGCACCTTCACGCCTTTCAGGGCCTGCTTCAACGTGGCGTCCGTTGCGGCGGTCGCAGCGGTGTTACGCGGCGTGGCCAGTTCGCGCAGGATTTCATCGCGATGGGCATCGAGCTTCGGGCGCGGCGAACGCACCGAGCCCGGCGTGTCGGAGAGCCGCGCATTGATCGCGGGGCCGCGGAACTTGCCGAGCTCCGGATCAGTGAAGTTGGCAATGATGTTCGAGCCCAGCGCCTGCGGGTGCTGCAGCCATTCGGCGCTGTTGTTCGCGGTGACGCATTCGGTGCCGATCCCTTCGCAGAATTTCTCCCACTCGAGTGACGTCCTCGTCTTGAACAGGTCGGCAAATTTCTGCGCGAGCTGCTCGGGCGACAGCCCGGCCTTGATCCATTCGTCGGCACCCACGGCCTTCAGGAAATCCGTGTGGCGGAAATTGTTCGCCACATACATCACCCAGCGACCATCCTTGCACAGCGCCTGGCGGCTCCAGTTGAACGCCGGATGCGACTTGGGCTGGTCATGCACCTTCATGCCACGCATGCCAATGGCCGTGAACGTGGCATCGAACAGCGGCACTTCGATCACCTGTCCCAGGCCGGAACGCTCGCGGGCATTCAGCGCCATGGAGATGCACACCGTCGAGAGGAAGGCGCCGTAGGCCGAGGAGAACGGAATCGCCGTGTACACCGGACGATTCGCGGTGTCCGCGGGCGAATCATCGTGGCGATAGGTGTAGGTCGCAGTCGCCGCCCCGAGCACGCCCTCCCAGGCGCGCACCTGCGCGCGCGGATCGTCGGATGCAAAGCCGGGCAGCGAGCAGTAGATGAGGCGCGGGTTCGCAGCCGTCATGGCCGCTGCGCCGAGGCCGAGGCGCTCCATCACGCCGGGACGGAAGTTCTCGATCACCACATCGGCCGAGGCGATCAGCTTCTTCGCCGTTTCCAGGTCAGCCGGTTTCTTCAGGTCGAGGACGATGGAGCGCTTGTTGCGGTTCCAGGTGGCATTGGCCGGGGTGTTCCAGCGCGGGCCGCCGGGCGGATCGACACGGATCACATCCGCGCCCTGGTCCCCCAGCAGCATGCCTGCCATCGGTCCCGCCATGTACTGCCCGAAATCGATGACCCGTGTGCCGTGCAATGCGCCTGCCATGTTGCCTTCTCCTTGGGTGCGGGCCGATCAATATCAGGGCCCGTTTATTATCAAATTAATAATAAATTCTTTTATCCACGC